>NZ_BTGO01000005.1:0-214750 GCF_042846595.1 Microbacterium sp. MTN4-26
GATTTTTCACAGAACCGCCCTCATCAACTGTCCGGTGGTATGCGAATGCGAGCATCCCTCGCACGCTCGCTAGTACGCGACCCTGAGCTCTTCCTCTTCGACGAGCCATTCGGCGCCCTAGACGAGTTCACCCGGGAACGTCTCAACGACGACCTCCGCGCTCTGTGGCAACGCGAGCGGTTCACGGGAGTGTTCGTCACGCACTCGATAGCCGAGGCGATCTACATGGGCACACGCGTCGTCGTGATGGGCGCGCATCCCGGCCGCATCATCCGCGAATACGACGTCCCCTTCGGCGCTGAACGCGATGAGCACACACGATACTCAGCGGAGTTCGCCGCCCTCTCAAGCGAGATATCGGACGTCTTGAAGGGAGCGATGTCATGAGCCGGATGACCGCACGCGTACTCTTGCCCGTCGCGTTCGCCGCCGGCGTCGTGGCGATCTGGTACCTCATCAGCGGCCTGTTGCTCTCCCCCAGCCGTCGTTTCATCCTGCCGATGCCCCACGAGATCGTGGTCGTCGCCTTCCTCGACGGCAACAACCTCATGGATCTGTTGCGACCCCTCGCGGTGTCGGCAGGCGTCGCCCTCATCGGCCTGTTGATCGCGGCCGTCATCGGAATCGTCACCGCGACCCTCATGAGCCAGGCGAGGTGGGTCGAAACGACCCTGTACCCCTACGCTGTCGCACTGCAGAGCGTGCCGATTCTGGCGATCGTGCCGCTGATCGCGTTCGCCCTCGGCTACGGTTTCGGCAGCCGCATCCTCGTCGTCGTCCTGATCGCCCTGTTCCCGATCATCACGAACACGCTCTTCGGCCTGCAGTCGGTGTCTCCACAGATGCGCGATCTGTTCAAGATCACCCACAGCTCACGGTGGACCACGCTGCGCCGCCTCGAGTTTCCGGCCGCGCTGCCCGCGATCTTCACAGGTCTGCGGATCTCTGCAGGGATGGCCGTCGTCGGCGCCATCGTCGCCGATTTCTTCTTCCGACGCGGGCAGTCCGGAATCGGGCTGGCGATCGACACGTATCGCAATCTGCTCGATGGCGAGATGCTCTACGGCGCCATCATCCTCGCCTCCGCGCTCGGCCTCGTCGTCTTCTGGCTCTTCGGCCTGCTTTCGAAGCTCGCCGTCGGCGCCTGGCATCAGCCCGACCGCCGCTGACCCACGCTCCAACCACGACCAGCACCACCCGACTCACGAACCCGGAGGACCCATGCCCATTCGCAGAATCTCCCTCGCCGCGACCGGCGTCTTCGCACTCACCGCCTTCAGCCTCGCGGGCTGCGCATCTTCGACGCCGACGGCTGCGGAGGCAGAGTCGGCCGGCGGCGACGGCGCGCTGAGCGCGTGCCCGAGCACCGTCGTGTTGCAGACGAACTGGTACCCCGAGCCCGAACACTCCGCCGCCTATGCGATGATCGACCCGGCCGACGCCACGATCGACGCGGACGCCGGAGTGTATTCCGGACCCGCCATCGCCGATGACAACGTCACGATCGAGGTGCGAAGCGGTGGCCCCTTCATCGGCTTCCAGCAGTCAACGGCGGTGCTCTACTCAGACGACTCGATCATGCTCGCCATGATCGACACCGACGAGTCGGTCAAGCTCTCCGAGAGCCAGCCGACGCAGGCCGTCTACACCCCGCTGCAAGTGAACCCTCAGATTCTGCTGTGGGATCCCGAGCGGTATTCGTTCGACTCGATCTCCGATATCGGTGACGCCGACGCGACTGTGCTCTATTTCCAGGGCGCGACCTACATGGACTACCTGCTGGCTGAGGGCGACGTGCGCCCCGATCAGGTCGACGGCTCGTTCGACGGCTCGGTGACCCGGCTCGTGGCGGGCGAGCCCGTCGTGATGCAGGGCTACATCACGCAGGAGCCCTATCGCCTCATGGTCGACTACCCCGACTACGGACGCGAGGTCGATTCTTTCCTGATTGCCGACTCCGGATACGACATCTACCCCGCGGCATGGTCAGCCAAGCCCGATGTCGTCGAGGCGCAGGCGGACTGTCTCGCCCAGCTGATTCCCGCTATGCAGCAGGCGCAGGTGGACTACATGAACGACCCGACAGCGGTCAACCAGGCCATCTCCGACTACCTCATCGAGATGGACCAGTTCTTCCAGATCACCCCCGAGATGGCGAGCGAGGTGCACAGCGTCATGCTGAACGAGGGGATCGTCACCGACGGCACGGACGGCGTTTTCGGCTCGTTCGACCCCGCTCGGATGGAGCGGATGACCGAACTGCTGACTGGAGTCTTCAGCGAGACCGGCGTGGAGATCGCCGCCGACCTCACCCCCGACGACATCTATACAAACGAGTTCCTCGACCCGTCGATCACGCTCGACTAGCGAGTGAGGGGGCGGCACGGCCGTCCCCTCACCGTCACCACCCGCTTCGATTCAAAGGCGTCACCATGATCATCTCGCGCATCTCCGCGCTGCCCGCACGACTCAGCACCGACTACGCGCGGATGTCCCTCTTCTTCGTCCGCGTCGAGACGACCGACGGCGTCGTCGGTTGGGGCGAGAGCTGCGACAGCTTCGGCGTCTCGTACCCGACGGTGCTCGAACGCATCGTCGACGACGTGTGGGGGCCTGCGGTGATCGGCCATCCCCTCGATTCGGCACCCGCCCGCCTTGCAGCAGTACGTTCGGCCACGGCACGCACGCTCGGCTCGACCTACGCGTCGGCTCAGGCGCTGAGCGCACTGGAAATCGCCATCGCCGATGCTGCCGGCAAACAACACGGTCGCAGCGCCGCACCCGCACCGCGGCTTCGTGATCATGTCGAGGTGTACGCGGGCAACAGCCATTTCCTGGAATCCCGCGCCGCGTCAGCTCACTTCGAACTGCTCGCTCCGCTGCTCGAGCGCGGCGTGCGCAAGGTGAAGATGCGCATCGGGCCGGCTTGGCGGGATGCGATGCGCATACTGACAGACCTGCGTCCGCTGCTCCCGGTCGAGACAGACATCATGGTCGACGGCAGCGAGCTGTTCAGCGTGGGCGAAGCGATGGAGATGGCACTGGTGCTGGCCGACCTTCGCGTGTCCTGGTTCGAAGAGCCTGTGCCCAGCACGCAACACGCAGCGATCTCGCGGATCGCCGGCGCGTCCCCGGTCCCGATCGCCTACGGGGAGCACCTCTTCAGCACCGCGCAGGCGCTCGATGCGCTGCAGTCGAGCGCAATCTCCGTCATTCAACCCGATGCGTCGATCTGTGGCGGGCTGACGGAAGCGCATCGAATGGGAACAGCGGCCGCATCCCGCGGGGCCCGCGTCGTCATGCACTTGCACGGCAGCCCCGTGACGATCGCCGCGAATGCGCTCGTCGCGGGAGGGCTGCCGGGCGTCGACCTCATTGAGTATCCCTTCCATCTGTCCCCCATGCTCGAGCGGGTCGCCCCCGCCGCAGGCTTCGGGATCGCCTCGATCGAGGACGGCAGGATCGCAATTCCGGACAGCCCGGGGCTCGGCATCGACGTCGACGAAGAGGTACTCATGGAAGGACACCGCACGTATGTCGACGCGTGATCGCAACTCAACGCCGCAGCGCGTTCTCGTCACCGGCGCAGGAGGAAAGGTCGGCGCTGCGACCGTTGCCGCGCTCGCCGGGGCCGGACACGAGGTCATCGCCACCGATCTGGGTCGCCCGACGTATGACGCCGACGGGTCGAACGTGAGATATGTTCAGGCCGATCTCACCCAGCCCGGCGACGCCTTCGCCATCGTTCGCGACGTTGACGCGGTCGTCCACGCCGCAGGAATTCCGGAACCGACCCGCAACGTCGCGCACACGGTCTTCCTCACGAACGTCGCGGCAACGTTCGCCGTGCTCGAGGCGGCGACGGCGAACCGCGTCCCCCGTGTCGTGAACCTCAGCAGCGATTCGGTCACCGGGATGACCTGGGCGCATGCGCCGTTCGAGGGGCTGCGTTGCCCCATCGACGAGACGCATCCGGAACTCGCGCACGACGCGTACGGTCTCTCGAAGCGAGTGGGAGAGATGCTCTGCGAGGCGTTTGTCACGCGCACGGGTGGGTCCGCCGTCTCGGTACGACCGACGTGGGTGTTGACAGCCGACACCTACGCATCGAATCTCCGCCCGTTCTTCGACGACCCCGATCTCACGAGCGCGGTCTTCTGGTCGTACATCGATGTCGACGATCTCGCCGATCTGCTCCTCGCGTGCGTCGAGAGGCCGAACGGCGGCCACGAAACGGTTTTCGCCGCCGCCGCGGACAACATCGGCGGGCGCGACCTCGCCAAGGAGATGACACGGCTACATCCCGGTGTCCCGGTCGCCCCGCTGTCGCGGACGGATGCCTCGGGAATCGACTCAGGTAAGGCCGAGGCCCTGTTCGGATGGTCGCCGCGCCGTTCCTGGCGCAATTACCTCGACGACAAGGGCAATCCGCTCGCGGCGGAGGCGACGTCGTGATGCCCACGGACCGAAGCCTCACCGTTGCAACCGGGCTCGATGCGTTCGTCAGTGACGCGCTCAGCGGCACCGGCCTGACACGGGAGGGGTTCTGGTCGGGGCTGGAAAGCATCTTCGAGGCCGTCGCGCCACGTATCCACGGTCTGCTCGCCGAACGGGCTCGTCTGCAGCACCGGCTCGATGTGTGGCATGCCGCACACCCGGGTCGCGCTGGCAGCCAGGAGTACACGGCGTTCTTGCGAGACATCGGCTACCTCGTGCCCGACCGCGACCCGAGCGTCACGACGGCGAACGCGGCTCCCGAGCTCGCGGCACAGTGTGGCCCTCAGCTCGTCGTCCCGGTTACGAACGCTCGATACGCGATCAACGCCGTGAATGCGCGGTGGGTTTCCCTGTACGACTCGATATACGGAACCGACGCCCTCATCCCGCAGGAGCAGATCTCCGATCGCCCGGCGACAGTCGTGCGAACCGTGCGCGAGCTGCTGGACCATCACGTACCACTCGAAACCGGCAGTCACGCCGACACCACCGGATTCTCCGTCGTCGATGGCGCTCTCATCGTGCACGCCAGGGGCGCGCGCACGGGGCTCCTGTCGCCGGACGGCTTCGTCGGCTTCTCGGGCGAACCAGAACAGCCGACGATGATCGCACTGCAGCACAACGGGCTGCGTCTTCTCGTGGACATCGATCGGTCGACAACCCTCGGCGCCGTCGACGCCGCGGGCATCTCGGATGTTCGTATCGAGGCGGCTCCCACCACGATCGTCGATCTCGAGGACTCCGTCGCGGTCGTCGATGCCGACGACAAGGTGCTCGCCTACCGCAACTGGTGGGGACTGTGCCGCGGCGACCTCACCGCGCGGTTCCTCAAGGCCGGCTCCGTCATCGACAGGAGCCTCGCCCCGCCTATCGTGCTGAGAACGCCCGGTGGTGCACTGACCCAGCTGCCCGGCCGCTCTCACATGCTCGTCCGCGGCGTCGGGCTCCACATGACCACCGACGCGGTGCTGGACGCCGACGGGCAGCCGGTGCCGGAGGGCATCCTCGACATCGCGATCACGGCACTGTGCGCGACCCTCGCCAGCCGCGGCGGCCGAACCGAACAAACCCTCGCCGTCGTTGTGCCGAAACTCCATGGCCCCACCGAAGTCGCGCTCGCTGTCGAGGTGTTCGCACGCGTGGAAGCGCTCCTCGGCTTGCGCGAGCACACTCTGCTGCTCGGCCTCATGGATGAGGAGCGCCGAACATCGGCGAACCTCGGTGCGTGCATCGCTGCGGCCTCCGATCGTGTCGTGTTCATCAACACCGGGTTCCTCGACAGATCGGGCGACGAGATCCGCAGCGTCATGAACGCGGGAGTCGTTCCCGGTCGGGATAGCTTGCGCAGTGCAGCATGGATGGCTTCGTACGAATCGCGCAACGTTGCGGCCGGGCTGCGGGCCGGGCTCTCGGGCCGCGGTCAGATCGGTAAGGGCATGTGGGCTCAACCCGACGAGATGGGCCGAATGATGACGGAGAAGATCGCGCACCCAACCGCCGGCGCCAGCACCGCGTGGGTCCCGTCCCCCACGGCCGCCGCCCTGCACGCGCTGCACTATTGGGATGTCGACGTGCGCTCACGTCAGCGTAAATTGGTCGTTGAGAGCACCGGGGGCGACGACCTCTCGGCCTTGCTGACCGCCTCCGTCGTCGACCCCGCCGACCTTTCTACCGAGTACGTGCAGCGCGAGCTCGACAACAACGTGCAGGCCATCCTCGGCTACGTGTCCCGCTGGGTCGACCAGGGCATCGGCTGCTCCACGGTCCCCGACGTCGATGGCGTCGGACGAATGGAGGATCGAGCGACACTACGGATCTCGAGTCAGCTCGTCGCGAACTGGCTCCACCACGATCTCGTGAGCCCGGCGCAGGTCGACGAGGCGCTCGACCGAATGGCCCGCCTCGTCGACAACCAGTCAGCGAATGAACCCGCACACGTGCCATTGGACTCGGATTCGTATGCCTTCCGCGCGGCGCGAAGCCTCATCTTCGAATGGGCCGACCATCCGAACGGGTACACCGAAACCGCGCTTCATCGCTTCCGCCGACTCGCGAAATGCAGAGCGCGGATGGCGCGGGTCCGAGCTGAGCGATGATGACGCGCGCCACCCACGTCGCTGAGCGAAAGCGGAGTACCGTGCACCTACTACCCTGGCGATCACCGGGGGCGGGCGGTTGACCCGAGCGGTCGATCGATGACGCCGATCAGCGGAGCGCTTGGTCTCTTCAGCCCCGCGCGATCACGACCGCGCAGGCAGTCAGCACCGCAGACACCGTCACATCACGATGCGTTCCGGTCGGCTCCTCGATATGGCGTTCAGCAGCACGCCGATGCCGAAGTATGCGAACAGCACCCAGGTCGCCACCTGTGAGACGGCGCCGGCATCGCCGAGTGCTCCGGCCCGCCGCAGGAGGAGCGCGGCGAATGCCGGGTAGAGGACGACCGACACCGAGCCGCCATCAGCCTCGCCGCCACGCTGATCTGGATCAAATCAGACTTGATCAACACGGCCTAGGTGGTCCGTGGGGGGTGAACGGCTCACCGTGGGGGTATGCGCCCCGCGCTAGTCACCCGGAATCGTCTCGAATGGAAGCGGACCGGCGCACGCCGTTGTGCATCAACGACGTACGTCGGTCCCGGATTCGCGCTACGGGCCGGGCGATCGCGCGCCGGATTGATCCGGTGCAGGACCGGCTAGGCGCCGACTGCCGTGTCGACAAGTTTCCCGTCGACGAGGTGGACGACACCGTGCATGCGGGGGAGGTGGACGAGGTCGTGGGTGACGAGCAGTGTGGACGTGTTCAGCTGGTCGGTGAGTTGCAGAATCAGCTCAATGATGCTGGCTCCGCGCTCCTGGTCGAGGGCGCTGGTGGGCTCATCAACGAGGAGCACGCTGGGGTCGTTCATCAGGGCCCGGGCAATGTTCACGCGCTGCCGCTGCCCGCCGGAGAGCTGGTGCGGCCGCTTGTCGCGCTGGTCGGCGAGGCCCACCGCATCGAGGAGCTCACCGGCTCGCGCGGTTGCTTTCGCGCGGTGGCGGCGGGAGTGTGGGGCGCCGAGCTCGTTCATGACGGCGAGCTGTTCCATCGCGGTGAGGGAGGGGACGAGGTTGGACTGCTGGAACACGATGCCGATCTTGTCGCGGCGCAGCTCGGTCGCAGCTTTTGGGTCGAGGCGTGTGGCGTCGATGTCGTCGATCAGGACGGTGCCGGAGTCGGGCCGGATGAGGGTAGCGGCGACGGCGAGGAGGCTGGATTTGCCGGAGCCGCTGGGCCCGGTGATGCCGGTGACCGTTCCGGGGTGCGCGGTGAGGGTGACGTGGTTGACAGCGGTGACGCGGGCGTCTCCGTCGGGGAAGGTGAGGTGGATGTTGTCGAGGCGGATCATCGGTTGCTCCCGAGGGCGGTGAGGGGGTCGGCGGAGGTGACGGATCGGAGGGCGAACGCGGCCCCGGCGAGACCGAGAGCGATCATGATCACCCCGGGCAGGAGGGTCGTGATCGGGCTGAGCAGGAACGGCAGTGCGGTGCCTGCGAGGGCTCCGAAGAGGGCGACGAGCCCGAGCCCGACACCGATGCCGAGAAGGAGCACGATGAGGGCTTGCCCAAGGGCGTCTCGGACGAGGGAGCGGGTGCTGGCACCAAGTGCTTTCAGGACCGCGATATCGCCCTTGCGTTGCATGGTCCAGACGGTGAAGAACGCGCCGATGACCAGCCCGGAGATGCCGAACAGCATCGCCACCATCAGAAGAAGCGACCCGATTTCGGAGCGGAACGCGCTTAGCGCGGTGAGCGACCCGAGAACGCTCTCGGACACGGTCTGGTGGGCGGTGTCCGCAGCATCCCAGTCCGGGCTCCCGGAGACGGCAAGCACGGTTGCGTAGGCGTCGGGGTTGCCGGTGGCCGCGGAGTATGCCTGCCAGTCGGTCAGGGTCATCTCGACGACCGGGGTGTGGCTGTACCAGGCGTCACCGGCGATGGTGTCGACGGTGAAGGGCGTGCCGGCGATGGTGACCGTGTCACCTGCTGTGACATTGAGGGCGTCAGCGGCGGGTGTGGAGAGGCCGAGCTTCCCGTCAGCGGTCGGGGCGGTGTCGTTGAATCCGGGCTGGACGCCGAACACGGCGATCGCGGTGCGGGTGTCACCGGCTTCACCGCGGGTTTGGCTGATCCCGATCGGCTGAGCCGCGGTCACCCCGGCCGTGGAGGCCCAGTCGGTGGCCTGCTGCTCGGTGATCACCGAATCAGAGAAGCTCGCTCCGGGCTCGCCAGAAGACGGCGCGGAGAACACGACCCGATCGCCGGGGATCGCGAGAACAGCGGAGATGTTCTGGATTGCGAGCCCACCGGTGAGGCCGCTGAGGAAGCCCACGAGCACGGTGATGAGCCCGACGACGGAACCGATGAGAAGGAATCGCCCTCGGGCGAAACGCAGATCGCGCAAGGCGACGAACATGGTGTGGTCCTTTCCGGTGACCGGCTGATCTGTGACATCACCACTGTCCCGCCGGGGAGGGGAGTGAGGCATCGGTCCTCGGCACGGCTGCGGAGCATCAAACGAAGGACGGGGGAGTGGACCTTTCGGATGATTCGCGGTCCAGGGCCGGGACATAAAATTCGGGCATGCCTCACTCCGTGCTGACACCCGTGTTCGCGGGCCTGCGCACGGGCCTGCATGTGCTCTTCGTTGCGCTCATCGCGTTGATCATCGGACGGGCGATCCTCGCCCCCGCGGACGCCAGCGCGGCCGTGATCGGTCTCGCTCTGCTCACGCTCGCCACCTACGGGTCCGGTGCCTATCTGGCCCGCCGCTCCCGGGGACGCGCGGCGCGGCTGATCTGGCTGGTCGCGTTGACCCTGGAATGGGTCGTGCTGATGTGGCTGATCCCCGAGGCCGCGTACCTGGTGTTCCCGCTGTTCTTCCTCTACCTGCACCTACTCGGTGCGGGGTGGGGATCCGCGGCGATCGTGGCCGCGACGGCCGTGGCGATCACCGCGTTGGGAGCACACGGAGGGTGGAGCATCGGCGGTGTCGTCGGCCCGATCGTCGGAGCCGGGGTCGCCCTGCTGATCGGGTTGGGGTATCAGGCGTTGGCAAGGGAAGCTGCCGAACGCGAAGCTCTGATGCAGGAACTCCTCGCTACCCGTGGCCAACTCGCGGCGATCGAACACGAATCCGGGGTGCTCGCCGAACGAGCCCGCCTCGCCAAAGAGATCCACGACACCCTCGCCCAAGGACTTTCCAGTATCCAGATGCTTCTGTACGCGGCCGAACGCGCAGACCCCGACCGGCCCGGCGTCGAACACATCCGGCTTGCCCGGGAAACCGCCGCCACGAACCTCGCCGACGCACGCCGATTCATCCGCGAGCTCACACCGCCCGACCTCGACAGCCACGGCCTCGGCGGCGCCCTCCGACGCCTCGCCAAGGGCCAGTGGTCCAACCAAGGACTCACCGTCCATGTGCGAGTGTCCGACACGATCGAGCTGCCCATGCATCTGCAGACGGCGCTGCTGCGCATCGCGCAAGGCGCGATCGCCAACGTGCTCCAACACGCAGAGGCCGCCACAGCGACCATCACTCTCGCCACGACCCCGGACGAGCTCGTCTTCACCGTGAGCGACGACGGCATCGGATTCGACCCCAGCTCGCCCGCAACCCGCCACGGCAAATCCGACTCTTTCGGCCTGCAGGCCACCCACGAACGCGTGCAACAGCTCGGCGGCACCCTCCTGGTGGACTCCACACCCGGCCACGGAACGACCCTCACCGTGACTCTCAGCCCAGTGAGAGCCGCATGATCCGCCTCGTCATCGCCGATGACCACCCCATCGTCCGCGCCGGCCTCACCGCACTGTTCGATCAAGAAGCGGACCTCACCGTTGTCGCGGAAGCCGCGACCCCCGAAGAAGCCATCGCCGCGGCACAACGCGAGAACCCCGACGTTGTCCTGATGGACCTCCAGTTCGGGAACAGCGCCGAAACCGGTGCCGATGCCACCCGCCACATCCGCGCCCTCGATGCCGCCCCCTACGTGCTCGTCCTTACCAACTACGACTCCGACGCCGACATCCTCGGCGCCGTCGAAGCCGGCGCCAGCGGATACCTGCTCAAAGACGCGCCCCCACACGAACTCGTCACCGCCGTCCACGCCGCCGCCGCCGGCGAATCCGCACTCGCCCCCGTCATCGCCTCCCGACTGCTGGGTCGCATGCGATCCCCACAGATCAGCCTCAGCTCCCGCGAAATCGAAGTCCTCGAACGCGTCGCCGACGGCCGCTCCAACGCCGAGATCGCCACCGACCTCTACGTCAGCGAACCCACCGTGAAATCCCACCTCGCCCACATCTTCACCAAACTCGATGTCACCTCCCGCACGTCCGCGGTGTCAGCCGCCCGGCGGCGCGGCATCCTCCGCTGAACCGCGCCCCGGACACTGCGACAAAGCTGCACCCCTAGTGGCACGATGAGCAAGTGCCGGAGGACGTATCAACTAGCGGAACAACGCAGCCACTCGTTGTCGCATGTGATGAGTCAGGGAACGACGGGGGAAACCTCCTCGCGGGAAGCTCCCCTGTCTTCGTCCACGCGAGCGTAAGTGTGAGCAAGGCAAAGGCTGCCGAGATCATGGCGGAGGTCCGAACACGAACGCGAAGTGAGGTGGGGTCGATGGTGGAGCTGGCGAGGATTTCGCCGCTGCTGCGGGCGCTGATGATGGCGTGGTCGTTGTGGATCAGGACGATGATCTCGGTGCGGGCGTGGGCTCTGCGGACGACCACCGCCTCCAGCTGACGCCACGGAACCGGTCAGGCGTCGTGAAAGAGTTCGCGCTGCTAGCGTGAGTGCGGGAACGGGTGGGGGAGCGCACATGTCGGTTGGACTTCTGGCCGTCGTCGACGACATCCTGAGCGCGGCGCTGAAGGCGAGCGCGAAGACGGCCGGGGTGGTCATCGACGATGCCGCCGTCACGCCGCAGTACGTGCAGGGAATCACGCCGGCGCGCGAACTGCCCGTCGTGTGGAAGATCGCGCTCGGGAGCCTCGTCAACAAGTTCGTGATCATCATCCCGATCGCGCTCGTGCTGACCGCGTTCGCTCCGTGGGTGCTTCCGTACCTGTTGATCCTCGGTGGGGGTTTCCTATGCTTCGAGGGTGCGGAGAAGGTGCTGGAGTGGTTCGGCCTGCATCATGGTCCGGCAGAGGACGGCCCTCGAGACGAGGGCAAGCTCGTCTTCGGGGCGGTGCGCACCGACCTCATCCTCAGCACCGAGATCATGCTCATCGCCTTGACGAGCCTCGATCCGGGCTTGGACATCTGGATGACGCTCGGAGCCCTGCTCGTGATCGGGCTGGCGATGACGGCGCTCGTCTACGGCGCTGTCGCGCTCCTGGTGAAGATCGACGACATCGGTCTTCGTCTGATGAAGAGCCCGAAGCGGGGGATGCGGCGCACCGGGGCACGCGTGGTCGCATCCATGCCGACGGTTTTTCGTGTGATCGGCATCATCGGCACCGTCGCGATGCTGTGGGTCGGTGGACATCTGCTCATCGAGAACCTGGGTGAGACGTTCTGGAGCGGCCCGCATGACCTGGTTCACGCGGCGACTCATCTCATCGAGGGCGCCGGCGTCGTCGTGGTCTGGATCGCGGAGACCGCGATGTCGGCTGTCTTCGGGCTGGCCGTCGGTCTCGTGATCGCCGGCATCGTGTTGGCCGTCTCCCGCCTCCGACGGCGCGAGCCGGTTCACCCCGACTGACCCGGTCCCGAGTCGGGCGGGCCCGTCACACCCGTCGGTACGTGGCGGTGACCGGGCAGTCGAACGGGTCGCGAGCGGCGAGCCCGACGCGGTTGAGGTAGGCGATGACGATCCCATAGGAGCGCCACAGCGTTGTCTCGGTGTAGGGCACCTCGAGCGTGCGACAGTGCTCGCGCACGATCTGGCGTGCCCGTGCGAGGTGCGGTCGCGGCATGTTGGGGAACAGGTGGTGCTCGACCTGATAGTTCAGGCCGCCCATGAGCCAGGTCGCCCACCACCCGCCGGAGACGTTTCGCGAGGTGCGCACCTGCTTGCTGAAGAAGTCGAGTTTGGCGTCCGCGTCGATCACCGGCATGCCCTTGTGGTTCGGTGCGAACGAGGCGCCCATGTAGATGCCGAACACCGCGAGCTGTACCCCGAGGAAGGCGAACGCCATCCCGATCGGCAGAAAGACGAACACCGGCGTCCAGATGAGGGCGAATCGCGTGAGGAGGAGGGCGATCTCCCACCCGCGTTGGAAGGGCCCGTGACGAGGATCTGACGGTGCGCGGCCTCGTGAGCCAGGAAAGCGACCTGTGTGAAGAGGATGCCGAGTGCTCCGGCGGTGAGCAGCTGGAACCAGCTGTCGCCGAGAAGGATGAATCCGGTGATGCAGCCCCCGAGCGCGAGCGCCAGCGCGATCCCGACGAAGCCGTAGAACCAGCGTGTTCGACCGAGGAGCCTGCTCTCGCGCACGACCTGCGACCCGTCGGTGTACGCGCGTGCGATCGGGGGAAGTCGGCGGTGCGGGCGTACGTCTGCCTGACGGGTCTCAGACGGGATGCAGCGGTGGAGGAGATGTCCCTACCTGCGTTTCGATCGCGACCGTGTCGGCCGATGAAGCCAACGGCGGTCGCCGAACGCTGAGGGGAACGCTACGGGGTGTCGTATCCGGGCGGCGGAATACGGCGGTACTCCCAGGTGCCGGTCAGGCTCTGCCGACGACACCCGGGATGGCGTGCCGTCAGAGGGGACGGATGTTCGCGGCCTGCATGCCCTTGGGCCCGCGCT
Source organism: Microbacterium sp. MTN4-26 (assembly GCF_042846595.1). Taxonomy (NCBI): domain Bacteria; kingdom Bacillati; phylum Actinomycetota; class Actinomycetes; order Micrococcales; family Microbacteriaceae; genus Microbacterium; species Microbacterium sp. MTN4-26. The sequence goes on from NZ_BTGO01000005.1 coordinate 13,304, forward strand.
CCGCGTCGAACTCGACCTTCTGGTCCTCTCGCAGTTCCTTGAACCCGTTGCCGGTGATCGCACTGTAGTGCGCGAACAGATCGGCGGAACCATCGTCGGGGGCGATGAAGCCGTATCCCTTGTCGGCGTTGAACCATTTCACGGTGCCAGTGGCCATCGTGTTCTTCCTTCTCGTGTGCCGGCCGCGTGAGCGGCCGAGGATGTGCGGCCTCCGAGTGAGACCGCGACGGGTGTGGTGGGTGGTCGTGGGTCGTCGCGTGGGGGGCGCAGCGGATGCGGCGACGGCAGCGCGGGCGAGAGGCTCGCTGGGGTAACATCCGAGGTCGTCGCCCCGGGCGTTCTGCGCTTCGTATCGCCCGCCGGACGACGAGGCGACGAAGCCGGCGTACTCGCCGGACTGCGTGGCGACGTGGACGTCGTCATCGGCTTGCGCCCAAGACAGGACGGGTGTGGACAGAGGGGCCGCGAGCGCGGCAGAAGAAGAGGACAAGAGAGCTTTCGACGAGTGCGACGGCCAGGGATTCGGGGAATCCGCGGAGAGAACGTCAACCTGCGCTGGTGCGTCGGTGGCGTCGCGAGAACAAGATGAGTGGCCCGATGGGGCTGTTCAGTCTATCAGTTCGATGGCCGTTGGCAGCACGGTCAGCTCGCCCGGTGCAATGATCGCCGTCAATTACGCGCTGGCGGCAGCGAGTCGGGTCCGCGCACCCCGCTATGACGATCGGGAGTGACCTCACGCAGGGGGCGGTCGACGACCGAGCGCGCTTTGCCCAGCGCCTCGGTGAACTCCGCCTCCGCGGTGGAGCCGATGATGATGCCCCCGCCCACGTCGAGGCGATAGTGGCCGTCTGAACCCCAGAGAGTGCGGATGATGACCGAGAAATCGGCCTGCCGGGCGTCGAACCAGCCGATCGCGCCGGCGTAGAGGTGCCGGTCCTCGCGCTCGACCTCGCGGATCAGCTCCATCGTGCGCCGCTTCGGCGCCCCGGTCATGGAGCCGGCGGGGAAGACGGCCCGAAGCGCGTCGACCGGGGTCGTTCCCTCCTGCAGGGAGCCTTCGACGACCGTGACGAGCTGATGCACACCGCGGTAGGACTCCACGCCCATGAGCTGGGTGACGGCGACCGATCCGCGTCGGCACACCCGGCCGAGGTCGTTGCGGACGAGGTCGGTGATCATCAGGTTCTCGCGGCGGAACTTCTCATCCGTGGCCAGGCGCCACCGGGCCAGGGCGTCGCGCTCGGGATCCGCGTCGCGGGGGAGCGTGCCCTTGATGGGGCGCACCTCCGCACGCCCGTCGGCTCCCACGCGCAGCATCCGCTCCGGGGATGCCGACAGCACGACGTGCTCGTCGTGCCGCAGGTACGCCGCATAGGGCGCGGGGCTGCGCGCGCGCAGCGCGAGGTAGTGATCCAGCGGGTCTCCCGGGATCGTGTAGCGCAGAGGGAACGTGAGCACGGCCTCGTACGTATCGCCCGCTCGGAGGGCTTCGTCGAGACGGTCGAACGCCCGCGCGTACGCAGCCCACGGCGAGTCGGTCTCCGCGACGATGGCTCCGAGCTCGGTTTCGGGATGCGGGGCGTCCGTGGCCGCATCCAGCAGCGCCCGCACGCCGTCCGACCGTGCCACCGAGCTCGCCCCGTAACGGACCGTGCGCTCGAGGTGATCGAAGACCACGACGCGATCGATGCGCAGGAAGAAGCCGTCCGCCGGTGAACCCACCTCCGTCGATTCGAGGATCTCCTGAGTGTCGTAGCCGGCGGCGCCCACCCAGGAATCCATCGAGGGGATGCCGGAATCCTCGCCGGGACTGTCCGCGCCGAGCTCGCGCAGGCGGCCGAGGAAGTCGCGTCGAGCGACGGCTTGCGCGCCGGGCGTCTCGTGCTCGGGTCCACCGACGACGACGCTGGTGTCGTCGTCGTCGAGGTAGCCCATGACGGAGTATCGGCCCGACCATTCGCGGCGATCGGCGCTGTCGAGCCAGAAGGCGCGCCGTCGTCCGCGAAGCATCAGGGGGGCGAGGTCGACCGGCTCGATCCACCGGGGGTACAGCACCAGCGTTCCCCGATCGGGCGTGCGCGGGGGGGTCGGCGCCGTGCCCGGGGCATCGGCGCCGTCGAGGGAGACGCCGGCTCGCGTCAGGAAGTTCGCGATCATCCTCGCGCCGTCTTCGGTGAGGATCGATTCCGGGTGGAACTGCACACCGACGTGGGGGAGATGCCGGTGCTCGACGGCCATGACGAGGCCGTCGGGCGTGCGCGCTGTCACGCGCAGGACCCCCGGCACGTCGCGGCAGGCGAGCGAGTGGTAGCGCACGACGTGCACGTCGTCGCGCACGCCCCGGAACACGCTCGTCCCGTCGTGCTCGAGGCGGCTGAGCACCCCGTGGGCCGGGTCGACCCGTTCGATGCTGCCGCCGTGCGCGGCGACGAGGCCCTGGTGACCGAGGCACACGCCGAGGATCGGGCGCGTCCGCCGTCGGAAGAGGGCCAGGCATCGTGCGAAGTGAGGCTCCGTCAACGGGTGCCCGGGGCCGGGGGAGACGATGATGGCCGCGTACGCCGACTCGTCGTCGAGGTCGAAGTCGTCGACCGTGACCACGTCGGGTCGGGTCCCGGTCAGACGGTCGACGAGCTGGACGAGATTGAAGGTGTAGGAGTCGTGGTTGTCGACGATCAGGACGCGGGCGCGGCCGTCGTCGCCGGTCATGTCGACGGCGTCGCCGAGCTCGCCCGCTGCGAATCCCGATGCCGGGCCTCGAGGCGAACGATCACCGATTTCGAGGTCGGCGTGTTGCTCACGTCGGCGACGGACTCGAGGGGAACCAGCACATTCGTCTCAGGGTAGTAAGCCGCGGCGTTCCTTCGCGGAGTGGGGTAGGGCACGATGCGGAACGCCTCGGCGCGGCGCTCGCGCACGGAGCCGTCGGGCGCGGTCCACTCGGAGACGAGATCCACGATGTCCCCGTCGGTGAAGCCCAACTCCGCCACATCTTCGGCATGGATGAGCACCACGCGTCGGCCGCCGTAGACGCCGCGATAGCGGTCGTCCTTGCCGTAGATCGTGGTGTTGTACTGATCGTGGGATCGGAGCGTCTGCAGCAGGAGGCGTCCCGGGGGGATGCGGGGGTACTCCAGCGAGTTGGCGGTGAAGCGCGCCTTCCCGTCGACCGTCGCGAACCGGCGACCATCGCGCGGGCCGTTCGGCAGAAAGAAGCTGCGACCCCTCTGGATGCGCTCCTCGTACTGCTCGAAACCGGGGACGACCTTCGCGATATGCGCGCGGATCAGCGCGTAGTCGGACTCCATGGCGCCCCAGTCGGCACGCGGAGTTGCGTTCGATCCGGCGTCATCGGCCTCGAACAGCGCCCCGCACAGCCTCGCGAGGATCGCCACCTCGCTGAGAAGATCCTTCGACGGGGGTGCGAGCCGACCGCGCGACGCGTGCACGGCACCCATCGAATCCTCCACCGTGACGCGCTGATCGCGACCCCCGCGGCGGTCGCCGTCGGTGCGGCCGAGGGTGGGAAGAATGAGCGCGCGGCGACCGGTCACCGCGTGGGATCGGTTGAGCTTGGTGGATACCTGCACCGTCAAGCCCACTCGAGTGATCGCCTCCTCGACCACGTCGGTGTCCGGCGTGGCGGAGACGAAGTTGCCGCCCATGCACATGAAGACGTCGACGCGCCCGTCGCGCATCGCCCGGATGGCCTCGACGGTGTCGTATCCGTGCTCGCGGGGCGGGGTGAACGAGAATTCCTCGCCCAGCGCGCGGAGGAAGTCTTCCGAGGGCTTCTCGTAGATCCCCATGGTGCGATCGCCTTGCACATTGGAGTGCCCGCGCACCGGGCACACGCCGGCACCGGGGCGACCGATGTTGCCCTGCAGGAGGAGGACGTTCACGACGTCGCGCAGCGTCGCGACGGAATGCTTGTGCTGCGTCAGCCCCATCGCCCAGCACACGATCGTCGACCGCGACGCGCGCACCGCCTCGCCGACGCGTCGGATCTCGTCTTCGGTGAGACCGCTCGCGACCTCGAGGTCGGCCCACGACACGTCGTCGATGAGCGCGCGGAAGGCATCGATCCCGCTCGTGTGCGCGGCGATGAACTCGTGATCGAGCACGCCGCCGGTGGTGTTCTCAGCCTCGAGGAGGTGTTTGGCGATGCCGTGGAAGAGAGCCTGATCGCCCCCGAGCCGCACCTGAACGAAATCATCGGCGATGGCCGTGCCGCCCAGGAGCGCTCCGCGCACCGTCTGCGGATTCTCGAAGCGCAGCAGACCCGCCTCCGGGAGGGGGTTGATCGCGATGATCCGCGCACCTCGGTGCTTCGCCTTCTCGAGGGCGGACAGCATCCGAGGGTGATTTGTGCCGGGGTTCTGGCCGGCGACAATGAGCAGGTCGGCCTGATGGATGTCTTCGAGGGAGACGGTGCCCTTGCCGATGCCGATTGTCTCGGTCAGAGCGGAGCCGCTGGACTCGTGGCACATGTTCGAGCAGTCGGGAAGATTGTTCGTGCCGATCCCGCGGACGAGGAGCTGATACAGGAAGGCGGCCTCGTTCGAGGTGCGACCGGACGTATAGAAGACGGCGCGGTCGGGATCGTCCAACCCGCGAAGAGCATCGGAGACCATGGTGAGCGCGGCGTCCCAGCTGATGGGGCGGTAGTGGGTGTCCCCCTCCTCCCGGTACATCGGCTCGGTCAGGCGTCCCTGCTGTCCCAGCCACCAGTCGTCGTGCGCACGCAGCTCGGCAACCGAATGATCGGCGAAGAAGTCGGACCCGACGCGGCGGACGGTGGCCTCCTCGGCGACCGCCTTCGCGCCGTTCTCGCAGAATTCCGCGAGGTGGCGTTTGTCCTCTTCCGGCCACGCGCAGCCGGGGCAGTCGAAGCCGTCCTTCTGGTTCACCCGCGAGAGCGTGCGCAGCGATCGCACCGTCCCCATCTGCTGCTGCGAGATCTGCAGCGCGTGGAGGACGGCGGGAATCCCCACTGCTGTGCTCTTGCGATCGGAGACGCGCAGGCGGGATTCGTCGATGTCGGAGACAGGAGGCCTTTTCGCCATGCCGTCATCGTCGCACACGCCGCGAGATCGGGTGGGTCTCCCAGGTGGGGCCCATCCTGCGCGTGCGCGGGTCAGGTCGCGGCCTCCAGGGCCTGGTCGATGTCGGCGAGCAGGTCGTCGACACCTTCGATGCCCACCGAAAGTCGCACCAGGGTCTCGGGTACGGCAAGTTCGGTGCCGCGCACCGAGGCATGGGTCATCGCATCGGGATAGTTCAGGAGCGACTCCACGCCGCCGAGCGACTCGGCCAGGGTGAACAGCTTCGTCGCCTCGGAAAAGGCCCGCGCCTGTGCGCCGGTCGCCAGATCCAGAGAGACGATCCCACCGAACCCCGACATCTGGCCCGCTGCGATGTCGTGGCCCGGATGCGAGGGCAGTCCGGGGTAGTGCACCGCAGTCACGCGCGGGTCGCCGGCGAGTGCCTCCGCGATGCGCTGGGCGTTGGCGCTGTGGCGTTCCATGCGGATGCCGAGCGTCTTGATGCCCCGCGTGGTGAGCCAGGCATCGAGCGGCCCCGAGACGGCGCCGGCGGCGAACTGCAGGAACTTCGTCTTCTCGTGGATGTCGGCGTCGGAGGTCATGACGGCGCCGCCGACGACATCCGAGTGCCCCCCGAGGTACTTCGTCGCCGAGTGCACCACGACGTCGGCGCCGAGAGCGAGCGGGCGCTGCAGTGCCGGAGTCGCGAACGTGTTGTCGACGACGAGCAGGGCGCCGACCTCATGCGCGGAGCGCGCGAGCGCGGCGATGTCGGTCACCCGCAGCAGCGGATTGCTCGGCGTCTCGACCCAGACCAGCTTCGGGGTCGCCTCCGACAGGGCGTGCTCGACCGCGCTCGGGTCGCTGAGGTCGGCGACGCGCACCGTGACGCCCCAGGGGACGAGGATCTTCGAGATCAGGCGATACGTGCCGCCGTAGGCGTCGTTCCCGAGGAGGATCTCATCGCCCGGGCGCAGCACACCGCGCAGCAGCGCGTCTTCCGCCGCGAGGCCCGACGCGAACGACAAACCGAAGTCGGCGCCTTCGATCGCGGCGAGCTGCCGCTCCAGCGCCGTGCGGGTGGGGTTGCCGGCGCGCCCGTAGTCGTAGCCGTCGCGCAGGTTGCCGATGCCGTCCTGCACGAACGTCGACGAGAAGTGGACCGGGGGGATCACGGCGCCGCTGGTGGCATCCGGCTCCTGACCGGCGTGCACGGCGAGGCTGTTGAAGTCGCGGGCGAGGGGAGAGCTCATGGGGTGTCCTCGGGGTCTGTGTCTTCGGATGACGGCAGGTGGGCGGCGAGCCACGAGTCGTCGAAGAGCTTGTTGAGATAGCCGCGGCCGCCGTCGGCCAGGAGCACCACGACGACGGCGTCTTCCGGAAGGTCGCGCGCGGTGCGGAGGGCGGCGACGACGGCCATGCCGCTCGAGCCGCCGACGAGCAGGCCCTCCTCGGTGGCGAGGCGCCGCGTCATCTCGAACGATTCCGCGTCGGAGACGCGCTCGAAGCCGTCGACGGCGTCGGGGTCGAAATTCGGCGGGATGAAGTCTTCGCCCACCCCCTCCACGAGGAAGCCGTGCACGGGGCCGCCGGAGTAGATCGAGCCGACAGGATCCGCGCCGATGATCTGCACGCGGCCGTCGGAGACCTCGTGCAGGTAGCGGCCGGTTCCCGAGATGGTGCCCGCGGTGCCGACGCCGGCGACGAAGTGCGTCACCCGGCCGTCGGTGTCGCGCCAGATCTCCGGCCCCGTGGTCTCGTAGTGACTGCGGGGGGCGGCCGGGTTGGAGAACTGGTCGGGCTTGAACGCGCCGGGGATCTCCCGGGCGAGTCGATCGGAGACGGAGTAGTAGGAGTCGGGGTGCTCCGGCGGCACCGCCGTCGGGACCTCGACGATCTCGGCGCCATAGGCGCGCAGGGTGGCGACCTTGTCGCCGGCGAACTTGTCGGGCACGACGCAGATCATGCGGTAGCCGCGCTGCTGGGCGACGATCGCCAGGGCGACCCCGGTATTGCCGCTGGTCGGTTCGACGATGGTGCCGCCGGGCTTCAGCAGCCCCGCGCGCTCAGCCTCGTCGATCATCGCGAGCGCGATCCGATCCTTCGCGGAGCCGCCCGGATTGAGGTACTCGACCTTCGCGAGAACGGTGGCGCGGATGCCCTCGGTCACGGATGTGAGGCGGACCAGCGGGGTGTTGCCGATGAGCTCGGCGATCGATTCGGCATAGCGCACGGGGGATCCTGGAGTGTCGTGTCCGCGCGCGGTCGCGCGGAGGATGGGTCGTCGAAGAAGCGCGTATGCGCTACAGACAACAGTGACACGTCGAGAACATCCCGGCTATTCTGCGACGCCGGCGCCTCGCCTGGCGAACCGGTGTCGTCATATGACGACACATCGCATCTCAGCGGTCCAGGGACTGGAACCGGCGCACCGAGAGTGGCACGAACACCAGGAACATGCCCGCTGTGAAGATCAGCACGTACACGACCGGATGCTCCAGGGGCCACGAGCCGGTCGAGGCCGCGCTGGTCGGCGCGTTGCCGAACAGCTCGCGGACCGCCTGCACGAGCGCGGAGACCGGGTTCCACTCGGCGAAGATGCGTAGCGGGCCCGGGAGGTTCTCGCTGGGGACGAAGGCGTTGGAGATGAAGGTGGCCGGGAAGAGGATGAGGAAGGACGCATTGTTGATGACCTCGGGGCTGCGCACCAGGATGCCGAGGAAGGCCATCACCCATGAGAACGCGTAGGAGAACAGTGCCAGCAGCCCGACGCCGATCGCGAAGTCCGCCGCCGAGGACTCGACGCGCCATCCGACCGCGAGTCCGGTGAGCATCATGACCACGAGCGAGAGCACGTTGATGACGAGATCGCCGAGCGTGCGGCCGATGAGCACCGCCGACGGGTTCATCGGCAGGGTGCGGAACCTGTCGATGATGCCGTCTTTCAGGTCCTGCGCCATCGCGGAGCCGGAGTACGTGGAACCGAAGACGATCGTCTGCGCGAAGATGCCGGCCATGAGGAACGACGTGTAGTCCTCGCCCGGCACGTCGATCGACGATCCGAACACGAAGGTGAACAGCAGCACGAACATGATCGGCTGGATGAGCGTGAACACGAGGATGTCGGGAACGCGCACGATCTTCTTGATGTTGCGCCAGGTCGCGACGTAGCCGTCGGAGAGGAAACGAGACAGCGGCGAACCGGGGAGTGGTTCGAGGGTGCTGCGAGCCGGGCGTTCGGTGCCGTGCCCGGTGCCGTGGCCGGCGGTCGTCATGCCGCCGTCTCCTCGTCGTCGCCCTCGGCGGCATGGCCGGTCAGCTGCAGGAAGACATCGTCGAGCGTGGGGCGCCGCATGCCGGCGTCGTGCAGGGTGATGCCGGCATCCGCCGCGTCGGCCATGATGCGCGCGAGGGCCTCCGCGCCGTCGGCGACGGGTGCGACGACCGTGCGATCGCCGTCGGTCGCGACCGGGCCCGTGCCGTAGCGCTGCAGGATCTCGCGCGCCGCCGCCACCTGGGCGTCGTCGACGACCGTGACGGCGACGCGCTGTCCGCCGACGGAGGCCTTGAGCTGGTCGGCGGTGCCCTCGGCGATCACGCGCCCGGCGTCGATGATCGAGATCGAGTCCGCGAGCCGGTCGGCCTCCTCGAGATATTGCGTGGTGAGCAGCACCGTGGTGCCGCCGTCGACGAGGGACTCGATGACATCCCACAGCGCCAGGCGACTGCGGGGATCGAGCCCCGTCGTCGGTTCGTCGAGGAAGAGCACGGGTGGATTGATCACGAGGGCGCCGGCGAGGTCGATGCGACGCCGCATGCCGCCGGAGAACCCCTTGACGGGACGGTTCTGCGCCTCGACCAGGTCGAACAGCTCGATGAGCTCCCGGGCGCGACGCGTCGCTTCGCGGCGCCCGAGGTGGTAGAGCAGGCCGACCATCAGCAGATTCTCGAACCCGGTGAGGTTCTCGTCGACGGCGGCGTACTGGCCGCTCGCGCCGCTCATGCGCCGGATCGCCTGGGGGTCTGCGAGCACATCGACCCCGTCGATCGTGGCCGAGCCGGAATCGGGCCGGATGAGGGTGGTGAGCACCTTCACGGTCGTCGTCTTGCCGGCGCCGTTGGGACCGAGGAGGGCCGCGACGGTCCCCTCGGGGACGGACAGGTCGAGTCCGTCGAGGGCGCGCAGCGCGGGCGCGCCCTTGGGTCGATACGTCTTGACGAGTTCGTTCGCCTCGATGAACGCCATGCCGGGATGGTACTGCCAGCGTGCGACATCGAGGCGAACGAACTCTGTCGCGACGTCCTCAGGCCTTGCGGGACTCCTCGAGGAGCTCCGGGTGGTGGATGGCAGCCACGTCGGGGTGGGCCCGCAGCCGCGACTTCAGCTGGTTCTCCCCGTACGTGCCGTGGATGATGTTGTCGGGGTCCTGCTCGATGCCCCGGGAGGTCGACCGGTACTGCTCGTCGATGTCGAGACGGGGCATCTGCACCGCGAGCGCGGGGTTGAAGAACATGGGCACCGAGATGCGCTCGGTGCCTTCGGCGGGAGCGATCACCCGGTGCACCGTCGCGCGCAGGTATCCGTCGGTCGCCCACTCCAGCAGTTCGCCGATGTTGACGATGAGGGCGCCTTCGACCGGGGGCACGTCGTACCATTCCCCTTCGTACTCCACCTGGAGCCCGCCGGCGCCCGGCTCGATCCACAGCAGCGTCAGAACACCGGCGTCCTTGTGCTTGCCCACGCCCTGGCGAGACGGCGCGTCATCGGGTACGCCCGGGTAGCGCACGATCTTGAGGTGGGTCTGCGGGTCCTCGGCGAAGAGGTCCAGCAACGTGTGCGGCTCCGCGCCGAGCGACTGCGCCCACGCCTCGAGCAGGCGCCGTCCGATTGCGGTGAGCGTCTCGGACCACTCCTCGACCACCTCGCGCAGCTCGGGGAGCGCGCTCGGCCACAGATTCGGCCCTTCGAGGACAACGTAGGCCGGGTCCTCCGGGCCGCGCTCGATCGGTTCACGACCGGGGCCGATGTCGATCTGCTCGCGCCAGTCGACCTGACCCTGCGTCAGCTCGCCGCCGAGGCGGGCGTACCCGCGGAAGTGCGGTGAGGTGAGGTTCTCGATCTCGAGCTTGGCCTCGTCGGGCAGGGCGAAGAACGCACGAGAGGTCGTCAGCAGGCGCTCCTGCAGCTCGTCGGGGATGCCGTGTCCGACGAGGCTGAAGAAGCCCACCTCGTGGGTGGCACGACGCAGCTCGGCGCGGAAGCGGTCGGCGGCCTCGGGGCCGTCGTCCAGCAGGGAAAGATCGAGGACGGGAACGGGGGAGTCGGTCATGACGACGAAAATAAGCCGTCGCCGGACGCGGGTGGCGAATATGTCGTCATGGAGGGCGCTGGGGGCCTCATCCTCGTCACGGAGCTTCGCCGACGCGCTCCGCCGGGCGGCAAGATGTCGTTAACCCGTTCGCCACGACACGTTGACAGGATCCCGAATCATGGAAGACCCGCGGACCCAGAGCCTGCGCGAGTACATCGAGCACCTCCGCGAGAGCGGCTACTCCGTCGCGAACGGGCACACACCCGACCCGGACCTGATCGATCCCGAGGGGAATCCGGTCTACACGTGGCAGGAGGGCTATCCCTACGCCGAGCGCATGGATCGCGACGAGTACGAGATCGAGAAGTACCGGCTGCAGGTGGAGCTGTTGAAGTTCCAGTACTGGCTCGAAGACACCGGCGGACGCGCCATGATCCTCTTCGAGGGACGTGACGCGGCGGGCAAGGGCGGCACCATCAAGCGCTTCACCGAGCACCTGAACCCCCGCTCCTCGCGGGTGGTCGCCCTCACGAAGCCGACTGAGCGCGAGCAGGGCCAGTGGTACTTCCAGCGCTACGCGAAGCACTTTCCGAGCGCGGGTGAGATCGTCATGTTCGACCGCTCCTGGTACAACCGTGCCGGCGTCGAACGCGTCATGGGCTTCTGCTCCGACGAGGAGTACGAGACCTTCATGGATCAGGCGCCGACCTTCGAGAAGATGCTGATCGACAGCGGCATCCACCTCACGAAGTTCTGGTTCTCCGTCTCGCGCACCGAGCAGCGCACCCGCTTCGCCATGCGTCAGCTCGATCCGGTGCGCCAGTGGAAGCTGTCGCCGATGGACATCGCCTCGCTCGACCGGTGGGAGGACTACACCGCCGCGAAAGAGGAGATGTTCCGCCGCACCGACAAGAAGCACGCACCGTGGACGATCGTGCGCTCCAACGACAAGAAGCGAGCGCGGCTGAACGCGATGCGGTTCTTCCTCAATCAGTTCGACTACGAGGGCAAGGATCACGACGTGATCGGTGAACCCGATCCGCAGCTGGTCATGCGCGGCAAGCAGGAGACCGCCGACGAGTGACGCGCGCCGTCCTGGGCCGCCGGGTCGCTCAGGCCCGCCGGCGCGCGCGGTAGGCGGCGACCGCCTCGCGGTTCGTGCACGCGGTCGAGCAGTACTTACGCGACCGGTTGCGCGACAGGTCGATCACGACGCCGTCGCAGTCCTCTGCGGCGCACCGGCCGAACCGGCTCGTCTCGTCGGCGCGGATGACGTCGATCATGGCCATCGCCGTCTCCACGAGGATCCGCTCGTGGATCGGGCGGTCATCGGTCGTGGCGTGGATGTGCCAGTCGGTATCGCCATGCCGGGTGAGCTGCGGCACGGCGCCCTGCTCGGCGAGGATCGCGTTCACGAGGGTGACCGCATCGTCGCGGTCGGCGACGAACAGCGCACGCAGCCGGGGGCGGATCGCGCGGACCGGCTCGAGGTCGGCCGCGGTGGGGGCGGCGCCGGTGTAGGCGAAGCGCACGTAGAACTCCTGCAGCGCCTCGATCGTCGTGAGCGTGTCGGGAGCGAGCGCGGAGTTCGCCAGGTGCACCGACGACTCCAGCGCTTCGACCGTGTCAGGAGCGAACGTCATGTTGACACATTACCAACAGTGATCGTAGTGTCATGAGCCATGAGCTCCTTCGCACATGACACCCGCGTGGGGACCGTGGCCGGCGGCATGGCCTTCGCCCTCGTCGCCGCGGTTGCGTTCGGGTTGTCGGGGAGCCTCGGAAAGGGGCTCCTCGAGATCGGCTGGACCGCGGGATCTGCGACGCTCGCGCGCGTGGCGATCGCCGCGGCCCTGCTCGCGATCCCGGGCGCGATGGCCCTCCGTGGCCGGTGGGGAACGGTGCGCCGCGCGCTGCCGACCGTGCTCCTGTACGGGCTGTTCGCCGTCGCGGGCGCTCAGCTGTGCTTCTTCTTCGCCGTGGCGCAGATGGACGTGGGGGTGGCGCTCCTGGTGGAGTACACCGCGCCCGTCGCGGTGGTGCTGTGGCTGTGGTTGCGACGTGGGCAGCGACCCACGTCTCTGACGCTGGCGGGAGCGGTGGTCGCGGCGGTCGGCCTGCTCCTTCTGCTCGGCGTCCTCGGCGGCGTGTCCGTCAGCATCGGCGGCGTCGCGTGGGCGCTCGGGGCGATGGTCGGGCTCGCGGTCTACTACCTCGTCTCGGGCGACGACGCGCACGGCCTCCCGCCGGTCACCCTCGCCGCGGGGGGCCTTCTGGTCGCCGTGGTGATCCTCGCCGTCGCGGCCGGCGCCGGCATCCTGCCGATGGGTGTCGGCACCGGCATGGTGGAGTTCGCCTCCTTCTCCGCGCCCTGGTGGGGTGTGGTGCTGGTGCTCGGCGTGGTCACCGGGGCAGTGTCGTACGTCAGCGGCATCGCCGCCGCGCGGCGCCTCGGCGCCCGCCTCGCGTCATTCGTGGGGCTCACCGAGGTGCTCGCGGCAGCGCTGCTGGCGTGGCTGCTGCTCGGTGAGGCCCCGCGGGCGGTTCAGGTCGTCGGCGGCGCGCTCGTGCTCGTCGGCGTCGTGCTGGTCAAGCTGGCTGAGCCTCGTCGGGCCGCGCAGCCGCTTCCTCTTCCACAGGCTTCCTGATCGCGCGGATCGCGAGGACGCCGCCGGCCAGGGCCGCGACGGTGACGATCAGCCCGAGCCACACCAGCGTCGTCGCGGCGAGCACGACGTAGCCGAGCAGCGCCGAGACGGCGGCGACGGCCACGAACGGCAGCTGCGTGACGACGTGGGTGATCACGTTGCAGCCGGCTCCGGTCGAGGACAGGATCGTCGTGTCGGAGATGGGGGAGCTGTGGTCGCCCGCGACCGCACCGGCCAGCACGGCGCCGAGCATGGGCAGCAGCAGCTCCGGCGCATCCACCGCGTTGGCGATGCCGCCGACGATCGGCAGCAGGAGCCCGAACGATCCCCACGACGTGCCCGTCGAGAAGGCCATCGCCGCGGCGAGCAGGAACACGATCGGGATGAGCCAGGCCGGCGGCACGTCGGACACCTCGACGAGTTCACCGAGATATGCACCCGTGCCCAGCGTGTCGATGAGACCGCCGAGCATCCACGCCAGGATGAGGATGCCGATCGCCGGAGACATCGCCTTGAGGCCGCCGAGCCATCCCTGCCCGAAGCTGCTCCAGCCGAAGCGGGGGTTGTCGGTCGTGTAGCGCACGTAGTAGTAGATCGCGCACGCGAGCCCGAGGATGCCGCCGTAGATGAGGGCGAGGCTCGTATCGGTCGAGGCCAGGATGTCCACCGGCGCCCATGATCCCGACGCGGAGTATCCGGTCCACACGATGCCCGCGAAGACGCCGATCACGAGGGCGACGAACGGCACGATGATCGCTCGCTTGGCTCCCGGGCGGTGCACCGGGAGGTTGTCGGTGAGCTGCCCCGGGATCACCTCGCCGTCGGCGTACGGGCGCCCCTCGACGAGAGCGCGCCGCTCCTCACGGCGCATCGCGCCGAAGTCCGCGCGAAAGGCGATGACCAGCCACACCAGCAGGGCGGCCGCGATCGCGTAGTAGTTCGACGCCGCGGCGCCGAGGAACGCCTCGACGCTGCTGATGCCGAGGGTCGAGGCGGCGACGATCGGGGCGAGGATGCCGATGATGTAGGCGCCCCAGCTGGAGAACGGGGCGAGGACCGCGATGGGTGCCGAGGTCGAGTCGACGATGTAGGCGAGCTTCGCCCGCGAGATGCGGTGCTGATCGGTGACGGGCCGGCTGATCTGGCCGACGGCGAGCGCATTGAAGTAGTCGTCGATGAAGATGACGATGCCGAGGATCGCCGGCAGGATCTGCCCACCGCGGCGGGTGCGGATGCGCTTCACAGCCCAATCGGCGAACGCCTGGGTGCCGCCGGACATGAGGATGAAGGCCGCGATCACCCCGAGGAGAACGATGAACAGCAGGATGTAGATGTACCAGGTGTTGAGGGCGCCGTCCTCCCAGAACAGCACCGCGAAGGAATCCCACACGAGTGCGAGCGTGCGCAGGGGATCGAACTCGGCGATGAGCAGCGCGGCGACGAGAACGCCGGCGCCCAGGCTGATCATCACTTTCTTCGTGACGATCGCGAGGACGATCGCCACGACCGGAGGGATCACCGTCAGCCACGGTGCGGATTCGATCATGGGACATCCTCTCGTTGTGCCGCCTGAACGTACCCAGCCGAGCGCCCGGCGTCAACGGTCGCCGCTGCACGCGCGGTCGTGTGGACACCATCGGGAGCCGACGGCAGGATCGGGGGATGACGATCCGTCCGAACCGCAGCGATCCCGATTCCGTGCGCGACGCCACGTGGGCGGTGCACGGCGGCAACGCGCCCGACCCCGGCACCGGCGCCCTGCGGACGCCTCTCGTGATGGCGAACTCCTACGTGCTCCCGGAGGATCCCTCGACCATCGACTGGTCCGACACCGAGGGGCTCGTCTACACACGGAACGGCGGCGTCAACCAGATCGCGCTCGAGCGCAAGCTCGCCGCGATGGAGGGCGGCGAGGCGGCGGCGGTGTTCGCGTCGGGGGTCGCGGCACTGCACGCGGTGTTCTTCACCCTCTTGAAGAGCGGCGATCACGTCGTCGTCTCCGACGTGGGATACGAAGCCGTGTGGCGCCTGTTCAGTGAGCTGCTGCCGGAGCGGTACGGCATCGAGGCGACCTTCGTCGACGTGTCCGATCCCGCTGCGGTGCGGGCGGCGCTGCGGCCCGAGACGCGCATGATCCACGTCGAGACCATCGCCAATCCCACCACGCAGGTCGCCGACATCCGGGGTCTCGCCGATATCGCGCACGAGGTGGGCGCGATCTTCACGGTCGACAGCACCTTCACCCCGCCCCCGTTCTACCGGCCGCTCTACGACGGGGCCGACCTCGTCATCCACTCCCTCACGAAGTACATCAACGGCCACGGTGACGCCCTCGGCGGTGCGGTCATCGGCGACGCCGGGCTCGTCGACCGCGTCAGGCGGGATGCGCTGGTCGACGTGGGCGGGGTGATCTCGCCGTTCAACGCCTGGCTGATCCTGCGCGGATCGGTGACGCTGCCCCTGCGCCTGCAGCAGCACTTCGCCTCCGCGACGACGATCGCCCGGCTGCTCGACGCGGAGCCGCGCATCGCGTTCGTGGCCTATCCGGGTCTCAGCAACCACCCCGACCACGAGGTCGCGACCCGGCAGTTCGTCGGGCGCGGCTACGGCGGCATGCTCGCGTTCGCGCTCGACGGCGACGCCGACCTGCAGAACACGTTCGTGTCGCAGCTGGGCGTCATCACCTCGGCGTTCTCCCTCGGGCACGACGAGTCGCTGATCGTGCACGTGGGCACCGAGACGCGAGGCGGCGCGGAGAACTACCCCGAGGCGTTCCGGCGCTTCGGGCACCTGCGGCTCTCAGTGGGTCTCGAAGACGTCGATGATCTCGTCGCCGACATCACCACGGCGCTGGAGCGCACCCTCGGCTGAACCCACACCCGTCGATCGTCGTGACGCTGCCTTACCCCGATGGCGGCCTCGCGATAGCGTGGCGGCATGACGCTCCGCACGCAGGTGTGCATCGCCGGCGGGGGACCGGCAGGGGTCCTGCTCGGACTGCTGCTCGCCCGCGAGCGAGTGGATGTCGTCGTGCTCGAGAAGCACGACGACTTCTTCCGCGACTTCCGGGGTGACACCGTCCATCCGTCGACGCTGAACCTGATCGACGACCTCGGCCTGCGCTCGGCGTTCGACGCCATCGCGCACAAGCCGCTGCCGAAGCTCGACGCGGTGGTCAACGGCGTGCGGGTGCACGCGATCGACTTCACCTCGCTGCCGAAGCCGAACCGCTTCCTCACCCTCATGCCGCAGTGGGACCTGCTCGACATGCTCGCCGAGGCCGGGAGGCAGCATCCGTCGTTCCACCTGATCATGGGGGCGGAGGTCACGGGCGTGCGCCGAGATGCGGATGGCCGGGTCTCCGGCGTGCACGCGCGCACGGCCGAAGGCGACCTCGGGGTCGAGGCTTCGCTGACCGTGGCCGCCGACGGTCGCGATTCGACGGTGCGCGAGGCGCTCGGGATGCAGCCGCGGGACTATGGCGTACCGGCCGATGTGGCCTGGTTCCGGCTGCCGGAACCACCGACGCCTCTGCCCGACACGCTGGCGTGGATCAGCGAGGAGACGATGCTCGTGACGTTTCCCCGGCCGGGATACCTGCAGAGCGGCATGCTCATCCCGAAGGGGTCCTTCGACGCGCTCCGTGCGGAGGGGATCGACGCCTTCCGGGCGCGGATCGCGCGCGCCGTGCCGCGACTGGCCGCCCAGGCGGCCGAACTGGGCTCGTTCGAGAACGTCAAGCTGCTCTCGGTGCAGATCAACCGTCTCGACCGGTGGCACACGCCCGGTGCCCTGCTGATCGGCGACGCGGCGCATGCGATGTCTCCCGCGTTCGGCGTGGGCATCAACTACGCCGTGCAGGACGCCGTGGCCGCCGCGCGCCTGCTGGCACCCGCCCTCCGATCCGGCGCGGAATCGGTGATCGACCGCGCGGCGGCTGCGGTGCAGGGTCGGCGTGAGCGTCCGACGGCGATGATGCAGCGCATCCAGCGTGCCGTGCACGCCCGGATCGCGACCGGCCGGGGCGTGAAGATCCTGGATGACCCGCCGACCCGCCGGCAGCGCATCGCGATGCGCCTCGCGCTGCCGCTGCTGCGGCCGCTCGCCGCGCGCATCGTCGGATACGGATTCCGTCCCGAGCGCCTTCGCTGACCGAGGCCGCACGAGAAACGCCGAACCGCGCGAAACACCACGCATCGCGGCGTGTCTCGCGCGGTTCGGGGTGTCTCGGCACCTCTGCCTGCGGGGCCGACGGGCGCGGTCAGGCGGTGAAGAGCGGCGCCGAACCCAGAACGCGGTCGGGGGTGAGCCGGATGACCACGCGCTGCGGGTTGGGGCGCGGCGTGCGATACCGCAGGCCGTAGAGACGCTCAGCCAGCGCGACGGCATCGACATCGCGCTCGATCACGGCACGGCCGGCGATCGACATCCACTGCGGCCCCGCCACCTGACCCACGCTCGCCCGGGAATCGCGTTCGATGTTGCGCACCTTCTGGCTGCCGTCGGAGGTGATGATCCGCACCGCGCCCTCGTGCACGGTGTAGCCGACCGCGACGACGTGGATGCCGCCGTCCTTGGCCATGGTCGACAGGGTGGCGAGGTGGTAGTCGGCAAGGAAGGCCTGGCCGTCGGCGGACAGGGAGTCGAGTGAGCGGGTCATCGGGTCGTCCTCACGCCATCCGGGAGAGGATCGCATCCATGACCCGGTCGGGAAGCGTATGCCGCAGTCTCACGATGAGTCCCGCCGAGAACGGGACCGCGTAGCGGCTGCGTGGGCGGCTCGTCGTCACGGCCGTCACGATCGTCCGGGCGACGTCCTCGGGCGAGGCCGACATCGGTCCCTCGTCGACGCGCGTGTAGTTCGCGTACATCCGCTGGGCCTGCCCCGCATACGCGCCATCGCCGGAGTGCTCGAGGAGGCTCTCGCGCGAGATGGTGTTCCACTCGGTGCGCACCGGGCCCGGCTGCACGATCACGACGTCGATGCCGTGCGGTGCCAGTTCCAGGCGCAGGGAGTCGCTGAGCCCCTCGACGGCGAACTTGGTGGCGTGGTACCAGCTGCCCAGGGGCTCGTAGATGTGCGCGCCGATCGAGGAGATGTTGATGATGCGCCCGCGACCGAGCTGGCGCATCGTCGGCAGCACGAGCTGGGTCAGGAGGGCCAGGCCGAAGATGTTGACGTCGAACTGCCGCCGCGCTTCGTCGAGCGGAACGTCTTCGAGGGCCCCGTAGGAGCCGTAGCCGGCGTTGTTCACCAGCACGTCGATGCGGCCGCGCTCGCCGACGATGCGGTCGACCGCGGCCGTCATCGACGCCTCGTCGGTCACGTCGAGTTCGATCGCTGTTCCGCCGGCGTCGCTGATGGCGTTCATCCGGTCGACGCGGCGCGCGCCCCCGTAGACGGCCCAGCCCTTCTCGAGGAGGGCGAGGGCGGTCGCGAGGCCGATGCCGGACGAGGCGCCGGTGACGAGGGCGACGGGCGTGGGGGTGGAGGAGGCCATGCGTCCAGTCCACCACGCCGGTATCACCCTCGGGCCCGATACGCGTCGCCGATCCAGCGCGCATACGCATGCCACGGGTCGGTGTCACCGCGCAGGTCGGCGACGAAGGACAGCAGGTCGCGGTCGGCGCGGAACCATTCGCCCCCTTCGCGCAGGGCGGCGAACCGGATGTGGCGCTCGCGTTCGCGGGCGCGATCACCCGGTTCGAAGGCGAGGAGTTCGTCGTGCCGGATCGCTGCCAGCCGCTGCCGGGGACGGGCGGACGTGCCGATCTTCACCCTCGCGTCGAACCGCAGGTAGTAGACCACGTCGACCCGCGGCGGCGGGAGGTCGGCGTCGGGTGCGTCGCCGTAGCGCCACAGGCACACCGCGCACCGCCATCCGTCGTCGGCGCGGGTGCCGCGGGTGCCGCCGCACAGGAGGCACGGCCCCGGCATCGCACCCGGCGCCGTCCGCATCGCACGGCCCGGTGTCGCACTGGTCACGCGCGCAATCTACGCGCGGCGTGCGACACCGAGCGGCGGCGGCCCGGCTCAGTGCGTGAAAGTGGTCGTCTGGCCCTCCACCGGCATCGGCGTCTCGAGGCGGTCGAGGTGATCGACGGCCTCGCGGATGTCGCGCAGGAGAGCGTCGGCGAGGCTGTGCGAGAGGCCGTTGCGCACGACGATGCGCTGCACGACGAGATCGGCGAGACCGTCGGGCATGGGGTAGGCGGGCACGAGCCATCCTTTGAGGCGCAGCCGCTCGGACAGGTGGTAGAGGTTCCAGGTGTCGGTGTGGCCGTCGGCCTGCTGCCAGGCGAACACCGGGATGTCGGTGCCGTCGTTCCACAGCTCGAACGCGTCCATCTTGCCGATCTCGGTCGCCAGGTACACCGCGACATCCTGGGAGGCCTGCTGCACGCGGCGGTAGCCATCCCACCCGAGACGCAGGAACAGGTAGTACTGCAGCAGAACCTGGGCCCCCGGTCGGGAGAAGTTCAGCGCGAAGGTCGGCATGTGGCCGCCGAGGTAGGTGACGTCGAAGACGAGGTCCTCGGGAAGGTCGGAGACCGAGCGCCACACGACCCAGCCGAGACCCGGATAGACCAGGCCGTACTTGTGAGCGGACGTGCTGATGGACACGACGCGCTCGACGCGGAAGTCCCACTCCAGGTCGGGCTGGAGGAACGGGGCGATCATCCCGCCCGAGGCGCCGTCGACGTGGATCTTGACATCGAGCCCGGTCGAGGCCTGAATCGCATCGAGGGCCTTCGCGATCTCGGCAACCGGCTCGTACATGCCGGTGTAGGTCACACCCATGATCGCGACGACGCCGATCGTGTTCTCGTCGACGTAGTCGGCCAGGTCGTGTCCGTCGAGCACCTTGTGCTCGCGGGAGATGGGCACGTATCGGGGCTCCACGTCCCAGTAGTTGCAGAACTTCTCCCAGCACACCTGCACGGCCGACGACAGCACCAGGTTGGGCTTGTCGGTGGGCAGTCCCTTCGCGCGTCGCGCGTGCTGCCAGCGGCGCTTCAGGGCGAGTCCGCCGAGCATGCACGCCTCGCTGGAGCCGATGGTGGATGTGCCGATCGCGTCGTCCGCGTCGGGCACGTTCCACAGGTTCGCGATCATCTTCCAGCACCGTGACTCGATCTCCGCGGTCTGCGGATACTCGTCCTTGTCGATCATGTTCTTGTCGGCGGACTCCTTGTAGAGCTTCTCCGCCGATGCATCCATCCACGTGCCGACGAATGTCGCGAGATTCAGGCGCGCGTTCCCATCGAGCATCGACTCGTCGTGCACGACCTGATACGCCGTGTCGGGGAGGGACTCGCCGTCGGGAAGGCGGTCGATCGGGAAGTCCGTCGCCTCGCCGTCGCGGGCGAAGAGCGGGTTGAGTTCGGTGCGGGAGACATCGTCGGGACGAGCGGCCGTGTCGGTCATGCAGGTTCTCCTCGGGTGGGTGAGCCTCCAGACTGCCCGGTGCGCGATCATGCCGCCACCCTCCGCCGCGGGTGTGATGTCAACCCCCTCGCAAGAGCCCGCGCGGGCGGTTCGACTGGACTGGTCAGACACGACGAGAGGATCGACATGCGCGCATTGACCTGGCAGGGCCGGCGGAACGTCTCGGTGGAGACGGTGCCCGACCCGCGGATCGAGGAGCCGACCGACGCGATCGTCCGCATCACGTCCACGGCGATCTGCGGATCCGACCTGCATCTCTACGAGATCTTCGGTCCGTTCATCGATCCGGGCGATGTGCTCGGCCACGAGCCCATGGGCATCGTCGAAGAGGTCGGCGCCGCGGTGACGAACCTGTCGCCCGGCCAGCGGGTCGTCATCCCGTTCAACATCTCGTGCGGTGAATGCTTCATGTGCCGCCGCGGGCTGCAGTCGCAGTGCGAGACGACGCAGGTGACCGAGTACGGCACCGGTGCTTCGCTGTTCGGCTACACCAAGCTCTACGGTCAGGTTCCCGGGGGTCAGGCCGAGCTGCTGCGCGTTCCGCTGGCCGACTACAACACGGTGCCCGTCGGCGCGGACCTGCCCGATGACCGATACCTGTTCCTCAGCGATATCCTCCCCACGGCCTGGCAGGGCGTCGACTATGCGAGCGTGCCGGACGGGGGAACCCTCGCGGTGCTGGGGCTCGGCCCGGTGGGGCAGTTCGCTGCCCGGATCGGTGCGCACCGGGGCTTTCGGGTCATCGGGATCGACCCCGTCGCCGAACGGCGCGACATGGCGGCCCGGCACGGGGTCGAGGCGCACGGCGACGACGACGCGGTCGAGCGGGTGCTCAGCGAGACCGCCGGGCGCGGGGCGGATGCCGTCATCGACGCCGTCGGCATGGAGGCGCACGGCGCACCGTTCATCCGAGCCGCCCACCACGCCCTCGGCCACCTGCCCGACGCGGTCACCCGGCCCGTCATGGACAAGGCGGGTGTCGATCGCCTGGCGGCGGTGTATTCCGGCATCGACATGGTGCGCCGCGGCGGCACCCTGTCGATCAGCGGCGTCTACGGCGGCGATGCCGACGTGCTGCCGATGAAGACGATGTTCGACAAGCAGCTGAGCCTGCGGATGGGGCAGTGCAACGTCAAGCGCTGGATCGACGACATCATGCCGCTCGTCGAGGACGCCGCCGACCCCTTGGGGATCGACGACCTCGTCACCCACCACGCATCGCTCGAAGACGCTCCCTCGCTCTACGAGACGTTCCAGAAGAAGGAGGATGGGTGCATCAAGGTCGTGCTGCGGCCGTGAGCCCGCCATCGGCGCGCGGCCGCCGACGGAGCTTCGTCTCCGCCGGCGTGCTAGCCCTGGCGTTGACGGCGTGCGCGGCACCCCCGCTCGACCCCGACGGATCCCTGGATCGGATCACGGAGTCTGGCCTCCTGCGTGCGGGGGCGAGCCCGAGCGGCGAGCTCGTCATCATCGACGACCCGGGTCCGAGCGGTGCGCTCGTCGATCTGGTCGACGGATTCGCCGAGCAGTATGGCGCGCGCGTGTCGTGGCACGTGGACAGCGAGGAGGATCTGGTGCAGGGGCTCGCCGACGGGCGACTGGATGTCGTCGTGGGCGGAATGACCACGAGCTCGCCGTGGACCGATCTGGCATCGGTGACCCGCGGGTACCCTGCCATCGCGGGGTCGGAGGGCGCCGACGTCGCGTTCCTGCTCCCGCTCGGGGAGAACGGCCTGCAGGCGGCGCTGGAGACCTACCTCGACGAGGAGACGCGGTGAGGCGCTTCGGTCGCACCGACCTGCCGCCCGAACAGCAGGACGCGCTGCGGCGGGCGATCCGCTGGGAGTGGATCACGATCCTCCACATGGTCGTCGCCGTCGTCCTGATAGCGCTCGTGCTCGGCGGTTCGCAGGCGCTGAAGACGGCCTGGATCGAAGACATGCTGTCGCTGATCCCGCAGATCACGTTCCTGATTGCTCTCCTCCTCATCCGCAAACGCCCTTCCCGTGCCTACCCCTACGGCCTTCATCGGGCGATGGGAGTGGGGCACCTCGTCGCGGGTGTCACCCTGATCGGTGTGGGGGGCACGCTGGCCGTGGAGGCGGTGCTCGGGCTAGTGCGGCTTGAGCATCCCGCGATCGGCACGGTGCAGCTGTTCGGAGAGACGATCTGGCTCGGGTGGCTCATGATCGCCGTGTCCGTCCTCACCGGGATCGGCCCGATCGTCTTCGCCCGCGCGAAGCTGAAGATCGCCCCGACCCTGCACAACAAGCTGCTCTATGCCGACGCCGACATGGCGAAGGCGGACTGGACGACGACCCTCTCGACCGTCATCGGCATCCTCGGCATCGCCTTCGGGGTCTGGTGGCTCGATGGGGCCGCCGCCCTCTTCATCTCGACCAGCATCGTGTGGGACGGTTGGCGTAACACGCGGGCCGCCGTGCTGGATCTGATGGATCAGCGTGCGCGCACCGAGGACGACTCGCGGGTGCACCCGCTGGCGACGGACGTGCTGCGCACCCTCGAGGGTGAGCGGTGGGTGCGGTCTGCCGGCATCCGCCTGCGGGACATGGGTCAGGTGTTCCATGTGGAGGCGTTCGTGGTGCCGCGTCGCGGGCGCGCCGACCTCGGCGATATCGGGCGGGCGCGGGAGAGGGTCGCGGCGCTGGATTGGAAGATGCCGGACGTGGTCATCGTCCCGGTGGACGAGATCCCGCCGGAGGCGGAAACCCTGGCGACGCGGTGATCACCCCTTCATCCCGCTCGTGCTCACGCCCTGGATGATCTGCTTCTGACCGAGGAAGAACACGATGATCATGGGGATGGTCGCGATGACGCTGGCGGTTACGATGATCTCCCAGTGCCATTCCCCGCCGAAGCCGAAGGCGTCCACGAGGGACTTCAGGCCCCGGGGGATCGTGAACGTCGACGAGTCGCGCAGGTAGATGAGAGCCCGCATCAGGTCGGTCCACACCGCCTGCACCTCGAACACCAGGGTCACCGCGAGTGCAGGCTTGCACAGAGGCAGCGCGATGCGCCAGAAGACCGCCCACTGAGAGGCCCCATCCACTCGGGCGGCATCGAACAGATCACGGGGAAGGCCCAGCATGAACTGGCGCAGGAGGAAGACGTAGAACGCGCTCGCGAAGAGGTTCTGACCCCACAGCGGGACGAGCGTGCCGACGAAGCCGAGGGCGTTCCAGATGAGGAAGGTCGGGATCATCGTGACGGCGCCCGGCAGCATCATCGTCGCCAGCACGAGGCCGAAGAGGAAGCCGCGGCCGCGGAAGCGGAAGTACGCGAACCCCCATGCGACCATCGCGCTGGAGAAGGTCACCGTCACCGAGGCCAGCACGGTGACGATGAGGGTGTTGAGCAGCCACAGCGCCACCGGTGCATCGACCCATACCTGCACGTAATTGTCGAGCGTGAAGGTCTCGGGGATGAGCCGATTGTCGAAGACCTCGCCTCGCGGCTTGAACGATGCGCTGACCAGCCAGATGAAAGGGTAGGCGTAGATCACGGTCATCACGCTCAGCGCGGCGATCACGAGCGTCCGGCGCAGGCCGCGCCGTCGCCGGGCGGTTTGCTTCGGATCGGCGACGCGGCGCACCGCGCGCGCCGGGTCGGGAAGCGCGGACCCGCTCTCGGCCGGCCGATCCTCGGCCGCCTGCGCGTCGGTGTCGCCGGGAAGCACGCGGCTCATCGTCCGGTCTCGCCCTCGTAGTAGACCAGACGCCGGGACACGATCAGCTGTACCGCCGTGACGGCCATGATGAGCCCGAACAGCACCCACGCCATCGCCGAGGCGTACCCCATATTGAGAAACTCGAACGCCTGCTGGAACAGATAGATGACGTAGAACAGTGCGGCGTCGTTGCTGTAGGTCGTGTTGCCGCCGCCGAAGAACGCCGTGTACGCCTCGTCGAAGGTCTGCAGACCGCCGATCGTGTTGACCACGACGATGAAGAACAGCGCCGGACTGATCATCGGGATGGTCACGCTCAGGGACTGGCGCCAGAACCCCGCGCCGTCGAGACGGGCGGATTCGTAGAGTTCCTCCGGCACGTCCTGGAGGGCCGCCAGCAGGATGATGATCGAGGCACCGACCGTCCACAGGCTCATGATGATCAATCCGGGCTTGACCCACGCCGGGTCGGTCGTCCAGGCGGGCCCGTCGACACCGATCCACCCCAGCACCGTGTTGATGAGACCGTCCTGTCCGTTGAACAGCAGCAGGAAGAGGATGCCGACGGCAACCGGGGGCGTCATCTTCGGCAGGAAGAACATCGTGCGGAAGAATCCGGCGCTGCGCCCGGCTCGGTTGAGCAGCAGGGCGAGCGAGAGCGAGACCACGACGTACAGCGGCACCTGAACGAGCGTGTAGAAGAACGTGTTCGACAGTGCCAAAGCGATCTTCGGATCCTGGAAGAGCTCCTGGTAGTTCGACCAGCCGACCGCGTTCGGATCGTTGATGACGTCGTAGTCGGTGAAGGAGAGGTACGCCGAGTAGACGATTGGCCAGGCGGTGAAGACCCCGAAACCGACCAGCCATGGCGACAGGAAGAGCAGGGCGGCGCCGACGTTGCGCCGACTGGCCCGGCGTCGCGACCGGCGTCGCTCGGCCGAGACGGGAGCGCCGCCAAGCGTGTCGCGTGCCGCGCTCACTGGTCCGACTCGAGCTCTGCCCACCCCTCGTCCAGCGCTCGCTGGGCAACCTGCTGCGCGTCGGCGAGGGCCTCGGCCGGTGTCGACTGCCCGTTCAGTACGGCGTTGACGGCATCCTGCATCGCTGTCTTGAACTCCGCGTCGGCGGGGTTCGCCGGCAGCGAGAAGGTCGCCTCGTTGGCCTCGTACATCTTGCTCACCGCGGTGTCCCACGGCTCGCCGCCCGAGGTCACCATGCCCTCGATCATCTCGTCCGCCTCGACGTTTCCGGTGAGGATGCCGGTGAACGGCTTGCCCTCGGCCTCCCGCGCCTCCAGGCGCGCATCGGCGGCTGCCTCCCAGGCCTCGAGGGACGTCATCGACCGCGCCCAGCGGCAGGCTGCCTCGGGGTTTCCACTTCCGGAGGGGATCGCCCACGCGGAGCCGGACGCATACGCGAGCGTTTCGCCGCTGCGATCTCGCACCGTGTCGAATGCCATCGGTGCATCCGGACTGACGTCGTTGAGCACGTTGACGTACCACTGCTCCATCGGCATCGCGCCGAGGGTGCCGACGGCGAACTGATTGCCTTCGCCGAAGAAGTCCGCCGAGTCGCGGTAGGCCTTGACCGCACTGAACCCGCCCTGCGCGTCGTAGATCGACACCGCCCACTCGAGAGCCTCGACAACCGCCGGATCGTCGAGGCTCGCCGTGCGGCCGTCGTCGGAGATGAGGTCGGCGCCGTTGGCCTTGGCCCACAGCGGCATGAACTCCGGTAGCTTGCTGTCGTAGCCGATCACCTGCAGGTCACCGCCCTCGGACCGCTCGAGCGTCTCGTTCGCCGCGCTCACCGCCGCCCAGCTCGAACCGTTGACATCGTCGAGCGTCAGTCCGGCATCCTCGAGCAGATCGGCGTTCGCCATCGTCAGCTGAATCCCGTTGAACTCGGGGATGCCGTATACCGACCCGTCCAAGGTCACCTGATCCAGAGCCGCGGGACGATACATGCCGGTGTCGATGGCCTCGCCCTCGATGCACGAATCCAACGGCACGATGGCGCCGCGTGCTGCAAGAGAGCCGATCTGATCACGATTGGCATAGACGATGTCCGGCGGCGTTCCGGTGGCGACAGACGACAGGAACTGCTGCATGTCGAGGTCGCCCTCGATGAGGCTGACGTCCACGTCGCCGAGTTCCTGCTCGGTGAGCTCCATGCGCGAGGTGGCGACTTCGTCGACGCCGCCGAACCCCATCACGGTGAGCGTGCCGGTCAGCTCCGCCGCGGCGTCATAGTCGGCGTCGGCGTCGTCAGCGCCGCCGGTGCCGACGGCGCACGCGGACAGGAGCGCTGCGCCCGCGACGAGAGAGCCGAAAGCCACGATGCGGCGGCGGAGGGACGGGGGCATGGGTGCTCCTTCTCGACGAGCGGAAAGCCACCCGGAGAAGTGGGCGGTGGGGAGAACGTAAGAAGCGTTGGGCCGTTCGGCGAAGGGGATTGACCGCCACGACCGGTTCGACGTATAAGGGCCAGGATGAGACGCATGACACCCGGCGAGGTGAGGATCGGGACATCGGGATGGAGCTACGACCATTGGAAGGGCGTGCTGTATCCGCCCGGCGCCTCCTCGAAGCGGCTCGAGGCGTACGTGGCCGAGTTCGACACCGTCGAGCTCAACGGCAGCTTCTACCGGTGGCCGCGTGCTTCCGTGTTCGAGGGTTGGCGCGAGCGGGTACCGCCCGGGTTCCTCATGGCGGTCAAGGCGCCTCGGGGTCTGACTCACGCCCGCAAGCTGCGCGACCCCGACGAATGGGGTCGTCGGATCGGCGACGGGCTCGACGCTCTCGGTGACGCGGCCGGCTTCCTCCTGTTCCAGCTGCCACCGGACTTCGAGCGCGACGACGAGCGCCTGGCCCGTGCGCTCGAGGCGATGCCGCGTGGAGTCCCCGTCGCCGTCGAGCTGAGGCATCGGTCGTGGGATGACGAGGCGGTGTACCGCCTGCTCGAATCGCACGGCGCGGCCTCCTGCGTGATGAGCGGCGCGCACCTGCCGTGTGTGCTGCGCGCCACCGCGGAGACCGTTTACGTGAGGCTGCACGGACCGGACACCGAGCACCTCTACGCCGGGAGCTACAGCGACGACGACCTGCGCTGGTGGGCTGCGCGGATCACGGAGTGGCGTGATGGCGGGCATTCGCTCGTTGCGTACTTCAACAACGACGGCGAGGGGCATGCGGTGCGCAACGCGCGTCGGCTGAAGGAGATCCTCGGCCTCTGACGCGCGTGCCCGGCGATGACCCGCCGCGCCGAGCGGTCGCGGTGTGGTGCGCGGCGGCGCCGCGCCCTACCCTGATCACATCCGCCCGACACCTCTGCAGAAAGGCTCGGCGATGGCGATCATCTCCCGCGGGTTCGGCTCCCGTCGGCGCGAGGCCGACCCGCGCCTCCCGCCCGGTCAATACCTCACCGAGGACTTCCCCGTGCTGTCCGCGGGGCCCACGCCGAAGGTGAGTACCGACGAGTGGCGGTTCTCGGTGCGCACCGAGAAGGACATGGTCACGCAGTGGACGTGGGAGGAGTTCCTCGCGCTCGGCGTCGAGACCATCGAGACCGACATCCACTGCGTCACCCGATGGTCCAAGCTCGGCACGAACTGGCGGGGTGTCTCGCTCGATGCGGTCTTCGCCGACGTCGACACCGACCACGCCTACGCCATGATCCACTCCTACGGCGGATACACCACCAACGTGCCGATGGCCGACCTGCTGGGCGGCAAGGCGTGGATCGCCTTCGAGTTCGACGGGGCGCCGCTGACGCCGGAGCACGGCGGCCCAGCGCGCCTTCTGGTCCCCCACCTCTACTTCTGGAAGTCGGCGAAGTGGGTTCGCGGGATCGTCATGCACAAGCGCGACGAACCGGGCTTCTGGGAGCAGAACGGCTACAACATGCACGGGGATCCGTGGCGCGAGGAACGCTACTGGTGACCGTTTCCGCATGGCTCCCGGCGCGCGTGGTGTCGGTGACGCCGACCACGCCGCACGCCCGGGTGCTGATGCTCGACGTTCCGGGATGGCCGGGGAATCTCCCGGGTCAGCACCTGGATGTGCGGCTCACCGCCGAGGACGGCTACCAGGCGGAGAGGTCGTACTCCCTCGCCTCCTCGGGTGCCGGGGCGAGGGTCGAGCTCGCGGTCGACGAGATCCCGGACGGCGAGGTCTCGCCGTATCTGGTCCGCGAGGTGCGCGCCGGAGACGAACTTGAGGTGAAGGGTCCGCTCGGGGCGTACTTCGTCTGGCGCACCGACGACCCGTCGCCGGTGCAGCTGATCGCCGGCGGATCGGGCGTCGTGCCGCTGGTCGCGATCGCTCGCGCCCGCATCGCCGCATCCGCTTCGGTCTCACCGATGCGGCTGCTCTATTCGGTGCGTTCCGCCGGAGACGCGCTCTACGCCGAGGAGATCTCGACTTTCGAGGATCGAGGGGTCACGACCAGCTGGGTGTACACGCGTACGGCGCCGGACGGCTGGAACGGCCGGACGGGCCGCGTCGACGCCGACCTCCTGGCCGACGCGGTGTGGTCGCCGTCGATGAACCCGCTGATCTTCGTGTGCGGTCCGACGGGCTTCGTCGAGGCCGTCGCCGATGCGCTGGTCGTCTCAGGACACGACCCGGGGCGCGTGCGGACCGAACGATTCGGAGGGAGCTGAGCTGATGAGCGCACATCATCCCGCAGGACCGGTAGACCCGGTCACGCCCGTCGACGGCAACGTGCTCGCGGGCCGCCTCGGTGCCCTCTTCGCCGTGGAGGTCACGACTCTCATCGTCGTGTGCGGCGCGTGCGGAGCGAGCGGAGCGCTCGCCGAGGCCGTCGTCGAACTCGACGACGAGGCTGCGATCGTGCGCTGCCGCGCGTGCACCCACACGCTGTTCACCGTGCTGGGAGACGACGAGGCGCCGGTGCTGCGACCCGCATCCCTCGCGAGCATCGCCGCACCGGCGCCGAAGCCGTGAATCAGCGCGGGACGTCGCCGCGCCACGCGCCCGTCTCGGCGCCCTGAGCCTCGATGAACTCCTTGAAGTTCTTCAGGTCCTTCTTGACCGCGTGGCCGCCCGCGCCGACCAGGTCGCCGATCTTCTCGAGCGCGCCCTGCGGCTCCCAATCGAGCTGAACGGTGACGCGGGTCGTGGTGTCGCTGAGCTTGTGGAAGGTCACCACCCCGGCGTGCTCCGTGTCGCCGCCCGTGCTGTTCCACGCGACGCGCTCGTCGGGATGCTGCTCGGTGATCTCCGCGTCGAACTCGCGCTCGGCTCCGCCCACCTTCACCTTCCAGTGGGTGTGCGTGTCGCCGGTCTGCGTGATCTCCACGACTTCGTCGAGGAACTTCGGGAAGCTCTCGAACTGGGTCCACTGGTTGTACGCGACCGTGACCGGCACGTCCACGTCGATGTTCTCGGTGATCTGAGCCATGAGAGTCCTTTCGTCGTCGGGTTCACGACGCTAGGCGTCGCCCGGAACCGGCCCGAGGGGGTTGAAGCGACCGGAGCACAGTGCTACGCGGGCTCTGTCTTCGCGAGGGTGTCCACGGCGTGCTCGAACCTCAGCGTCTGCACGATCTCCACCGCCTGGTCGTACCGTGCGCCGCCGAGCGCCACGAAGACGGCGCCGACGACGTCGATGAAGCCCACGGTCCGTCCATCGACCGAGACCACGTACCGGTCGAGATCCACCAGCATCCACTGCACCCTCTCGCGCGCCGGGGCGGGCTCGACTGGTGCGCGGGGCGGAAGGGCGCGCAGCGAAGCGATCACATCGTCGTCGTGAGCCGGCAGCTGATCCGTCTTCGGTGTCATGGTGTGTCCCCCTCCGTGCCGGATCTCGTCCGGTCTGGTTACTGTGCGCCGCGCGGCGGGCCTGACCCAGGGGGTTGACAACGCCTAACGGATGCGCGCCCGGACGGCAAGGGGGTGAAGCGAGCGGGGCAGCCGAGGGAACGTGGAGACGACGAGAAGGAGGCGGCATGAGCACCGCGAATGACATCCCGGAAGAGCGCGACGAGGAAGCGACCGTCGGAGCGCAGCCCGTCGCGGGACGCGATACGACCATCGAGCAGGACCCTGCGGCAGACCCGGCGCAGGCGGAATGGGAGATGACGCAACGCCGCGACGAGGGCGACCCGGACGTGCTCGACCCCTCGCCTGCGGCGACGGGGGACGACCCCGATCAGATCCCGGGCGACATCGATCAGATCCCCGTCGACGACCTTCCCGGCCGTGCCGGGCAGCCCGACTCGCAGGGGGAGGACCCGGTCGTCGCCGAACTCGGCGAGGAGGGCGAAGGAGACATCGGCCCGGCTGATCTCTGACCCCGGGCCCGACCAGCGTCGTCGGCGGTCAGCGCCCGCGCGTGTGCAGCGCGTTCGCGACGCCCGCGCCGAGCACGAGTGCGGCGGCCGCGAGCGGCGCCCACAGGGCGGTACCCGCGCCGGTCGATTCCGCCAGTGCGCCGACGAGTGCGGATGCTGCCGACTGGCCGACGATCACACCGGAACCCAGCATGGTCATCACCGTGGCCGAGCGTCCGGCCGGTGCGCGGCCGGCGGCGAGGGTGTACATCGTCACGAGGGTCGGCCCGATCCCGATGCCGACGACCAGCAGCGTGACGAGCATGCCGGCGACCGATGTGACGAGACCGAGCGCGATGGCGCCCGCCGCGAGCACGGCACCGAACGTCGTCCACCGGGCGGCGAGGGTGAAGCGGGCGGGGAAGAGGGCCACCGCGAGCGCCAGCGCGGCCGAGCCGAGCCCCATGGCGCCGTAGACGAGGCCGGCCTGCTCCGGCGCCCCGCGCTCAGCCATGAAGGCGGTGAGCGCAGTGAGCGCGCTGCCGAAGAACAGGCCCATGCCGAGCGTGCCGGCCACCGGCACCAGCACCTCGAATCGGAAGAGTTCGCGCACCGGTGCCCGCGGGGCGGGTGCTGCGTCGGCCGCGCGCACTGTCGCGGTCGGGTGCAGCGCGAAGGCGGTGA
Source organism: Microbacterium sp. MTN4-26 (assembly GCF_042846595.1). Taxonomy (NCBI): domain Bacteria; kingdom Bacillati; phylum Actinomycetota; class Actinomycetes; order Micrococcales; family Microbacteriaceae; genus Microbacterium; species Microbacterium sp. MTN4-26. The sequence goes on from NZ_BTGO01000005.1 coordinate 44,429, forward strand.
CGAACACGACCGCGAGCACGGCGGCGCCCACCACCGGTGCCGTCGGTCCCGCGGTCGCGGCCAGCAGCCCGACGACCACCGGTCCGAACACGAACGCCATCTCGTCGGCGGCCGACTCGTAGGCCATCGTGCCGTTGAGCACGCGAGCCGCCCGCGGGCGCGGGTACACGCGCGTGATGATGCCGACCAGCCGGCTGCGTGAGAGGGGCGCGACCTGCGGCGTGGACGCCCCGATGAGGAAGGCGATCACGAGCAGCGTCGAGGTCGGTGCGGGGGAGAAGGCCAGCCACGCGATCAGCGCGAGGAGTCCGCTGTTGACGAGGCCGGCGATCAGCACCACCGGCCGCTGACCCCATTTGTCGGCGGCGGCCCCGAGCAGGGGGCCGATGAGGGCGGTGCCGAGGCCCGTCAGGGCCGAGGTCGCCCCGCCGAGGGCGATCGAGTCCCGGGCGGCGACGACGAGGGTCAGCACGCCGACCACCATCATCGCGAACGGGAGGCGGGCAATGAGGGCGATCGGGAAGTAGCCCGCGCCGGTCTGTCGGAGAAGTGACGCCGGCGACGGTGCCGGCGTCTTGGGGGTGGCGCTCGTATACATCTTTCCTGTGTTCCTGCCACGGCCGGATGCCGTGGATGTGCGCCGCGGTCTGCGACGACTCGTGCCGCCTTGGCCGACCGCGGGCCGCCAGGTAGTTACACAACGGGATGACCACGACACTGTAGCCGGAACGCCTGGGCACGCCCTGGGCAGAGCGCGGGGGTGAACAGTCGGTTGCCCGGATGGCGGGAGCGGTGCCCGAGCCGTCACAATGGAGGCTCGCGCGCCCGGGCGCCGGGGACGGAGGAAGCATGGACGACGCGGGGGAGCCGATGCCGGACGCGCCGATCGTGTCGTGCGCCGCTGGGGCCTTCGCCGGCGTCGAGCGTGACGGCGTGCGCCTGTTCGCCGGCATCCGCTACGCCGCGCCGCCGACGGGCGAAGCCCGGTGGCGCGACCCGCGGCCCGCCGCGGTGCCGACAGGTGTGACCGCAGCCTCGGCGTTCGGGGCCGTCGCGCCGCAGCAGGTGAACAGGGCTATGGATCTCGGCCCCGACCCGGTGATGGACGAGGACTGCCTGTTCCTCAACGTGTGGGTGCCCGACGGCGCCGACCCGCGGACGCGGCCGGTGATGGTGTGGGTGCACGGCGGCGCCTACACGTTCGGCGCGGGCAGCCAGCCCCTCTACGACGCTGCCCGCCTGGTGCGCACCGGCGATGTCGTCGTCGTCACCATCAACTACCGCATCGGCGGACTCGGCTTCCTCGACCTTTCCGGATTCAGCGACGGCGAGCACGTCTTCGACGGCAATCTCGCCCTCAAGGACGTGCTGGCCGCCCTCACGTGGGTGCAGACGAACATCGCGGCGTTCGGGGGCGACCCGTCTCGCGTGACGGTGTTCGGCGAATCCGCGGGAGGGGGCCTGGTCACGACGCTGCTCGCTGTGCCTCGCGCCGAAGGGCTGGTGCACCGTGTCATCGCGGAGTCGTCGCCGGTCTCGAGCGTGTACGGGCGTGAGCGCTCCGAGCGCGTCGCCGACCGCTTCCTCACGATCCTCGGCGAGCGCGACCCCGCGAAGCTGCGACGGGTGCCGGCCGAGCGCATCGTGGATGCCGCCACGCGCGTGTTCGCGGAGATCCCGGCAGCCGACCCGGGCACCATCGCGTTCTCGCCGATCATCGACGGCGACCTGGTGCCGGAGTCGCCGATCACCGTGCTCTCGGAGGGGCGGGCCCTTCCGATCCCGCTCCTGATCGGCACGAACAAGGACGAGGCGTCGTTCTTCCGCTTCATGAAGTCGCCGCTCCTGCCGATCACCGATGATCAGATCGATCGGATGTTCGCCGACCTCAAGGTGGAGGATCCTCTTCTCACCCTCCCCGAGATGGAACAGGTGCGCACCGCCTACGAAGACACGCGGCATCGGGCCATGGGCCTCGGGATCGCGCGGGACGTCGGCTTCCGCATGCCCACGCTGTGGACGGTGGAGGGTCATTCCCGCATCGCCCCGACATACCTGTACCGCTTCGACCACGCCACGCCGTTCCTGCGGCTCATCGGCCTCGGTGCCACCCACGGCAGCGAGCTGCCCTATGTGTGGGGTGCCGTCGACGGGCCGACGAAGGGACCGGTCTTCCGCCTCGGCGGCCGGCACGCGGCGCAGCGCATCTCGCACCGGGTGATGCGTCGCTGGGCGGCGTTCGCGCACGGCGGCGCCCCCGATGCCGCCGACGCGACCGCGTGGCCGGCCTTCGACGAGCAGCGTCGCGCGACCCTCGTGATCGACGGGGTCGACCGGGTGGTCGACGACCTCGACGCCACGCTTCGCGCCGGCTGGGGCGACGAGGTGCTCGCCTTCACGTGAGCGACGCTCCGTCGCGCGCGGCGAGCCGCCACTACTGTGAGGGGTCATGACCGACTCGTCCCGCTCCGGACGCACCGATACCGCGCGTGCGGGCGTGCGGCAGGTCGCCGAGCGGGCGGGTGTGTCGACGCAGACCGTCTCGCGCGTGATCAACGACCATCCGCACATCCGCCCCGAGACGCGAGAGCGCGTGCTCGCCGCCATGGCCGAGCTCGACTACCGGGTGAACAACGCCGCGCGCACGCTCGGCACGCGAACGACCCGCACCCTCGGCGTGATCGCCTCCGACGCGACCCTGTACGGTCCCGCGGTGGGGATCGCGGCGCTGGAGACGGCCGCCCGAGCCGCCGACCGGTGGATCGCGACGGCCTACGCCGACGCCGAGGACACGGCGTCGGTCGTCGAGGCCGCGGGCCGGCTGCGCGCCCAGGGGGTGGACGGGATCATCGTGCTCGCCCCGCACGAGCGCTCGCTCGACGCGGTGGTCGCCGCTCATGCCGACGTGCCCGTCGAGGCGCTGCACGCCGGCGAGGGATACCAGCGGCAGCGCGAGGGTGCAGCGCTCGCCGTCGCGCACCTGTGGGAGCTCGGGCATCGTCGCATCGCCCACCTCGCCGGCCCCGCCGACTGGCTCGAAGCGCGCGCCCGCATCGACGGTGTCCGCGAAGCGCTCGCCGCGCGCGGGACGACGGGGCCGATGTGGACGGGCGACTGGACCGCGGTCTCCGCGGCGGCGCTCGCCCCCGACATCGCCGCGGCGATCACCCGCGCCGACGGCCCGTCGGCGGTCGTCGCCGCCAACGACCAGATGGCGCTGGGTCTGATCGCCGGCCTCCGAGAAGCGGGACTCGACATTCCGGGAGAGGTGAGCGTGATCGGCTTCGACGACAATCCCGACGCGGCTTTCTACCGACCGCCGCTCACCACGGTGCGCATCGACCTCGCGGGAGAAGCCCGACGTGTCGTGGCGGCGGTGCTCGGCGCACCCGTCCTGCCTTCGGCGCCGCCCATCGTCGTGCCGCGGGCGTCCGCGGCGGCACCGCGCGAGATCTTGCTTCCCTGACATACGACTGGCGCCGGAGAATTGTTACCGGTAACATTGCGCACGGTCGGTGCACGTCGACCAGCCGCACGAGACCCGACGGAGGACCCGTGACCGATTTCAGCGCCGAGATCAGCGCATCCATCGACGCCGTGCGCGCGGACGTCGCCCGCCTGCACGGCGAACTCGTCCGCTACGGCCTGGTCGTCTGGACCGGAGGAAACGTGTCCGGGCGCGTGCCCGGAGCCGACCTGTTCGTCATCAAGCCCTCGGGGGTCTCTTACGACGATCTCGCGCCGGAGAACATGATCCTGTGCGACCTCGACGGGGCGGTCGTTCCGGGCACTCCCGGGAGCGAGCGCAGTCCGTCGAGCGACACCGCGGCGCATGCCTACGTCTACCGGAACATGCCCGAGGTCGGCGGCGTCGTGCACACCCACTCCACCTACGCGGTCGCGTGGGCCGCGCGCGGCGAGGAGATCCCGTGCGTCATCACCGGGATGGCCGACGAGTTCGGCGGCCCCATCCCGATCGGACCGTTCGCGGTCATCGGCGACGACTCGATCGGCCGCGGCATCGTCGAGACCCTGCGCGGTCACCGATCCCGAGCCGTGCTCATGCAGAACCACGGGCCCTTCACGATCGGGGTCAGCGCGAAGGATGCGGTCAAGGCCGCCGTGATGTGCGAAGACGCCGCGCGCACCGTGCACCTGGCCCGACAGGCGGGGCCGCTCATCCCGATCCCGCCGGAGAAGATCGACGCGCTCTACTCCCGCTACCAGAACGTGTACGGGCAGACCTCGGACGAACGGCGCGACTCCGCCGATGCGCACGACCGGGGAGAGGACGCGCGATGAAGGGTGTACTGGGCATCGAACTCGGCTCGACGCGTATCAAGGCGTGTCTCGTCGAGGCGACGGATCCGACCGCGGTGATCGCGACCGGATCCTTCGCGTGGGAGAACCGCCTCGAGAACGACCTGTGGACCTACGACCTCGACGAGGTGTGGCACGGAGTGCGTGCGGCAGTCGCAGAGCTGCTCCGGGAAGCGCGTTCGGGCGACGGCGAGGCCCCCGAGATCATCGGGCTCGGGATCTCGGCGATGATGCACGGATACCTCGCGTTCGACGCCGACGACCGGCTGCTCGCTCCGTTCCGCACATGGCGCAACACGAACACGGGAGCGGCGGCGGCCGAGCTCTCCGAGGCGTTCGGGGTGAACATCCCGCTGCGCTGGTCGATCGCCCACCTCCACCAGGCTCTGCGCGATGGGGAGGCGCACGTTCCGCACATCGCCGCCGTCACGACCCTCGCCGGATACGTGCACCGCCGGCTCACGGGACGGCACGTGCTGGGCGTCGGCGATGCCTCGGGCATGTTCCCGATCGGCGCGGGCGGTGTCGCCTACGACGCCGATCTCGTCGCGCGGTACGCCGAGCTGGCGCCCGAGGTGGATCTGCTCGCCCTGCTGCCCGAGCCCCTCGCCGCCGGCGCCGACGCGGGCCGGCTCACCGCCGAAGGCGCATCGCTCCTCGACCTCGATGGTGCCATCCCCGCCGGCATTCCGATGTGCCCGCCCGAGGGAGATGCCGGAACGGGCATGGTCGCCACCGGCGCGGTCGCGCCGCGCACCGGCAACGTCAGCGCGGGCACGAGCATCTTCGCGATGGTCGTGCTGGAGCATCCGCTCGCCGAGGCGCATCACGAACTCGACCTCGTGACCACCCCCGCCGGCGACCCGGTCGCGATGGTGCACTGCAACAACGGGGCGAGCGAGCTCGCGGCGTGGGCCGGCATGTTCGAGCGCTTCGCCGCCGCGGCGGGATCGCCGCTCGCCTCCGACGCGGTGTTCGACGTGCTGTTCCGCGAAGCGCTGTCCGGCGCTCCGGATGCCGGTGGCCTGCTCGCCTACAACCACCTCGCGGGGGAGCCCATCGCCGGACTCGACGCGGGACGCCCGCTGTTCGTGCGAACCCCCGACAGCTCCTTCAGCCTCGCGAACGTCATGCGCGCCCAGCTCTACGGCGTCTTCGGCACCCTCGCCCTCGGCATGCGCGTGCTCGCCGGCGAGGGCGTCGCGATCGACCGGATGCTCGCGCACGGCGGCATGTTCCGCACCGCCGGGGTCGCTCAGCGCTTCCTCGCGGCGGCCCTCGACGCTCCCGTCGCCGTCGGCGAGACGGCGGCCGAGGGCGGCGCGTGGGGCATGGCCGTGCTCGCCGCCTACCGCGTGCACGGCGGCGATCGCGATCTGTCGACGTATCTCCACGACGAGGTCTTCGCCGGTGTCGAGGCCGACACGGCGCATCCGCACCCCGACGACGTCGCCGGCTTCGCCGCCTACCTCGACCGCTACGCCGCCGGCCTGGCCGTCGAGGCCGCCGCCGTCTCCGCCCTGTGACAGAAGGACACCCATGACTCGCAACGCACTCGCGACCACGCTCGACGGATACGAGGTCTGGTTCGTCACCGGCAGCCAGAACCTCTACGGCGACGAGACCCTGCGCCAGGTCGCCGAGCAGTCGCAGGCGGTCGTCGCGGGCCTGTCCCGCCTGCCCGTGACCGTCGTGTGGAAGCCGGTGCTGAAAGACGCCGAAAGCATCCGCCGTCTCGCCCTCGAGGTGAACGCCCGCGACGACGTGATCGGCGTGATGGCGTGGATGCACACCTTCAGTCCGGCGAAGATGTGGATCGCCGGCCTCGACGCCCTCCAGAAGCCGCTGCTGCACCTGCACACGCAGGCGAACGTCGAGCTGCCGTGGGCAGACATCGACTTCGACTTCATGAACCTCAACCAGGCCGCGCACGGCGACCGCGAGTTCGGCTACATCCAGACCCGCCTGGGCGTCGCGCGCAAGACCGTCGTCGGTCACGTCTCGAATCCCGACGTGCTGCAGCAGGTCGAGGACTGGCAGCGCGCGTGCGCCGGGTGGGCGGCATCCCGCACCCTCAAGCTCGCCCGCTTCGGCGACAACATGCGCTACGTGGCGGTGACCGAAGGCGACAAGACCGAAGCCGAGCTGCGGTTCGGCGCGCAGGTCAACACGTGGGGCGTGAACGACCTCGCCCGTGCCGTAACGCAGGCTGAGCCGCACGCCATCGACGCCCTGGTGCAGGAATACGCCGACCTCTACGACGTGCAGCCTGAGTTGCTGCCGGGTGGCGCGCGCCACGCGGCGCTGCGAGACGGCGCCGCCATCGAGATCGGCCTGCGCTCGTTCCTCGAAGAGGGCGGATTCGGCGCGTTCACGACGAGCTTCGAAGACCTCGGGGCCCTCACCCAGCTGCCGGGACTCGCCGTCCAGCGCCTCATGGCCGACGGCTACGGGTTCGGCGCAGAGGGCGATTGGAAGACCGCCGTGCTCGTGCGCATCGCGAACGTCATGGGTGCGGGGCTCCCCGGCGGGGCTTCCCTCATGGAGGACTACACGTACGACCTCGTGCCGGGTGATGAGAAGATCCTCGGCGCCCACATGCTCGAGGTGTCGCCGTCGCTGTCAACGCAGCGTCCGCGCCTCGAGGTGCATCCGCTCGGGATCGGCGGCAAGGACGACCCGGTACGGCTCGTCTTCACCGCGGACCCCGGGCCCGCCCTGGTGGTGGCGATGAGCGACATGCGCGACCGGTTCCGCCTCGTGGCGAACGTGGTCGAGAACGTCGACGCGCCCGATCTGCCGAAGCTCCCGGTCGGACGCGCGGTGTGGAAGCCGGCGCCGGACTTCGCGACGTCGGCGGCCTGCTGGCTCGCGGCCGGCGCGGCGCACCATACTGTGATGACGACCGCCGTCAGCCTCGACGTGTTCCGCGACTTCGCGGAGATCGCGCGCACCGAGCTCGCCGTCATCGACGAGCAGACCACGGTGCGCGGCTTCCAGCAGGAGCTGCGGTGGAACCAGGCGTACTACCGACTCGCACAAGGACTCTAGAACCATGGCACGAATCCCCGCGTCCGGCATCCAGCACACCATCCGGGCGGGTGAGTACGAAGCCGTCATCGCGAGCGTCGGCGCGACCCTGCGCTCGCTGACCTTCGCGGGCCGAGACCTGGTCGTGCCGTTCGGTGCCGACGAAGTGCGCCCGGCGCATCGCGGCGCGACCTTGGCGCCGTGGCCGAATCGCGTCGTCGACGGTGCGTACTCGTTCGGCGGCCGGGAATTCCAGCTCGCCCTGACCGAGCCGGCACGCGCACACGCGTTGCACGGGCTGGCCACGTGGCTCGACTTCGACGCCGTCGACGCGGGCGCCGATCACGTCGTGCTCGAGGCGGTCATCCCGCCGCAGACGGCCTATCCGTGGCGTCTGCTGGTGCGCGCGTCGTTCGCCCTCGGGGCGGATGGGCTGACCCAGTCGGTCACGGTGCACAACGAATCGGATGCGCCGGCACCGTGGGGAACGGGCCCGCACCCCTATCTCGTGGCGGGTGAGGGCCGGGTCGATCAGTGGACTCTGACGCTGCCCGCCGACCAGGTGCTGGCCGTCACGCCGGAGCGGCTCATCCCCACGACCCTCCGCCCCGTCGACGCCGACGATCCGGCGCGGTTCGACTTCCGCGCGGCACGGCGCATCGGCGCCGTCGAGATCGATCACGCCTACACGGACCTCGTGCGCGACGGCGACGGTCACGCGACCGTGACGCTGACCGCAGAGGACGGCTCGGGCGTGCTCATGCAGTGGGATGCGTCATGTCCGTGGGTGCAGGTTCACACGGCCGATCGGCCCGACCCCGACGAGAGCAGGCTCGGGCTCGCGGTCGAGCCGATGACGTGTGCGCCCGATGCCTACAATGCCGACAGCTACGACTACGACGCGGGACTCATCGTGATCGAGCCGGGGCAGGAGTCGACGGCATCGTGGCGGATCGCGGCGATCGCCTGACCGCTGCGTTCGCCTGACCGCGGCGTTCGATCGTCAGTGGTGGTCGTGCGTCGCCGGCTGATAGCCGCCGGGAGTATCGGCGAGGCGTGTCGCCTCGACGGATGACAGCGCGGGGGTGACGAGGGCCGACACCACGATGGCCCCCGCGACGAGGCCGATGACGGCGCCACCCGTGCTCCCGCTCGGGCGCCGGCCGGTGCGCCGCAGGGCGCGGGCGCTCGAGGCGGCGACCACGATGATGAGCGCGACGGCGGCGGCGGCGGCGAACGCGCTCGTGTGCGCCGCGTCGACGATCAGGGCGCCGGCGATCGCCAGGATGGCGCCGATCGATGCGGCGATCGTGACGCGAGGAAGCGGCAGGACGCCACGCGCGAGGACGACGGCGCCCCACACCATCGCCGCCGCGCCGAGAGGGAGCAGGGCGACGCCGATGGCTCGCGATGCGAGCGACGAGTCGTCGGCCGTGATCGCGCCCGCCGCGAGGGCGAGTTGGATGAGGCCGGCGCCCCACGCCGCGATCGCGGGAACCGTGACGGTCCACGCGATCGCGGGGGTGCGCCGACGAGCGTCGTGCGAGCTCGACATCTGTCCGGCTCAGGCGAGGCGGCCGCGAGCAGACGTGCTCCGGTCCGCGGCAAGGCCGACGCCGAGCAGCACGATGGCGCTCGCCAGGTGCAGGAAGTGGTCGAACGTGTTGAGGGCGAGGATGTTCGCCGCGGTTCCCACCAGGAAGAACCCGACGACGCCGAGCAGGAGGTAGACAGCTCCCACGGCGATGTTGATGCCCTTGGCCGCGGCCACGGACGACAGGCCGCCGATGAGGAGAACGGCTCCCACCGCGACGTGGACGATGTTGTGCAGCGGGTTCACCTCGAAGATGCCGAGGAGCAGCCCACCCTCGGTCGCGATGAATCCGACGCCGCCGGTGACGAGGAAACCGAGCAGACCTACGACGATGTAGACCGCGCCGAAGATCGAGGCGACGAGGCGGTTCGGTGACGATGACATGTGTAACCTCCTGAATCTGTGCAACGGGGTGTCGCACAGGTGATTCGCAGTATCGGCATTTTCGGATTGCCCGCGGGTGCCGATGTCCGCGGAAACTCCCGGGTCCGCTGCGTCGCGCGGGCCCGGAGCGAGCGGGTCAGCTGTCGCCGCGCATCTTCTCGTTGGCCTCGTTCTTCGCCTTCACCGAGTCGCGCTCTGCTTCGGCCTTCTTGACGTCGGATTCCGCGCGCATCTCGTCGAGCTTGTCGTCGATGCGGTCCCGGGTGTCTTCCCACGCTTCGCCGGCCTTGCGACCGGCGGTCTCCGCGGCATCCTTCGCGTCATCCATGAATCCCATGAGTCACTCCTCTTCTCGAAAGGCAACCGGGTCCCTGTCTGGGCCCGGTTGAGACGCTATTGCGCGCGTGCGGGCTTGGGGATGGGCTTGCGCGGGCTTCGGGCGACGGGTATCGCACACGGCGCATGCCAGATCCGGCTCAGGTGCGGACGATACGATCTCGTGTGGACGGGAGGTGTGCGGATGGGGCGCAACGCAGACGCGATCGCGGAAGGTGTCTCGATCGCCGACGCCGCGGCACGGCTCGCGGTGCGCAACCGCATCCTCGTCGACACGATCGCGCGCAACGAGCCCTTCGATCCCGAACGGGTCGCCCCTTTCGCCAGGGAGACGCTTCTGGCGCTCGCCGCCGAGCAGGAGGCCGCGGCCGACCTCACCCGCAAGCAGCGCAAGAAGGCGTGGGGGAAGTACTCCGATCCCGACGGCACGCACGACTACCGCGATCGGGACACCCGCAACCTTCGACGTCGACAGCGGCAGTACACCGGCGTCGCGAAGGTGCTGCGCGAGCGGGCCGACGACGCCGAGGCCGTCGCTGAACTCGTCGCCGGTGCACGCCAGGCCGCCTGGGGCGACGTCGAGTCGAATCTGCAGCGGCGGCTGGTCGTCGAGGGAGCACGTCCCGACCTCGAACCCGACTACGGGCAGATGCGGGCCGCACGCATGCAGGCTCTGCGTCTCGTCGATCTGCCGCGCCTGGCAGCCCACCGCCGTCGTATCGGCGACGTCACGGTCGGAGCGGTGGACGAACCGGAAGACGTCGCCGCCGCCATCGATTCGCCACCGACCGAATCGTGAGGTAGTCTGAACCTCGGCCTTCGCGCCGTTTCGCGCGGAGGTCCTGCGCCTCTAGCTCAATGGATAGAGCATCTGACTACGGATCAGAAGGTTGGGGGTTCGAGTCCCTCGAGGCGCGCACTGTGTTGAGACAGTGAGGAATCCCTCGCCCATCGGGCGGGGGATTTTCGCGTTTCCGGCGGCGGTCGGCCCGTATGGCACACGGGCGCGATGGCGTCCCGAGGTCGGCGCTGCCGGCTGATCCCGACCCTTTCGGCATGCTTGTCGTTCCGTTCGCCCAGGGCGATCGAAAGATCTGGCACTCGCAGGAGGAGAGTGCTAATCTGGGCTTACTTGAGTCAATGTGACTCAACTTGGACAAGACACTGTCGGATGGCCGCATCCGACCCGCTACGAAGGAGCAGAAATGGGAACCTACGACCCGTTCCGTGAGCTGGACCGCATGGCGTCGAGCCTCCTCGACGCGCGACGTGGACCCCGCCGCATGCCGATGGACCTCTATCGCGATGGCGACCACTACGTCCTGAACGCCGACCTCCCCGGCATCGACCCGGGCTCGGTCGACATCGACGTCGACGGCCAGCTGCTGACGATTCGCGCCGAGCGGACCCTCGCGTCGGGCGACGGCGTCAAGTGGATCACACGGGAGCGCGAGGCGGCGAGCTTCGTGCGGCAGCTGAACCTCGGACAGGGCATCGACACCGAACGCATCTCGGCGAGCTACGGCAACGGCGTGCTGTCGGTGACGATCCCGGTCAGCGAGAAGGCGAAGCCGCGCAAGATCGAGGTCGCGACCGAGGCCCAGCGCTCGGTGCTGCAGGCGCATGAGTCCCACTCCGCGGCATCCGCGGACGGACCGACGCCCGTCGAACAGTAGACCTCCCTCCGGCGACAGCCCCGACTCCACGAGCCGGGGCTGTCGCTCTGTCTCGGCGCGGAGCAGTCCGTGGGGCGTAGCCTGGAGCGATGAGCGCCTATGTCTCGGCGTTCGAGCTGTTCTCCATCGGAATAGGACCCTCGAGCTCCCACACCGTCGGCCCGATGCGCGCCGGGCGTGAGTTCGCCGTCCGCCTGCGCGAGAGCAAGCTTCTCGACCGGGTCACGGGGGTTACGTGCGCGCTCTACGGGTCCCTCGGGGCGACAGGAATCGGCCACGGCACTCCGGATGCGGTGGTGGCCGGGCTTTCCGGGCTCGATCCCGAGACGGCCGATCCGGGAGCGATCCGCGGGGCCTGGTCGAACCTGGCGGACGGGGACCGGATGCTCCTCGGCGGCATGAGACCGGTGCCCTTCGCCAAGGCGGACGTGAGCTTCGAACCTCGGACGCGCCTCCCGGAGCATCCGAACGCGATGACGCTCGTCGCGCGCGACGACGAGGGCGGCGTGCTGGCTGAGGAGACCTATTACTCCGTGGGCGGCGGTTTCATCCGGCGCGACGGCGAGGCTCCGAGGATCGAAGCGACTCCGTCACCGATCCGCTTCGATTCGGCGGAGGAGCTCCTCGCGATCTGCGACGAGCGCCACCTGACGATCGCCGAGGCTGCGCGCATGAACGAGACGGCGCTGCGCTCGGAGGCCGAGGTCGCGGCCGGCCTCGATCGCATCTGGGATGCGATGGCCGACTGTGTCACGGCGGGTCTGCACGCCGACGGCGTGCTGCCGGGCATGCTGAAGGTGAAGCGGCGCGCGAGCGTGATCCGAGCACAGCTCGAGGACACCACTGCGGCCGGTGGTCGCGAGTTGCCGGGAGAGTGGCTCGGCGCGTTCGCCCTGGCCGTGAACGAGGAGAACGCCGCCGGAGGCCGGGTCGTCACCGCGCCGACGAACGGTGCGGCCGGAATCCTGCCGGCGGTCGCGATGTACTGGTGGCGTTTCCTGGCCGACTCGGGACTCGGCGCCGGAAACGCCGTCACGCCCCACGGGGAACTGGTCGGCAGTGCCCTCTTGGGGTTCGGCACCGCGGGCGATGTCGCCGACGCGGGGGACGACGACGCCGTCGCGGACGCGAACCGCCGCCGTGGCATCCGCCGCTTCCTTCTCACGGCGACCGCTCTCGGGTCGCTCTTCAAGGCGAACGCGTCGATCTCGGGTGCCGAAGGCGGCTGTCAGGCCGAGGTCGGGTCGGCGTGCGCGATGGCGGCCGGCGGACTGACGGCGGTGATGGGCGGCACGAACCGCCAGATCGAGAACGCCGCGGAGATCGCGATGGAACACCACCTCGGCCTGACGTGCGATCCCGTCGGTGGGCTCGTGCAGATCCCCTGCATCGAGCGCAACGCGATTGCCGCATCCACCGCCGTCACCGCGGCGCGGCTGGCCCTGCGCGGGGACGGTTCGCACTTCGTGTCGCTCGATGCGGTCGTCGAGACGATGCGTCAGACCGGCATCGACATGTCCCACAAGTACAAGGAGACCAGCGAGGGCGGTCTCGCGGTGAACGTCATCGAGTGCTGACCCGCCGGATGCCGCATCCGTCGGTTCACCTGTCACCGGATGCCGCCTCCTCCGGTTCACCTGTCACGGGATGCCATATCCTCCGGTTCACGTGTCACCACATGTCGCATCCGCTCCGGAAATCGGCATCCAATGACAACCGAAAACCACGTCCGCGCGAGGTCACGCGGACGGATCGCATGCCCAGCCGCGCTGTGCGAGATGGTGGCGGATGCGGGTCACGGCGGGGCTGACACTCGGGGCGAGGTGGATCGCTGAGAACCGCAGCACGGTCCATCCCAGATCCTGATATCGCCCGTACTTCTCGATGTCGCGATTCCACTGGCGGCGGTTGGTGCGATGGTGGTCGCCCTCGCACTCGATCAGGAGGCCGAAGGTCGGATAGGCGAACTCCGTGCACCCGACGAGGTGTCCGCGATCGTCTCGCACATCGTGATCGAGGACCGGATCGGGGAGCCCCGCGCGCCACAGCCCGAGGCGAAGCGCCGTCTCGGTGGGGCTCGCCACCCCTTCGCGCACGAGCGGCAGTGCCTGGCGGAGTGCGGATGCGCCGATCCGGCGACCGGCTTCGATCGAGGCCTCGAGCTGAGCGAACGTCGCGAGAGCGGTCTCCGGTCCGGTGCGATGCCCATCCTCGGTGCGAGGTCTATGCAGGAGTGCATCTCCGGCGGCGACGAGGTCGTCGAGCGAAAGGATGCCGCCGAGCTGCGCCCAGGTCGCCGCGGGCGACGCGATGCGCATCCCGTCGCGGATCCGGACCGAGACGAGGTGAGCCGCCAGCTGGTGACCGCGGACCCCTGCCGCGCGCGGCGCGCGGTGCGGCGCGGCGACGGAGACGTCGAGGGCGTCCGGCTCGAGAGCGCCGCTCGGAAGGGGCAGCCCCCACAGCGCGGCCGCCGTGCCATGACTGAAGAACGCGTGGTCCGCCATCACCGTGTTGTAGGCGGCCGCCCTCCTCGCCATGTCCTGCCGTCTTCGTCGCGCGGCCTCAGCGCCGGGCGTCGCGGTCTCCGACGCGATGTCGACGGCGCCGGTCGCACGCATTCGAGCGCCGATGAACGGCATCTCCAGGTCCCGTCCGCGCAGGCGTCGTGCGCTCACGCCCATCCGGCGGGCCTCTGCGACGGAGAAGGCGACGTCCAGCCGCGGATCGATCGGTTCCGGTCGCCGTGGCATGCACCCGACTATCGCGTCACCGCTCGCGCCGCACCCGCCACTTCCCGGCATCCGGGGATGGATGCTGTCTCCTCCCGCCCTGTGGAGGAGCGGTGCGCCCCCCCCGATTCATATGGCGCAGGATGTCGCATCCCGCCATTCACCGGTCGCGGGATGTCGCATCCGGGGCCGAAACCGACGATGAGCGGCAACCGAACACTCTCGAACGACATCGAGGGGCAACCGAACACTCCTGGAGGGCAGCAGTCAGGCGCGAGCTCGCAGCTTGGCGGTGATGTCGCGGAGGCGCGCGAGTTCGTCGTCGTCGAGGCACGACATCCGGTCCGCGATGGAGCGGGCGTGCTGCGAGGCGACGCGACGGAAGGTGGTCGCACCGCGCTCCGTCGCGCGCACCAGCGAGCCGCGACCGTCGTCGGGGTCGGGGCATTTCGAGATCAGGCCGCGCTGCACCATCCGGTCGACCAGGCGCGACACGCTCGGCTGGCTGATGAGCATGTTGGCGGTGATGTCACGCAGGCGTGCGGTCATCTCGGGCCCGCGCGTGACCGTCAGCAGCACGTCGTATTCGCCCTGGCCGAGCTCGTCGTCGTGGAAATCGGCGCTGATCTCGTCGAGGATCTCGTGCTGGGCGCGGAACAGGCTCTCCCACGCTTCCACGGCGAGACGGCGATCGGTCATGGAGAAAGAGTAGGCCGAATCGTGCCCCCTAGGCTGGAGACATGTCTGTCACGGGGGCGGTCCAGCATGTTCGCGCGCGTCTGAAGCGGAGCGGCGTCGCCGCCGTGGCGCTCGCGATCGCCTTCGTCGCCGTCGGTTCGGCCCCGGCAGCCGCCGCCGACGTCGACGACTTCTCGTTCGCGAGCATGCACGCCGACTACACCCTCGGCCTCGACGAGGACGGCCACAGCACCCTGCGCGTCGTGGAGACCTTCGTCGCCGAGTTCCCCGACTCCGACCAGAACCGTGGCATGCGGCGGATCATCCCCGACACCTACAACGGTCAGCCGCTCTTCCCGGAGCTCCTGTCGGTCACCGATGCAGACGGGCAGGCGCGCGCCGTCGAGGTTGAGCAGGAGGACGGATCGTTCGTCATGACCTCCGCCGCCGACGACTACGTGCACGGCGAGCAGACCTACGTGTTCACGTACGAGCTCCAGAACGTCACGTGGCGCTTCCCCGACACCGGCGACGAGTTCTACTGGGACATCAACGGCCTCGACTGGCGTCAGCCGTTCGGAGACGTCTCGGTCACGCTCACCGTCGAACCCGAGCTCGCCGATTCCCTCGCGGGCGAACAGGCGTGCTATTTCGGTCGCGACGGCGTTGCCGACGCCTGCCCGATCAGCACGAACCAGGGCGAGGATGGAGCCGTCGTGATCGAGGCCGGCGGTGTTGCGCTGGACCGGTTCGAGACGGTGACCATTGCGGTCGGGTTCGAGGACGACACGTTCGTGCTCTTCGATACGAGCTACCTCGCCTCGCCGTGGGGGTGGGCACAGGGTCTGTCGGGGCTCGGGATGATCGGGGCTGTGGTCTTCGCGATCGTGCACCGTCGACGTTCGCTCGCCGACGCGCCCGGTCGCCCGACGATCATCGCCGAGTTCACCCCGCCGCGGCAGGTGGATGCGCTCGAGTCGGCCGTGATGCTCGGGCGCACGACGAAGGCGATCCCCGCCGAGGTTCTCGAACAGGCGATCGTCGGGAGCATCCGGATCGTCGAGGGTGACAAGAAGTTCTTCGGCGGCACCAAGCTCAAGGCCCAGCTGCTGGACCGCAGCCGGGCTGACGGCGACGGGCGCATGCTTCTTGACGGACTGTTCGGGTCGTCTGGGGCACCCGGGGCGGAGTACGAGTTCGGCTCGCAGGACCGGCGCTTCTCGACGGCGGCGCAGAAGATCATCAAGGCCGCGAATCGAGAGCTGACACGCACCGGCCTGCGTCGCCCGGTCCCTGGGCGTGCGCGTGTGCTGCCGATCCTCGTCTCGCTCGGCGTCATGGCCCTCACGGTGGTGCTCGGCGTCGTGGCGATCTCGTCGGGGGTGGATGCGGGCATCCCGCTGTTGGTGATGTTCGCCTCGATCGCGCTGGCGGTGCTGACGATGGTCCTGGTCGCACGCAAGCCGCTGAGCGCGGAGGGCGCCGAGGTGCGGGACCACCTCAAGGGCCTTGAGATGTTCATCGAGTGGGCCGAAGCCGACCGCATCCGCATGCTTCAGTCGCCCGCGGGCGCGGAGCGGGTGTCGGTCGATCCCGGTGACCGGGTGCAGATGATCCGCCTGTACGAGAAGCTGCTTCCGTACGCGGTCGTCTTCGGTCAGGAGAAGGCGTGGGCGCAGCAGCTCGCCGTCATGTACGGCGCGGGTGTCGCGCCGTACTGGTACTACGGCACCGCCGGGTTCGACTCCTCGTCGTTCTCCAGCGGCATCGCGTCGCTGTCGACGGCGGCCGCATCGTCGTCGTCGACGTCGGGCGGCTCCAGCGGCGGCGGTTCAGCCGGTGGCGGTGGCGGTGGCGGTGGCGGCGGTGGCGGCGGGGTGTGAATCACGGCCGCGGTTCTCGTCGCACTGTGGCGGCGAGAGTGAGGGCCGGTCGGAGAGGCTTCCGACCGGCCCTTTCCCTTTGCACCAAGAGCAATCACATGCCGGTGATCGCCACAGCAAAACGATCACCGTGCGAGCACTCTATAACGAAAAGGTAACGCTGCGGAAGCCCCGTTCGGCGTGTCGTCTCAGGCGGGCGAGCTCAGGCGCGGGATGAGGGTCGGCGTGCGCTTCTTGTAGGCCTCGTAGTCGTCCTCACCGCCCCAGGTGCGGTCGGCCTTCTGCTCGAGCAGCGGGATGCCGCTGACGCGGGTGAGGAGCAGGATCACGAACAGCGGAGAGATCAGCGCGACCCACTGCCATCCCGTGAGAACGGGCGCGGCGACGAGGAAGACACCCAGCCAGATCACGATCTCGCCGAAGTAGTTGGGGTGACGTGAGCGCGACCACAGTCCGCTGCGGATGAACCGCCCCTTGTTCGCGGGGTCGGCTTTGAAGGCGGTCTTCTGAGCATCGGCGGTGATCTCGACGACCATGCCGAGCACCCACACGGCGATTCCCGCCACGGCCAGCCAGCCGATCGGAGCGCGGGTCTCACTGCTCATCGCGATCCATGCCGCCGAGGCCGTGAGCGAGACCCAGGCGCCCTGCAGCACCCACACCCGCAGGAAGCGCACCGGATTCGTCTTCAGGTCGTCGAACCTGTCATCGCCGCCGCTGCGGTGCACTCGCACGAACAGGAAGGCACCGAGGCGCACCGCCCACAGCACGATCATCGCGGCGAGCACCCACCCACGCGCATCCGCGACCGGCGCGAGCAGCAGCACGGCCACCGAGACGCCGATGAACGTCAGGCTGCCCGTGATGTCGAAGAACTTCTCCGTGCGGGCCAGCTGCGACGGGATCCACACGATCACCTGCACGGCGAAGGCGGCTGCGACGGCGAGGGCGAACAGCGGGATGCCGGCGACGAGCGCGGTGCCCTGGCTGCCTGCCCAGGCCACCAGGCCACCGAGGGCGAGGGCGACGACGATCGCGACGAGCGACGCGCGTGTGGCGGAAGTCATGGGGGTCCTCTCGAGGGGTCAGCGGTAGAGGTCGTCGACGGCGTTGCCGCTGCGCTCCAGCAGGGCGCGTCGCTTGATCTTCATGGTCGGAGTGACCAGGCGGGTGTCGTCGAGGTCGGTGGAGACGAGGGCGAATCGGCGCACGCCCTCGCTGTGCGACACGCGGGCATTGGCGGCGTCGACGCTGCGCTGCAGGTGGGCGATCAGGCGAGGTTCGGAGATCGGCGTGACACCTTCGCCGGAAACGGCGTCGAGGCGGATTCCCTGCGCGTCCGCCCACGCCTCGGTCGCGGCGCGGTCGAGCACGAGCAGCGCCGACAGGTACGAGCGGCCTTCGCCCACCATGACCGCGTGCGCGACGAGCGGATCAGCCTCGACGCGCGTCTCCCACGGCTGCGGCACGACCGTCTTTCCGTTGCTGGTGACGATGACGTCCTTCAGGCGTCCCTCGAGCACCACGCGGCCGTCGTCGTCGAGACGGCCGAGGTCGCCGGTGCGGAAGAAGCCGTCGACGAATGCTTCGGCGGTGTGCGCCGGGTCGCGATAGCCCGAGAAGATGCCGACCCCGCGAGCGAGGATCTCGCCGTGCTCGCTGATGCGAACGGTGGAGCCGGGGAGCGGGTAGCCGACGGTTCCCGAGCGGATGTCGTCGGGCAGGTTCCCGGTCAGGGGAGCGGTCGTCTCGGTGAGACCGTAGCCCTCGATGACGGGCACGCCGATACCGCGGAACAGGCGCGAGAGATCGGGATCGAGCGCGCCGCCACCGGAGAGGATGTAGTCGAGGCGGCCGCCCATCCGGGCCCGCAGCCGTCGGAAGAACAGGGCGTCGAAGACGGCGCGACGCGCGCGGAGCGCCGCGTCGGGGCGGGTGCCCGCCTCGAGGTCATCGGCCCACGAGACGGCGGTGCGCACAGCGGCGCGCCACAGTGCCCCCAGGCGCGCCTCGTCGGCCTTCTCCGCCGCGGCGTTCCGGATGCGCTCGAGCACTCGCGGCACGACCACGAGAAAGGTGGGGCGCAGCACACCGAGGCTGTCGACGACCTCGGTCGGGTCGGAGACGTGGGCGATGCGCATCCCGCCGGCGAGGCAGATCAGCTGCAGTCCGCGTGCCAGCACGTGAGCGAGCGGCAGGAAGATGACGGTGTTCCCGTCCGCGCGAACCACCTCGCGGTACGCGGCGGCGACGTTGCGCACCTGGCCGACGAAGTTGCGGTGGGTGAGTATCGCGCCCTTGGGCTCCCCGGTCGTGCCGGACGTGTAGACGATCGTCGCCGGTGAATCCAGGTCGGCCTGGGTGCGGCGCAGCTCGAGCAGGTCGTCTGCGACATCGGCGCCGCCGGCAGCGAGCGCGATGAGGTCGTTGGTGCCGGGATCCATCGTCCAGACGCCGAGGTCCTCCGACCCGACGGCGTCGAACGCCGCCCGCAGGAGCGATGCCTGGCGCTCGCCGCCGCCGATCGCGAGGGTGACCTGCGCGTCGGCGATGATGGCCTCGACCTGTTCGGGGGACGACGTGTCGTAGACGGGCACGACCACGGCACCGGCGAACCATGCCGCGAGGTCGGCGACGGCCCATTCGTATCGCGTCGGAGCCATGATCGCGACGCTGTCCTCGGCCTCGACGCCGGCGTGGATGAGGCCCTTGGCCAGTGCGGTCACCTCGCCGAGGTACTCCGCCGTGGTCACCTGGCGCCACGGGGCGTCGGGATCCCCGGTGGCGACGTCGAACGCCGCGTGGTCGGGGTCGGCGGCGGCGCGGCGCACCAAGAGGTCGGTGACGTTGCGGTGATCGTCGATGTCGACGAGCGGCGCGGTGGAGTGCTCCTTCATGGTGGTCTCCTGGGTCGAGGCGGCGGGCGTAGGGGAGGACCCGCTCTGAGGAGAGTTCGGAGCGCAGGGTCGTTCGGATGGGCGGATCGCGTCGGGCGGCGAGCGATTCGTCCTGTCGGGCGAGGGAACAGGTCGTGTGAAGCCTCAGCGTAGGGGGCTCGACCCACCCCGCCGTGCGCTTTCCCTTCGCGTCGCTCGACCGCTAAAATCCGATGCCGCCCGCGGGATGCGACGCGGCGGTGACCGAGAACGTCGAGATGTCGTCACCGGTCTCGCCGTCGACGGCCAGCTCGGCGAGGATGCGGCCGATCGTGGGGGTGAACTTGAAGGCGTGCCCTGCACCGAGCCCGACGAGGATGTCGGGATGCTCGGGCAGGGGACCGATCACGAAGTTGCGGTCGGGAGTGATGGCGTACTGGCACGTGACCGTGCGCAGGGGCTCTCCGCTGGCGGGGATCGTCGCACCCATGAACTCCGTCAGCTGCGCGAGGAGTTCGGGTGAGGGCACGAAGGTGCGCTCTTCGGGTGTCATGAGGTTGTCGGAGCGATCCCGGGCGGCCTTGATCGTCGGCTCGCCATAGGTCGGGAAGCCGTAGAAGCAGTTGGTGTCTTCCCAGATCCAGACGGGGAAGCGGTCGCGGTCGAGGGTGCGGCATCATCGGGCTTGAAGTACGTCACCTGCTCTTGCATGGTGATGAGCGGTATCGCGGCGCCGAGGGGCTCGAGGAGAGTGTTTGTCCATGCATCCGCCGTGACGACGACCTTGTCGGCGAGCACGTCGCCTTTCGTCGTGCGTACGATCACGCCGTCGCCGGTCGGGTCGAGCGCGAGCACCGGTGTGCGGTCGCGGATGTCGGCCCCGCCGACCCGAGCATGCATCTGCAGGGCCGCGACGGATCGCGCCGCGTGGACGATGCCGGAGTCGGGCGTCCAGATCGTCTCGACACCGTCGGGCAAGCGGAATTGCGGCCACCTCTCGTGCACCTCCGCGGGCGTGAGGAGTTCGTAGGGGATGCCGACCTCGGTCAGGCTGTCGGCGAAGTGGGATGCCGCGAAGGGCCCGTCGGAGGGGATGAAGACGAGTCCGCCCGTGATGACGGTGAGCTGCTCACCCGTCGTCGCCTCGAGTTCCGCCCAGTCCCGATACGACGACCGTGCCAGGCGCACGTACTCGGGTGAGCCGTACGAGGTGCGGATGATGCGGGAGGTGTCGTGCGAGGCGCCGCGCACGTGCCCGAGCTCGAACTGCTCGAACGCGATGGTCTTCACGCCTCTGCGGGCGAGGTGGTAGGCGGTTGCGCTCCCGAGCGCTCCCATGCCGACGACGGCGACGTCGAACTTCTCCATTTGGCTCTCGTTTCTTGGGGTCAAGCGGGCGGTGGGCGCCACGATCAGCCCTGGTGAGAGGGCGGTTCGGCGGGGTTCCGAGCGAGTGTGGCCATTATGGGAAGTGCGTCTCGCGGCTGTGTTACAGTGCTCGCCACGTGCAAACCGTCGGTGGGAGGTTTGCTGTTCTTGCGTCGGGAGGCGGGATGACCGCTCGAGTCGCCGCAGGTCTGCGGGCTCTGCAGGCGGTCGCGGGTCGTACGGATCCGACCCTTTCCGTGGCTGCCGGCGAGATCGCACGGACGATCGCCATGCCGTTGAGCACCGTGTCGCGACTGTGCGCGGAACTGGTCGGGCTGGGTCTGCTCGCCCGCGGCGACGCATACGGCTCCTACCGGGTCGGCGAGGTCGCCCTGGCGCTGTCCGGGCGCGCGTCGTCACCGTACGCCCGGGTCTGCCGCACCGTGCTGACCCGCATCGCCCACCGCACGGGCGAGACGGCGGTCTTGGCGGCACCCACGCCCGAGGGCATGAGGGTGGTCGGGGCCGTCGTTTCGCCCTGGACGCTGCACTCGCCCGCCGAGGTCGGTGAGCTCGTCGTGGACCGCCCGAGTGCGATCGCACGAGCGGGATCTGAGGAGGAGACGACGTCGGGCGGCGGACGTGTCGTCGAGACGACGGTCGGCAAGTCCGTCGAGATCGCCGTGCCGATCCTGGCGCCGGGAGGCGACGCGCTCGCCGTTGTCGCCGTTCGCCTGCCGATGAACCGGGCGAGGCAGGGCATCGCGGTCGCGCGCAAGGCGGTTCTCGAGGCGCGACGCGCGGTGGAACGGGTCGTCGACGCGCGAGGTCAGACTGCATCGCCGTCGGTGCCGGCGGCGATGAGTTCCCCACCGGCATCCCCGCCCGCACCCGCCCTCGCGGCGACGCTCGACATGCTGTGGGCGCTGTCGTCGGGGCCACGGCCGCTCGCGGAGCTGGCCAGGGCGGCGGGGATCCGTCGAGATCGCGCCGTACGTCTGCTGGAGACCTGCCGACGCAGCGGGGTGGTCCGCATCGAGGAGGGTGAGGGGCTGGTGAGCCTCGAGTGGTCGATCCATGGGTGGCAGCGGGCTGCGCTGGCTTCGAGGCTCGTCACCCAAGGAACGCCGGTCGTCGCACGCACGGCTGATCGCGCGGGCGTGTGCGCCTTCATCACGGTGCTGCGGGGAATGCGGTCGGTCACCCTTGTGGAGGAGTTGCGTCACATCGGCCCCGGCCTGGAGATGACGCCGTGGCTCGGGCGGCCGTGCCCCATCCTCAGCTCCGATGGCGGGCCGGCGCTGATGCTTGCGTTCGACGACGACGACATCGGCGCGTTTCTTCCGGCACGGGCGGATGCGCGGGAGTCGGCCGAGTTCTTCCGTCGCGTCCACCTGCTCGGCAAAGACGGCGTGATGGCGCGGGAATCCTTCGAGGAGGCGGGTCAGACCGCGTTCACCGCGCCGATCCGGGATTCCAGCGGAGCGGTCGTCGCGGCAGCGTGCCTCGTGGGGGCGTCGGATGAGATGCGTCCCCGCGTCGCGGAGTTGTCGGACGCGGTGCACACGATGGCCGCGGAGGTGTCGATCCTCGTGGGCTTCGGCGCGGAGTATCCCGGGGGAGCCGTGCCGACACGGTGAAGGGCCGGTCGGAGAGGCTTCCGACCGGCCCTTGTCCCTTGCACCAAGAGTGTCCTGCAATCACATGCCGGTGATCGCCACAGCAAAACGATCACCGTGCTCACACTCTATAACGGAAAGGTAACGAGGGGAAGGGTTTTTCGAGACCTTTTTGTGATTTTCCTCGCAGGCGTCAGCTGTCCGGCGCCGTGCAAGTTGTCAGTCGCGCCACGCGATCTGTCAGCGGAGTCAGGCGCCTGTCAGCCGTGCCATCGAATCTGTCAGTCGCTCGGCGCGTCGCGCGACGCGCCGAGCATCCGCCGACGTACCTTGGCGCCGAGCACGTATCCGAAGTACGCATTGTCAGGCTCACGACCCTCGACCACGAGAGACCTCGCACGGTGATCCTGACAACGTTCGCGCCATCCGAGCACACCGTCACGCAGCTCGCGGCAGTGACCGTCGAGGTGAAGTACGACGGCCGGGTGTGCGACATCGGGTCCGAGCAGGTGAGTGAACTCGATCTGTCGCGCGTCGCTCCCATCCGGATCTCCAAGGCATATCCGGGGCGGGAGAACTACTCCGGCGTGTACTGGTCGGCGACGACGGGACGCCACCACTGGTTCGAGTCGCTATACGAGAAGACGGCACTGTCGGTTCTCGATCGCGATCCCGACGTAGTCGACATTGCCACTCAGCCGTTCAAGCTTCGCTGGAGCCGCCTGGGCATGATGCACTTCCCTGACTTCCTGATCCGCAGGTCGGACGGGTCACGGCTTATCGTCGACGTTCGTCCCCGCCGACGGATCAAGGCGCGTGACGCCGAACTTTTCGCGGTTACCGCTGCATGGGCCGCCTCCCTGGAGATGGACTACAGGCTCTTTGCTGACCTCGCGAGGGTTCAGGACTGGAACATCCGTCTTCTCGCTGGCTATCGCCATCCTCGATGGGCTTGCCCGACCCAGGTCGCGGAGATGCTCACCGCTCGCCGCGGAGAGGCGCGCGCGCTCCGGGACTGGGAGCCCCTGCTGGCCGGAACAAGCAGCCCCGCGCGAGGACTGCTCCTCGCCGCAATCTGGCACGGCGCCCTCGAGGTGGACCTCGGGAGCCGACTCGAGTTCGAATCCGTCGCTGTATGCGTGGGGAGGGGATGGGGATGAATCTGGAGCTCGGTGACCGGTTGGTCTGGGACGGAGTGGCCTTCGAGCTGATCGCGTACGACGCGGCGTCAGCCCGCCTGCGTGCCGTGGATGAGGGGTACGTGCGCGTGGTCCTCATCAATGAGTTGCAGAGGGACCCATCCATTGAGTGGCCGCAACGAGAACTTCGTCAGGTTCGGACGTTCGATCCACAGTCGCTGAAGGCGCTGCCGTTGCCCCAACAGGCGAAGATCCAGCTGTGGTTGCCGCACGTGACCCGGCTCGATAAGTTCCTCAGCTCGGCGCGAAGAGACGCTGATGAGACGAACCGAATCATTGCCGAGATAGCGCACAGCATTGGCCAGCAGACACCTGGAGGCTCGGTCGACCCGCGCACTGTCTGGCGAAAGCTCCAGGGCTACCGCGACTTCGGTGCGCTAGGACTGATCGACAAGCGATACCGGACCAAGACGCAGAAGAGTCGAGACCCTCTCCTCCTCGAAATCGTCGCCGATGTGTGTCGCCAAGCAGCTAGGCAATCCACCGGGACGCGCGGGCGCATCGTCGACGACATCCTGTACGCCATCGCAGATCGCTACGGAGCGGATCCGCCGTTCGCAATTCCGAGTGAACGCACCCTCGACCGCATCGTGAGCGAAATGCCTCGAGCGAAGCACCTGACGAGGTCCGCCAAGACGCGCGCTTCCCTCGCGAACCGTCCCCAGCGCGAGTTCCAGCAGCACGAGTCGCCGCGCCTCGGTGAGCACACCCAGATCGATACGACCAAGTTCGACGCGGAGATCACGCTGGACAACGGGAGTGTGACGACGCGAAATGGGGTTGAGCGTCCGGAGATGACCATCCTGCTCGAGATCCGAAGTCGCACTCCGATGGCCGCGGTGCTGCGGGCGGGCGGGACGAAGTCTGTCGATCTCGTGACCCTGCTCGCCCGCGCCCTCACACCGTACGAGCGTCGGCCTCAGGGTGCGCGCGAGACGCGGGAGTTGGTGTCGGCCGCGTGGGCCGATCCGCATGGGATCAGTCAGCAGGAGCTCGATCGCTACCGATCGATGGTGCCGGTGATCTTTCCGGAGAACATCACTGTCGACCACGGCAAGATCTTCACGTCCACCGCATTCACTGAGGCGTGCGAGCGGTTGGGTATTTCGATTATCGAGTGCAACCCGTACACACCCACCGGAAAGCCGCATGTCGAGGCGAACTTCGGTTCAGTCGCCGAACAGTTCGCGCAGTACCTTCGCAGCCACGTGGGTCGAAGCGTCGAGCACCGAGGAAAGGATGACGCACCGCATCCCCCTCCGACGCTCCTGCAAGCTCAGGAGTTGCTCGACGACTGGATCGCTGTGCACTGGATGCACCGTCCCCACGACGGGCTGCGAGATCCTCTCCGTCCGAGTCGCGCGCTCACGCCCATGGAGACAGTGACCCTGCTTCGTGAGGTCACGCCAGACCTGCCAATCCCGTTCGGACGCGAGGAGTACATCAGTCTGCTCCCGGGAGAGGGGCGGACGATCCAGGACTACGGCGTCAATATCGGTCGGCGTCGATACTCGTCGCGTCGCCTGCGCGACATTGTGGCGGCGACCCCGAGCACTGTTGGCCAAAAGTGGACCATTCGGAGCGACCCGTTCAATCTCTACACCGTCTGGCTCGAGTACGGCGACGAGTTCATCCCGCTGCATTGGAAGGCCGGCGACGCCCAGATGCCCTTCCGTGATGAGGTGCATCGCCAGCTCCGGGCAAGCGACGGAACACCAGGCGTTGATACGCGTCGCGTTTCGGCTGCCCTCAAAGAAGGCATTCGCCGCGGCCGGTTCGGCGCCCCGAACGCCGAGCGTGCGGATGCGCGCGTGCGCGCCGCGATGTCCGATCCGATGGCGCTGTCGAGCCCGCTCGCAGAACCATCGACCGGCGAGAATGCGGGCGAACATACTGGGGCCTCTGACGGGCGGTTCAGGCGCACCGGCGGCAACGGGTTCCTCGAGCCCGGCGACGATGAGGGCCTGTGGGCAGAGTCGGGCGGATTCACAAGCCAGACGGAAGAAACGCGAGGACGGCTCGATGATTGATCTGAGCATCGGTTCGCTGAAGAAGCCCAACTGGCAGACGAAGGAGGGCTGGTCCGACTTCGTGGGCGAGCAACTCGTCGAACCGGAGGTCATGACTCGCAGCGCGCTCGATGCACTCACCGAAGAGGAGCGAACCGCGTACTGCCTACGGCGACTGGACTTCATGGCGAACGGCCGCATCTCTCTCACCGCGGAGGTCAAGGCAATCCGGGACGAGCTTCGACTGCGGATGGTGGCAAACGCTCGCAAGCGCGGCGGCAAGTTCGGTCTCATCATCAACGGTGTCCCCAACGCGGGGAAGTCGACGACCGTCACCCGCCTTGCGAAGGAGTTCGAGATTCAACGCCGGGTCCGCGGCAACCCGCGTGGCCAACGGAGTGTGATCCCAGTGATCTACGTGTCGACACCTTCGGACTGCACCCCGAAGTCGCTGCTCGTCGAGTTCCACCACTTCCTCGGACGGCCGACACGCCCGCGGATGACCGCCCCGGAACTGCTCAACGGTCTCGCAGATGTCGTAGAGCGGTGCGGTACAGAACTCATCATCATCGACGAGATCCACAACCTGAATCAGGACCGGCAGGGTGCCTCGGATGCGACGAACTATCTCAAGCAGTTGTCCGAGAAGTGCCAGGCGACCTTCGTGTACGTCGGCGCCAACGTCGAAGACACTGGGCTCCTGGACGGAGGTTGGGCAGCCCAGGTGGCGACCCGGTTCAGGATCATGGACCTCGACGCACACCAGCTGAACAATCAACGCAATCGCGATCGATGGTGCGCGCTCTTGGAGGATCTGGAGGCCAATGCAAAGCTCGTGGCGCAGGAGCCAGGATCCATCGTGGACGACGCCGAGCTGCTCTGGGAAGCCAGTCACGGTCGCGTCGGAGAGGTGGCCGGCATCATTGAGCTGGCCGTCATCGAGGCAATGGAGACGGAATCAGAGCGCCTCAACTTCAGTCGATTGCGCGCGGTGATGGACGACGACCGACGCCGCCGCGCGCGGCGCGAGCTTAACGACGGGCTTGGCGAATGACCCGGCCTGTCGCGCTGCCGGTCTCCATCCGACCGCTTCCCGGAGAGACGGTCGTCGGCTATGTCGGGCGGCTTGCTCCAGCGAACGGTCTCACGTTTCGCGACCTGCGACTTCACATCCGCGACCTTGGCCGGCTGTCGGAGACCAATCCTGACGTCGAAAAGGTACCTGGACTCGTCGAGACACTCGGTGGGCTGGCGCCGGGCTACTTCGAACGGGACGCACGGAAACATGGCATGTTCGTGCGATGCAGCCACTACGGATGGCGCCACGGCAGGTGTCGCCGATGTTCGCAACCCCAATCGTCGAGGACAGAGTGTCTGCGGTGCGCAGCGGGAACACCGACGACGACTCGAAGGCGTGGGGCGGGTGTTTGTCTGCGTCATCGACGCTGGCATCTCGACGGCCGCGATGTCGACCTCGCCATGCATCCGGAGTTCGGTCGCGCGGAACGGTGGGTGAGTGGAACGCTTTGGTTTCACGGAATCGCGCTCCACACCGGAGAACTGCAACTCGCGGTGCGACTCCTCCTCGCAGCGCTGCGAGACTCGCCCGAAGCCGCGGAGCGCGCTCAAACTCGCGCAGAAGAGTTCGGCGCCTCGCTGGACAGCTCCTACGAGGACTCACTGCTCTGCGTCTACCCCGAGGCTGTCGCACTGACCGGAATACTCATCGATCCGGAGTTCCTGCGCTACCTGCTGAGTCCGCGATACAAGTCGCGCGATCAAGTCGAGATCATGCAGGCGGCGGTAGCAGGCGTGCAGGGAGGGACCGGTGGTCGACACCTGCGAGAAACCTCGCGCTTGGTCGTGGAGCGAAGCCAGGATGCCGTCATGGCTGCGTACGGCGCCAAGAAGGCATACGGCGTGAAGACCATCAGTTGCAGCCTCGACAAGGCGCTCCTCGCGTCGGCCCGTTCCCAGCGGGCATGCCTTCTCCGTCACCTCGACACCGTGCGCATGCCGAGCAGTTGGGACGCGCCGACATCGTGGGGAGCGCCTCGCAACTCGATCCTGAATCGCGCGCGGTTGCTGCCCGACGACCTCGATCGTCCGCTACCTGCAGTGTCGCGCGACCCAGGACGCTCAGCTGGGGGTGATGGAGAAGCCGGGCCGGATCACCGTGTCGTGCCCGAACACGAGGCTGATGGCGCCGGCGCGCGCCCAGGACACGATGAGCCACTGGCGCACGAGCGCGAGCTGGTGTCTTCGCTCGGGAAGCGGGCGTGACGGGTCGTCAATGACTTCGAGCCAGTCATCCGGCTCGAACATCGCGGCCAGGAGTTCGTCACAGGTTGGGCCCTGTGCGTGCTCGTCCCACCAGTCCCGTGCGGTCTCATACGCCTGCGCTGCGAGAGACGAGCCATTGGGTTCCGAGAGAAGACTCAACAGGGTTTCGAGGAATGGATCCGGCGTCAACGTGCGAAAGGCCGGGTGCTCCGCCAGTTCGCGCGTCATGATCGCAGATTGCCATACCGACTAGGCCATACCGAGCAAGCCTCGCCGTGAACCTGAGAAGGTGCGCAGCGCATCGTCTTCGAGCCCGGAGTGGGATGCCTACGCCCGGGCCATCGGAACGAACATCCAGAGACAGCGGTTGGCTCGCGGGTACAGCCAGGACCGCGTTGCGTACGAGGCGAACTTGAGCCGGTACACCTACCAGAAGCTCGAAAAGGGAGAGTCTCGCCCGGGTACCCCCGCGAACCCGACGGTGCGGACGCTCCTCGCCGTGGCGCAGGTACTTGGCATCGGACTTGCCGAGATTCTGCCGGAAGGGGTGCCGGACCTTACCGTCCGCTGACCTTCGCACGGGAGCGGCCCTCGCGGCCCGCAAGTTGTTCGCAGTATGCTGGTCCGTTCTGATCAAGGAGGTCGCATGCGTGACATCGCCGTTGGCGACCGAACCATCACGGTCCGGCACGATGGTGTTGAGACCACCAGATACGGCGAGATCCAGGACTACAGCGTGAGGATCTCTTACTCCGATGTTGCGACCCGTATCGCCATTCTGCAGATGAGCGCCGCGGTCGACGCCAGGGTTCTCAGGTCGGTAGTCGAGAACGAGCTTCTGTGGGACTACAAGGGCAGTCGCGAGCACGGGCTGCTTCAGGATCCCTACACGCGAGCCTGGCGCGATCGTAACCGTGCGCTTCTCGAGCGAGTCGTGCGCGACCTCGATGACGAGATTCTCGAGCTCCCTGATGAACCAGTGAGCGAGATCGAACGGACACTGATCCGCGCGTTTGGAATGGGTGCTGATGACGACTGAATGGGTACTGACTCGTCTCTGCGCGCCTCGGCTAGGATCGGTCAAACCGGGTGAAATCGCTAGGAGGCAACGTGGCCGAGGTGTGGCTATCGGCTGAGCAGATCGCTGCTCATCTTGGGGTCACGAAGGACACCGTCTATCTCTGGATCGCAGAGAAGTCGTTGCCGGCGCACCGGGTGGGGCGGCTCTGGAAGTTCCAGGCGTCCGAAGTCGATCAATGGGTGCGAAGCGGTCGCGCTGGGGACGAAGGCGGCGCGGCATGAGGCTCAACCTGAAGTCAGTCGAGGAGCGCGTCCGCCCGCTCGGCGGGCGCAGCAGCTACGACCGTGAGTTCATCTTCGAGTTGCTCGCTGCTTATGGGCGCTCGTCGAGCAACATCACGCGGCTGCGGAACGGCTCGCTCAACGTCGCCGACGACCCGGCCACCGAGGTCGCGCAGAAGAATGTCGTCTACTTCAAGGAGACGACAGACGATCCACTGGGAGTGATCGACGAGCTTCGCAGTGCACCGACGGTTGTGCGCTACAGCACCCGATTCGTCATCGTCACGGACTATTCCGAGCTGCTGGCCTTCGACGCGAAGACGAACGACTCGCTCGCCATCCCCATCTCAGACATCGACAAGCACTTCACCTTCTTCTTGCCCTGGGCGGGCATGGAGAAGGCGCAGTACGTCGCCGAGGCCCATGCCGACGTCAAGGCTGCCGAGCGCATGGCACGGTTGTTCGACGAGCTGTTGGCGATCAACCCCGAGCTCAACACCACGACGCTCGGTCGCCACGCCCTGAACGTCTTCTTCACACGTTTGCTGTTCTGCTTCTTTGCGGAGGACACGGGCATCTTCGACGAGGGACAGTTCACGGCGGCGGTCGGTACGCTCACACAGCCCGACGGCTCGGATGTCAGCCACTTCCTGACCGACCTCTTCACTGCTCTCGACACGGCGGATGCCGCCGAGAAGCCGACGCATCTTGCAGGCTTCCCCTACGTCAACGGGCGCCTGTTCACCGTCGAGGAGCATCACACGGTGCCGGCCTTCAACAAGAAGGCTCGTGATCTGCTGCTGGAGAGCGGTCGGCTGCTCTGGAACGAGATCAACCCCGATATTTTCGGCTCTATGTTCCAAGCTGTCGTGACTCCCGGACAGCGCTCTGATCTCGGGCAGCACTACACCTCGGTGCCGAACATACTCAAGACCATCGAGCCGCTCTTCCTCGACGGACTCAAGGAGCAGTTCGACGCCGCCTTCGACAGCGCGCCGAAGCTTGAGGCCTTGCTGCGGCGCATCGCACAGATCAAGGTCTTCGACCCCGCGTTTATGCGCAAGTCGGATGTCTCAAGAGACATCCAAGCGCCGGTCAGGCTGGTGCTTGGAGGTTCAAGTCGGTCGCTCTGCTCTCCCGTGAGAACTCGAGCCACCACCCTGCGAAGGCAGCCGGCGCAATCACTTCCAGCCTGTGCACGCCTTCGCCAACCGGAAGGACCTTGACGAGGCGCGCGTCAGCCTGCGCGGATGTTCCGACCGGCGAACCAAACTGGGCCGATGGGTCCTCTCTGAGGGCTTCCATGATCGAGTGCGCGACTCTTTCCACGGCCACTGCGAGAAGCGTTTCAACGTCGCCATGGAGGTCAAGCTCGTAGGCGGACCACACCGCGGCGGGGTCGAGGTCACAGGTCACCGAGGCTGCGGCACGTGCCTCAGCGACGCCCTTGCGATCGATAGCTAGAACCTGCTCCAACGTGCCTTGCGGATGCGCCCACACCCCGTGGTCCGCAAGCAAAGTGAGGAGCCGCGCCTTTCGGATGCCCTCCGCAGTCGACTCGTCATCGAGACCGGCCAACCAAGCTCCCCTCGATGCGGGATCGCTCGGAACCTTAGCCTCATCCGCTTTGCGGATTAGGGGACGCAGCACCGTTGAGATCCGACCGGGGCTCTCGGCGAACGTCTCCGTGATTGCACTTGAGAGCCCCGGCAGTGAGTCGAGGGTGCGCTGCATCTCGGGGTCGAACAGCGCGTCAAGATCACACACCGCGCGTACGTCCAAGCCCAGCTTCGTGCAGATCTCCAGCCATAACGCCACACCGCCGCTCCCGCCGCAGTCGACGAGATCTGTCTGCGCGACCACTTCCGCCGACGCGACGCGTGTAAGAGTTGTAGACATCGCGGCGACATCCGTCACACCCTCGAGCAGAACAGGTCGGGGCGAGAACACGATGTCGCTTACCAGTTGTGGATTCTGTGCGAGCGAAGCCTCCACGCGGTCCGCTTGCACATCCAAGACGCTCTCGCTCATCCGGCGCGGCGGCGATCCGGCGCCGAAGACCCAAATCGACGCCAAGTCGCTGGCGAGTCGTGGCCGCAAGAAGCTCGGCTCGTGTGTGACTACGATCGCGGATCGTCCCGACTGCTCGCATTCTCTGTTCAGCTCGGCGAGCCACAGCCTGGCCATGGAGGGGTGCAGGTGGAGTTCCGCCTCATCGACAACAAGCAACCGCCAGTCATCTCGATAGACCGCGGCGAGGAGGACCACCAGCTCGCGAAGACCGTGACCCTCGTCTCGAAGCAACGAGTACTCGACTGATCCCATGCGCACGTACGGGTCTAGGAATCCGGCTGTTTCGCGCAGTTCGATGGATCGCCCGAGAGCGCGACGGGTGAAAGCTGCAACGCGTAGCAGGACCTCTGGCTCCTCACGAAGCGCATAGAGCTCAGTGGTCGCGAGACCAGCGAGCCTTGCCATCTCGAGGATCTGTCGGCGTTCTTCCTCGCCGATTGGGACGCCGCGGTACTCGGTGGGTGTTGAACCCCAGCCGTGGTTAACAACGTTCATCAACCCGACCAGGCGATCGGTTGTCAGGATCCGCTCGCCTGTGGCCAAGGCGATCGCGCGAGCGGCCTTTGACTTTCCGCTGCCATTTCGCCCGACGAAGTACTGGACTGGGTGCGACCAGTCCGAGATCTCGATGAATTCGTGCTCAGAGCCAACCGAGTCGATCCCAAAGACGCCAGCTCGTCTGATGGTGACCGAGTCGGGGAACTTGTCACCATCAGTCGGCATTCGACTGATGGACGTCACCTTGAGCGGAGGGTCCCAGGTGTGGATGGCGAGGAACTGATCTGCAGCTTCCCGCTCACTGCCCGCGTCAACCTGCTGACGGTCGATACTGCCACCATTCGGCGCTACCGCCGACACGAGGAATCGGGTCATTGATCGTGTCCAGACTCTGGTCAGTTCTCGAAACCGGAGCTCGGGTCGAACTTGAGAACGCGCGCGTTCTCGGAGATCGTGCGCACTTCGCCTTCGTCGAATCCGTCGCTCTTGCTGGCCTGGATGTCGATGGTGATCTCGAGCTTGGCGCCGGCGCCGGCGAGGCGGTCGATGATTTCGCGAGTCACGTTTCCGATGTCGCGCGAGTACCGGTCGGGGTCGACCTTCACGGAGCCGAAGTAGCGGCTCGGGCGTCGCGGCGCGGAGCTCTCTTCGTTCGATCCCTCCTCGTCTGCTTCGTCATCGATCAAGACGACGTCCACCGGGCCGACCTCGGCGGCGCCGTCCTCTGCTGCGCGCCGGGCGGCTTCTCGAGCGGCGGCGGCACGATCTGCAGAGGCCTGTTCGTCGGCCTTGTTCCAGTCCACGAGGAGCGTGCTGTCGGTCACCTGGAGCGCGGCGTTCTGCGCAGGCGGCACGATCAGTCCGCGGTAGCGACTGGCCTCAGTGTCCTTCGCTGACGCGATCGCGAACTTCTCGCCGTCGACGAGGACCGAGTTGAGCGAGCGTTCGATCGCGGAGTCGAGCGTCTCCCTCTTGACGAGGCGCGGCAGGTAGACGTAGCGCGTGAAGTAGCCCCACAACTCGCCAACGCTGATCTCGCCCTTGTCGCGCCACAGCTGCCCAAGCTCCTGATGGAGGGTCGCTCCGAGGATCGGCGCACCCAGCTCGGTCACAAGCTGATCGTCGCGGGACAGCTTTGCGGCGACGCGCTCGGCAAGCGAGCGGCCGCTCGAGTCCGGCACCTTGTCGGTGATCAGCTCGAACGGCTTGGTGGCGTCGAACTGCTCGGGGTAGACCGCCCACACGAAGGTGTCGCGGATTCGATCCGAGACGGTCCGATCCAGGCGCGTGACCCAGTCGTCGGTCTGCTTGCGCTGCTGTACCGACAGGTTGAGGCTCTCGCTGGTCGCCTGCACGCGCTTCCACGCGAGATAGCTGCGAGCAGCGGCCTCCAGGCTCTCCAGCTCGCTCTTATCGGCCACCAGGAACACGAGAGTGTTGCGGTGCACGCGCTGGCTGGCGCCCTTGGTCTCGATCGCCTCGCGCACCCACTGGTGGGCTGAGGAGTTGGCACCGTCGGACTTCCGCCGCGAGTGGCGCGGGTGGACGATCACCAGGCGCGCGTCTTCGAGGTCGGGGATGTCGGCGCTGGATGCCGGCGCGACGTGAACTCGATCGAAGACACCGCGCGCACGTTCCTCGCTGCGAAGTCGCTCGGTGATCTCGTTCCACACGGTCTCGACGTCTTCGCGGAGTCGCTCGGCATAGTCGTTCGCAGTCTTCGTCACCGACGGCTGAGTGTCGAACCAATAGTGGCCCTGTTCCTCGTAGAAGTACGTCGACCGCTGCGCGAGCAGCTCGATCGCACTGCCGAAGTTGCCGAGCGTGTCACCGGGCGCCGCGGTTCCGAGCCAGACGTACTGCTTATCCAAGCCTTTCCGCGACGCCTTGATCCTCGGGGCAGCTCCCATGAAGATCGTTCGCGCGATCCGCTGCGTCACGAACCGCTGGCCCAGATTGGGGCGGTCGAGGTCGATCTGTTGCGCCATCGACCCCGGACCGTCGATGTCCGAGTCGATGATCGGCTTCCACTGGTCCTCGAGATACTGAGTGAGGTCGGTGTTGACCGTCGTCGCTTCCAGCGGCACGTTGCCGGGGAGGATCAGCGGGGACGTGTCGTTCGAAGCCCACAGCTCGTGCACGATGGACGACACGAGCTTGAGCACGCCGCGGGTGCGCTGGAACCGTTCCAACGTTGACCAGTCCTCGTAGAGGCGATCCAGCAGCTCGGGGTGCAGCGGGTACGACGCGCGAATGCGCTGCTCGTAGTCGTCACTCGGTGCCGCGGCATCCCGGGGGAATAAGGCGGTGTTGCTCCGATAAAGAGTGACGAAGCTGCGAGCTACGGCGGAGATCGTGGTCAAGCCCTCAGCGTTCGGCGCCTGGAAGATCCGGCGGCGGACGATCTCGAACGACTCGTCCTTGCTCGACGGTCGCCACTGGTCGGCGACCCGGCGGATCACGTTCTGCAGGCGCTCCAGCGCAAGCTGGCCGTTGGCGCCACCGATCTCGATGTCGCTACCGCTACCCGCATCACCGGTATCAGATGCCGGGATCGAGACGACGAGCATCGCGCCGGGCACTGACCGCACGACCTCCGTCAACGACTGCGCGAACGTGAACTGTGTCTCGAACGAGCCTGACGGAAGCTCCTTGTCCGTGACGAGCTGCCGGGCGTACGCGACCCACTCGTCGATCAGGATCAGCGCCGGCGAGTACTTCGCGATCAGCGTCCGCAGCGCTTCACCGGGGTTCGTCCCAGCACGGTCATCGTCTGCGATGAGGTCGTACGCCGCGCGGCCGCCGAGCTGCCACGCGAGCTCGCCCCAGAGCGTGCGCACCTCGGTCCCGTCGTCCTTAATGAGAGGTGATCCCGCCTTCAAGTACGTGCCGACGAGCGCGACGCGCTTCACGCCCAGCGCCGCAAGATCCGGGTTTCCGGTCTCGGCGATGAGCTCCTGCAGCTCCTGCGGGAAGTCCTTTGCGGGGGTGCCGCTGAAGAGGTGGTAGAGAGCGAGCATCGAGTGCGTCTTGCCACCACCGAAGTTGGTCTGCAGGTTGACGACCGGACTCGCGTTGCCGTCCCCGCCGCCCACGCGTCGGAGCGCGCGCGACAGCAGATCCCGCAGACCCTCTGTGAGGTAGGTGCGGGTAAAGAACTCGACCGGGTCGCCATACTCGGGGCTCGTCGCCTGACCGGTTCGCACGAGATGCAGGTCGGCAGCGAACTCGGATGCCGTGAACTCGCCGCGTGCCACATCATCGTGCGGGCGGATAACCTCGCGCCACGGCCGCAACCCCGAACCCGGGTCGAGCGTCACTGCCGTCCGCTTGACCTGCTTACGCGTCTGATCCTCGAAGACCGTGCGCTGTAGGTCGACCCGGAGCTTACGGACGTCCTCGGCCGAGTCCACCGCTCCAACGGCATGAAGCAGTCGCTCGATCGTGTCGAGCGCGCGCGCCGCGTCATCAGAACTGAACGGCTCGTTGTGCGCCCACAGATTTCGCGTCTCGCGGAGCTCTGAGCCGAAACCCTGCTGCGCACGCGACAGCACGTCCTTGAACCGGTAGCCCTGCTCGGTGATCGCGCGAAGCTGCACCTGCACATCATGCTTAGTCAGCGTTCGGGCTAGTCCACCCCGGCGCTGCGCGTCTTCTTGTGCCCACGCGGCAGGCCAATCCGACGTACCGTAGGCTGCGGTCATCACTTCATCGACGGAATCGAGCAGACCCTCCGACAACAGGTCGAAGGCCTTTCCCACGCGATCACGGTTGTTCATCGCCATCGAGCTCAGTCCCCATCCTCATCGAAGTCGAACGCCTGCTGAACGGCCCGCGGCGTACCGGCGTGCTTTCGCGCCTGCTCGTTCACGTCACCCCACGCACTCACCAGCCCGTTGAAGAGAATCGCGTCTTTGGTGTCGCGCTTCTTCTCGGCCTCGTGGAATAGCAGGAATCCCAACTCCTTCACCGCGTCGAGATTCACCCGCGTCTGAACTGAAGGAAGCAGGGAAGCGACCTGATCGGCTCCGTGCTTTGCCATCACCGCCGCAAGGCGAACCGTCGCCTCCCACACGCTGACGCGCTCGTCGGCGCTCACGTCCCATGCGCCTTCAAGCTGGGTCGGCGAGAGAAGTCGCGCCTTCCCGCCCTTTGCCTCGAAGATGCCCCCGCGCTCAAGCGCTCCGATCGACGTATCGGAAGAGCGCGCAAGCTGGTCAGCAATGCCGGAGTTCTCCTGGGTCCAGCCGTATTGGCGATACCACTTGACTGCGAACCGAGTGTCGGGATCGAAGTCCGACTCTTGCTCGCCGATTACTTCGTCCAGCGTGGCGTTTACGAGCAGGAGTGCGTCCTTCACACTCATGTCGGAGCCATCCGCCTCCCGCACCCGCGAGTACCGGGAGAACACGGATATGCCGGGTCCAATTGCCGCCTGCGCGAGATCGACGGGTGCAATCGCGCCCTGCATCAACGTGCGTAGCGCCTCTGGGAGCTCCGCCTTCAGTGCGGCCACGAACGCTCGTCGGGTCGTCGTAGGCGCATCGCTCGGGCGGGGGCGACAAGCCAGGACAATCGAAGAGGCCAGGGCGTTGGCATTTGAACCGATTAGCCTTCCGCTCATCTCGGTTCGCATGGGCCACGTCGCGGTTATCTCCCACCCAGAGTCAATGAGACCGTCCAGTAGCGTGTGCCAGCCGGTAGAGGAGGTCCCCTCGGCGTTGGCCTCCTGTTGCTTGTACGCGTAATAGACAGTCAGCGGGACATTCGGGTCTGCGCCCTCGCGGACTCGGGCAAAGACCGAGTTGAAGCCCTCGATGAAGAACTTCTCCGCTCCTGCTTTGCCATCATGTCGGTACGGATTAGCGACAAGCTCCTCGAACTTCGGAGTGAGCATAGTCCCAACCGTCTTCGAGTGGATCGTTGAAAGAGATCGTCGCAGCCAGACGTAAAAGAAGTCCGATAGGTCCGAGTAACCGATGTTGTCGTAGTAGGGCGGGTCGGTGGAGATGACGGCGCCCGAGTAGTCACGTGTCGAGGCATCCGCCTGACGTGCGGTGCTTCGACGTCCCGCCGGGAGACGGTCGATGGCGTCGGCCATTCCATCGATCTGGGTTATGAACCCTCCAGACCATGTCGAAAACACATTCGCCTCTGCGTAGTCCCACGCCATGGGAATGGCCTGACGAGAGAACACGTTTCGGATCTTCTGGAGACTGCTGTCCCAGCCGCAACTTGATGACGAGGCGTTGGTTTCTCGGCTGACCGCCAGCGCGAGATACGTTGCGACGGCATCTGCATAAGCCTCCGCGCCAGTCCCTCCATTCTCGAGTCGGTCGCCCTTCGGGAGACCCGCGGCAAGCGCGTCGTCGCGGACCTTCTCGCGGGCGTCCGCGACGAGATCACTCAGCGTGGTCAGCGCAACGAGCTGCCTATTGGTGAAGAGGTCGGAGAACTTCGTCAATCCATAGGCCGGTGGCGAAAACCAACGGGGGTTCGTTGGTACGTCGGCATCGATAGATGAATCCGGACGATCGACCGCCGCGGCCGCGGCCTGCTCTGCAGTGGGCGATAGGTAGAGTCGGCCGCGCGCGCCCTCCGCCACTACGGCTATGAGGTGTGCTCCAAGCTCGCCCCGCTTCCCCGCTTCGCGGACGTAGTCATACGTGAAGGGTGTGCCATCAGCAACCGAGCGGGCGCCTTTCCCGTGCTTGATGGTGCCGTCGTCATCACCCTTCGGGCCGTTGGCGTCATTGTGCACCTCGTAGTGGATCTTTCTGCCGACAACCCGGGCTTCGATCCACGCCTCGCTACCCTTCTTCTTGTTCAGCCACCAGGAGCGAACCAACGGAACCTCGATTGGGTTTGCCGGATTCGGGCTATTGACGGTGCGGGCCCAGATCCAGGCAATGACAGTGTGCTGCGTACCGTCTGGTCCGGTGACCTTGGGGTAAAGATGCCCGATGGTCCGCTCGGCTTGGTCTCGCATCCAGTTGCCGTACGCGCGAACATCCTCCGCCAATCCCTCGGAGCGGCCCCACGCATTGCGGGTCCCAGCAGCGCCTGGATGGACAGGTGGTCGGCCGGCGAAGGTCGGCGGAATCTCGATGAGCGCCTTGTTGATGAGGACCGCGACGGGGTTTAGGTCGCTCGCGTGCGCTTCGAGCCCCAGCCGCTGCGCTTCGAGTGGAATGGCCCCACCGCCGGCGAACGGGTCCAGGACGGAGGGTAGCTTGCCATCGTTGCTCTTGCGGATTTCCGCTCTCGCCTGGGCAAGAAGCGCATCATCATTGCTGTTCTCCCAGATGATCAGCCGCTCGAGCAGTCGATGCAGTCGTGCACGCTCCGCGTCCTGCGCATCGACTGTGGGGAACTCTTCCGGACGAGACGCAGGGTCGTCGACCAGCTGGGCGAAGAGAACGGCGCGTGCGACCGAAATAGGGCGGCGCGCCCAGTAAAGGTGCACCATCAGAGGTAGCCCTTTGCGGATCGACTTTTTCTCACGAGCGGCGGCGAAGTTGATGGCTTCGAGCGGCAGAGACGTCTCGATGAGCTTCTTCT
The DNA here is from genome assembly GCF_042846595.1 of Microbacterium sp. MTN4-26. NCBI lineage: Bacteria > Bacillati > Actinomycetota > Actinomycetes > Micrococcales > Microbacteriaceae > Microbacterium > Microbacterium sp. MTN4-26. The sequence goes on from NZ_BTGO01000005.1 coordinate 82,850, forward strand.
TGGGTGCTGCGTTCACTGATGCATCTCTCGTGGGTCCGTTAGTCGTGTCGCCTGAATCTGTCATCGCGGTGGGCCTCCGCGATCCCAGTAGTCGTGCCATTCCTCGTTGTACGACCGTGTTGTCGCGGACGGCTCAATGTGGGTAAACGCGTCCATGACATAGCGAAGTCGGTCCCGCTTCTCGCCGTCCGGCGACACGAGGACGAGGGCGAGTCGGTGACGGTCGCCCTGCGTCTGCGCGAACGTGACCTCGTTCGTCGTGATGGTGAAGGTGTCGGACCCCTCGATCCGCCCCTTCACCTCGATGTAGTGAATGCGCCCGTCGGGATCGAAGGACTGGATGTCGTATCCGGGATTGTTCCTGGGCATCTCGTGGGGCGTGCGGCCGAGTGCGCGTTCGGTAGCGAGAACGGCTTCGACGGCTCGGCGTTCGACGAGCTCGGTGTTGCGCGCGAAGGTCTGAGGCGCGGCATCCTCGTCGCCAGGCGACAGTCGTTTGCTCGGCACGACGAGTGCTGACCCGCGGACAACGGCGGGAAGTGCGACGAGTTGCGTGCTCTCGTCGAGGGCGCGGAGCCGCTTGTCGAGTCGTTCGTCGAGCTGGCGGGCTCGCTGGAGCGCGGCGTCGGCGCGGAGGCGGCCTATGGTGCCGGAGCGTTCGAGCGCTTCGAGGCGATTGTGCTCGCGGTCCCAATGGTTGATCTCGGCCAGGAGGCGTTCCTTGACCTGCACGCGGGTGCGGTCGACATCCACGGCTATCCGCGCGGCGAGTTCGTCCATGCGAGGTGCGAGTCCGTCTCGATACGCCCACGTCCGGATAGAGCGTTCATGGTCGCTGTTTGCCCACTCGTCCGCGAGGACCTCGGCGATTGCCGCAGCCTCACCCGCGTGTGGTGCGTCGTAGTCGAGGTAGGGCGGCGCAGCAGCGAGCGTGACAGCCCCCGTGGTGTCGAGGACGGGGTAGTCGAAGTGGTGCGACACGGTGTCGGCATCGGTGGTGGCGTTCTGGATGCGCTGCTCGACGGCATACAGCAGTGCAGTGTGCTCGGATTGCTGTTCACGGCGATCGACGAACACGGTTCCTCGTTTGAGCACGGGCCCGAGGTCTTCGATCGTGAGTTCGATGACCGCTTGGAGGAGCGGGTGGCCGGGGGCGAGAAGTGCCGCCTGTGTCTGATTCTCGGGGCGAACGTGTGCAGTCTCGAACGTGGCTCGTTCGTACCGCTCCGGCACAGGTGCCCACCGGTTGAGTCGGCGTGCCGTGTCGATGACGCGCTGTGGTATCCGCGTGATCTCGTATCGGCCCTTCTCGCGCCGACGGATACGGCCACCGAGGCGTTCGAAGGCGGGGAGGAAGAACGCCGCGATGTATCCGGGCTGCAGGCGTCGCTCGCGGGCCTTCTCCATCCGCTCACGGATCTCTTCGAGATTGAGCGAGGAGTACATCTCGGGGTGCAAGGCTCGTTCAGCGACCATGGTGTCGAGCCCGTGGGCGACGCTCGCGTCGATGACTCGGTCGAGCTCGGCCTTGCGTTCCGGCTCGTCGCCGTACCGGATCGCCTCGATCAGCAGTTCACGGAGCGACTTCTCCTGGAAAGCATCCGCGTCGCCGAGAACGTTGAACAGGTTGCCGTTGTACGCGATCGACATCTGGTCGATCTTCGACAGCAACCGCGTGAACACGTCCCCCTCGCGTGTGTCCTTCGCGACCATGTTCCACAAGTGGCACACTTCCCGCTGGCCGATGCGGTGGATGCGGCCGAAACGCTGCTCGATCCGGTTCGGGTTCCACGGCAGGTCGTAATTGACCATGAGGTGCGCCCGCTGCAGGTTGAGGCCTTCGCCCGCGGCATCCGTCGCCAGGAGCACGACGGTGTTGCGGTCGTAGGTGAACTGCTCGCGCGCCGCCTTGCGGTCTTCGCGGCGCGTGCCGCCGTGAATCGTGATGACCGACTCCGGGCGACCCAGCTGCGTCGTGATCTTCTGCCGCAGGTAGTCAAGGGTGTCCTTGTGCTCGGTGAAGATGATGATCTTGCGCGGTTCGCCCGAGTCGTCGTGCACGAGTAGCCGAGGTTCTGTAAACGCACCTACCTCTCGATGAGAGCTAGGAAGGCGGTGGCTGAGATGAGCCACGATCAGCAGGAACGAACCGCAGGCAATGAGCCGAACGACCAGGCGACGGCGCAGGCGTCGCCGTCGTTGCGGGCGGTGGTGTATGTGCGGATCAGTGATGATCCCGAGGGCACCGAGCGCGGTGTTGACCGGCAGGAAGCTGACTGCCGGGCGTATGCGGCAGCGCACGGGTGGGAAGTCGCCCAGGTGTACCGGGAGAACGACACGTCGGCGTTCAAGCAGCGCACGATCACACTCCCGACGGGTGAGCGGGTGCGGCGCGTGGTGCGCCCGGAGTTCCGCGCGATGTTGAAGCACCTCAGCGAGCAGCGCGCCGGGGTGATGATCGCCTACGACCTGGATCGGGCGGTGCGCGACCCGAGAGACTTGGAAGACCTGATCGACGCCAAGGTACTCAACGGCTTCAGCGTCCGCTCCGTGACCGGCTCGCTGAGGTTGGATACGGATTCTGATGTGGCGATGGCGCGGGTGCTGGTCGCGATGGCGAACAAGTCCTCAGCCGACACCGCCCGCCGTGTCGCTCGGGCGGCGAAGCAGCAGGCCATCGAGGGCACTTGGCATGGTGGGCAGGTGCCGTTCGGCTACCGCGCCGAGAACCACACGCTCGTGATCGACCCCGAGGCTGCCGAGTTGGTGCGGGAAGCCGCGCGGCGGGTGCTGGCCGGAGAGACGTTGTACCGGATTCTCACCGACTGGAACCGGCGGGGTATCCGTACGACGCACGGGTGCCGGTGGTCGGATCGGACACTCAAACTGGTGCTGCGCAACCCCTCGATCAAGGGGGTACGGGAGTATCGACCGTTGTTGCCGGACGGCACCCGGTCGAAAACCTCCCTGATGCAGACGACCGCCGCGTGGCCCGCGATCTTGGACGAGGACACCTGGCAGCAGGTCTCCGATGTGCTCGATGCCCGCAAGCAGGCCCGAAACTTCCATCAGCCCGGCAGTGGGGCGGCGAAACGGCTGTATCCGTTCTCGGGTCTGATCCGCTGCTCGACCTGCGGACGCGCCATGCTGCATCGCGGCCAGGTGTATCAGTGTGTGCAACAGGTGCCGGGCGGGTGCAACCGCTCGATCCGTTCCGGCGACCTCACCAAACTCGTGGAGGAAGCCGTGCTCGCGACGTTCGAGCAGATCACCCTCAACCCCGCCAAGCGCCAGTCTCCGGGCGCGGATCAGGCCGCACGAGTGGGGCTTGCCGCGACGCTCGATGCCGACCGGGAACGCCTCGCCCGGCTCGATGATGACTACTACGACGGGTTGATCGACAAGTCGATGTGGGTGCGGCAACGCTCACGGATCGCCGAACGCATCGAACGCACCCGCCGCGAGTACGCCGCCACGGTGCCGGAGCACACTGGCCCGTCGATTGATATGACGACCGTCGCACAGGAGTGGGCCGACCGTACCCCGATGTGGCAGCACCAGGCCGCCAGTCTCGTCCTTGAAGCCGTCCTCGTTCACGCCCTGCCCAGGGGGATGAACGGCGCGACACCGGCGAGGCGGCGCAATGAGACCGTCGAAGCGTTTCATGCCCGCCGTGAGGTGTACCGGGCGGGGATTCTCGCACATCGGGTCGAGTTCGTCTGGCGCGCCTAACGCCCCCGCGCCTTCGGCAGGCCGCAGAGGGCTTGCAGTTGCTCACGCACCCGTGGGTCAGCGATGACCGGAGGCAGGCCCTGCGCTGCGCGGCTCTCCCGCGCGAGGCGTGCGCCGAGTGGTTCGGGGGCATCGGTCGAGGCTGGTTCGGGCGTGGTTGTGGTGGTCTGCGTCGAGGTATCCATGTAGACAGGTACGACAGGCAAACCACAACATCTAGTTGTACGGGGTCAGGACGTTGGTTGCAGTCGGCTGATCGGGGGGTTGCCTCCGAGGGCTGAGTGGCGTCGTCCAGTGTTGTAGTGCTCGAGCCAGGGGTCAAGTGCTGCGGTGCGGTCGTCGTTCGAGGTGAACGGTTGCCGGTAGGCCCATTCGGTTTGCAGGGTCCGGTTGAACCTCTCCACCTTGCCGTTCTGCCACGGGCAGTGCGGTTTGATGAACTTCTGCCGGATGCCGTGCGCGCCGCAGACGCCGCGCAGCGACCATCGGTAGGCCCAGGCGTTGTCGGTGATCAGCCGCTCGATGCGGGGGATGCCGTGCGCGGCGAAGTAGCCGATGGCGCGTTCGAGGAACGCGGCGCAGGTCGGGCCCTTCTCGTCGGGGAGGACCTCGGAGTATGCGAGCCGGGAGTGGTCGTCGACGACGGAGTGCACGTAGTCGTAGCCGACGACGGTCTGTTTCCGGGCGGCTGTGGAGCCCATCGCTCTGCCGTGCGCCTTCCACCCGCCGCCGTCGGGGATGCGACCGAGCTTCTTCACGTCCATGTGCACCAGCTCGCCGGGCTGCTCGCGTTCATAGCGGACCGCTGTGGTCTTCGACGCGCGGATCCGCTCCCCGGTCATCGGGTCCAGATCGACCAGACGAGGCAGCCCGGACCGGGCGATGATGCGCGACACCGTCCGCGCCGGCACCCCGGTGCGGGCCGCGACCTCGTCACGGCCGACTCGTTCCTTCTTCCGGATCGCGACCACCGCCGCGGCCCTGGCATCGGGGGTGCGGTTGGCGACGTGGTGAGGCCGCGAGGAGCGATCGTAGAGACCGGCTTCACCCTCGGCGCGGTAGCGGTCCAGCCACCGCTTCACGCAGCGTCGGGACACGCCCATTGCCGCGGCGATATGCGCCTGCTTCCACCCGGCACCGGCACGATGGACGATGAGCAGCCTGCCGTGCACGGTCAAGCGGGCATTACGGTGGGACACGAGAACCTCCGAGTTCGTGAAGACGTCAGACATCTCCACTAAGCCCGGAGGTTCTCCCCTTTCACAAGACCGGAAACGCCACCAACCTCATGGCCGGGTACATCTAGTACCTGGCATCGAGTTGAGGTACTATATGCAGACTTATCCACAGGGAGCTACCTGCGACCGACCCCAAACGGGGTATGTCACGGGGGTGCCGATTCGGTACCCTCGTGAACCGGCTCAACGGTGCCGCAAATTTTGCGGCACCGTTCGCGCCCGTGACGGCCAGCCGAGCGGAGCGAAAGCGCAGGTCCGACGGTGGTGGCGATTCGACACCACCGTGAACGGTCGCGGTGAGGTCGCAGCGGATGCGGCTTGGTTCGCGGGGGCAACGGCGAAACTCCTGGTCGGACGGTGGTGCCAATTTGCCACCACCGTCACGAGAACCACAACGAGCAGCACAGCGGGCCGAGGTCGCAGGCTGGACGGTGTGGGAAATTTTCCCCGACCGTCGCCCCGCGAGTGTGGTGCCGCCGATTCGACGGAACCACCCCGGCCGGGAGTAAAAGCCCTGGTCGCACGGTTCCGGCAATTTGCCGGAACCGTCACCCCCACCCCGACATGCAGGCGCGCCGGAGCGTATCGCGGTCGCGTGGTGGCGGTGCTCATCGTCGGGTTCCTCCGGTCGTGTGGGCAGGTGTCAGTAGGTAGGTGCGCACCCGTTCCCACGGGAGTCGTCGGCGCGTGCGGTGGCGATGCCGACGCCCGGCCCCGCCCGGCTCGCGGACGGTGGGCCGTAGCGCCGGTACTCGATGGGGGTCACGCCCATGTAGCGGCGGAAGATGCGCGAGGCTTGCCCGCAGTGGTGGCACCAGCCGACCCGTTCGGTGATCGTGCCGATGAGCAGATCGGTTTCGCGGATCAGGCGCGCCATCTCCTGTACGCGCAGGATCGACAGGTACACCGGCGGCGTCACCCCGAACGAGTCCTTGAACACCCGATTGAGCTGACTCGGCGACAGGCAGGCGTGCGCGTCCAGTTCGGTGAGCGGCCACTGCCTGGCGATGTTGCTCTGCATGAGCGCCGCCGTGCGCATAATCTCGCGGCGCACCGGCTTGAACTCCCGCCACCGGGGAGGCGCGACCCGCACGGCCCGCTGCCGAGAGGTCAGCGGCGGCACCTCCACCGGCGCGTGACGAACCAGCGGCGCGATGGCGGCGAGCACCGTGAACAGCAGCGCATACGCACGGAAGTAGCCGCGCGGCGATTGGTCTTCGCCGGTGAGTGTGGCGAGTTCATCGAGGATCGGCCCGAGCCGTTCGGCCTGCGATTCTCCGACGCGCAGCACCTGCACCGGATCGGGATACAGGTGAGTTGCGAGGTCGCGTGCGGCTTCGCCGTCCGCGAGCACGTCGAGGTGCTGCCAGAACAACTGCTCGACCAGTAATCGGTATCCACTGCCACTGTCCTCACCGTGACGGTGCCCTCGGGTTCGTACCCGAACTCGACGTTCGGGGCGACCAGCACCACATCACCCACCGACGCCGACCCGCCCGCATCGGCATCGGCATCGGCATCGGTGAGGATGATCGAGCCGTCGCGCACGACCACGAAGCGCACACAGTCATAGGCGGTCGCCGCCAATATGCGACGGTGACGGATGCTGGTGACATAGACGCAACTCCACGGCTCGACCGGCTGCACTATCGCGGGGTGCGGCGACTGCGGCGTCCTTGTAGGCTCATGACCGGTCGGCGTGGTCGCCGGGCGTTCGAGTAGCAGCGACATGACGACCTCCCTTCTCTGACCACCCCCGAGCAACCAGGGGGAAGAACCGGCCTACCAAGCACCGGCGGTCGCGGCGAAGCAGGAGACGAGCAGGCCGGGCGTTTCCCGGTCACTCCGGCACTTTGCCGGGCAGCGCGACCGGCTCGGTCATGGGAGGTCGGTCATGAGCGGGCGCATGTCTCGGTAGCGGCTCGGTGTCACTCCGGTGTGCGCTGTGGATGCTTCTACCGCGCGCGACCGGCTCCGCCACCCCACCCGCTGCCCGGTGGCGGTGACGGTGATGTTCGTCTCGCGTAGGAGCCGCGCCATCTCTTGCACGCGGAGCATCACCAGGTAGGCGGTCGGGGTCTTCCCGAACGTGTCCGTGAACACGCGCACCAGGTGCTTCGGAGAGAGCCGCACCAGGGCTGCCAGTTCCGCGAGCGTCCACGGGTGCGTGATCCGGCTGTGCAGCGCGTCGCGCACCAGCATCGCCTCACGACGCAACGGTTCAGGCACCCGACTTCGAGCGGAGAACGGGCGAGCGCGGGCACGTTGCAGCCGGGTCAGCCGCACCGTCGAGACGCGGATGCACGGCGCGATCACATCGGTGATGAGGAACCAGAGCGCCTGCATCCGATGGAACCGTTCCAGGTACTTGCCCTCGACGGTGAGGGCGACCAGCTCGTCCAGCCACGGCAACAACCGCCCGGCTCGATCCCGGCCCAGGTGCAGTACCTGGGCAGGTTCGGTGTACACCTTTCCCGCGAAGTCGTGGGCGTCGAGGCGGTCGTGCAAGATCGCGGAGTGTTGCCAGAAGAACTGATCCAGCGCCATGTCGGTGTCGATGTAGACCGTCGTATAGGTGACCCGCCCCTCGGGTTCGACGCCGAACAGCACGCTCGGCCCCAGCAGCACCGCGTCGCCAAAGCTGACGGGTTGCTGTCCGAACTCGCTGAACACGATGGCCGTGCCGTCACGGATCACAACGAGCCGGACAACGTTGTACGCCGCCAGGCCCACAGGTCGATGCGTCGTCCGTGTCCGAGCCGACAACGGCGGGGAGATGCGCCTATCCACTCATCGGGTGCTTTTCTGTCAGTTCACTGGGCCATGCGATGAGTTGCGTGCGAGTGTCGTCCTTGGTGGAAGTCTCCGCGACTGCCGCTCCGAAGTCGGCATAACTGATCGCTTGTCGGGTGAACGCAGTCTCGTCTGTGGAAGGGGAGACTCGTTCCCAGCGTGCTGTCGTCGGCCCCTCCGGTTCGTAGACGGGCGGCGGGATCAGATACGCCCATTCTGATCCTGCGTTGCCCGCTTCGAGGTGGTCGCGCAGCATGGCGTGTGCTCTCCCGCGCGGCAGTGTGGGTTCTGGGAACCGGGGGTCTTGCCAGAACCGTCTGTCTCCAGGGAGTCGGAGTGCTCCTGCTCCGCCGACCGTGACGATCCGGGCCGGAGCGCCGTTGGCCTTGGTGCTTGCCTCGATGAGTCGATCATGTACGGCCACGAGTTCGGTCGGGGCGATGTCCTCACGCAGTCGGATCGCGTTCATGACGACGTCGATGCCGTGCATTGCTTGCGTGAGACTGGCGTTCTCAGCGATGTTCACGACCGTGGAGGTCAGCGATGCAGCAGTCTTGGCGAGCCGCGTGGTGTCTGCCGGATCGCGCAGCGCAGCGGTCGCCTCGATGCCTGCGGGGAGATGAGCGAGGATGGCGGCTCCGGTGCGCCCGGTCGCGCCGAGAATCAGGATGCGAGTCATACAGGTACCTCCGAAGCGGGCGTGCGGGTGAGTCGGGCGAACCCGGTGAGGCTGGCGACGGCGAGCACCATGAGCGCGGCGAGACTGACGAGCAGGATCGGGAAGTCCAAGCCCAGGTAGGCAGTGAGTGGGCCGACGCTGGCACCGAGGAACAGCACGAATCCGTTGAGCGCCATCCCACCGGCCCGGTTCGGGGCGGCGGTCTCGCCGAACAGGGTGATCATCGCGGGCACCGCGAGCGCGACCCCAGTGACTCACACGAGACTCGCCAGCGCCGTGCCCGCGAGGGATGCCGAGAGTGCGGCTTCGATCAGCAGCCCAATCGCGGCGAGGGCGAACCCGGCACGTGCAACCCCCGCGCCGCCGAGACGCTTCGCAATAGCGCCCGCGAAGAGGGAGGCGAACATGCCCGGCAGCCCGACGAGGCGGAGCCAGATCACCTGCGATGAGTCCAGGCAGAGGTCGGTCAGGTGCGGGCCGAGGCCGGTGTACATGCCGACGAACGACAACAGCAGCGTTAGGTGCGCGAGGCTCAGTAGCAGCACCGAGGGGCGTGTGGCGACCCTCCCGACTACGGCGAAGCGACGCACCAGGCTCGCATCGTCTCTGCGACTGTGCGGCTCGGTGACGAGCACGGCGACGCCGATCATGCCGAGGCCGAGCATGATGCCGGAGAGGATGAACACCCACTGCCAGCCCAACGTCAGGCTGAGCGCGGAGGCGAGTACTTGGCCTGCGATCCCGGCAACGAGGAATGCCGTCGACATGGCCCCGATCGCCGTTGCCCGACGCTTCAGCGGGGTCGCTTCGGCCAGATACGCGAGCGCAACCGGCGCGAAACTCGACGCCATCACCCCCTGCACCCCGCGCAGCGCAGCAAGCATCGGCACCGTGGAGGCGAAGCCGCAGGCGATGGTCGCGACGGTGAGATACACCAGGCCGATGAGCATGATCCGCTTCCGCCCGTACTGATCGGCCAACGGCCCCCAGATCAGGAACCCGACCGCATAGCACACGCTGAACACCGTCGAGAGCGCGAACGTCACATCAGAGCCGAGTTCCGCACCGATCGGGGCGATCAGCGGGATTGCCGCGTACAACTGCGTGAGCACCAGCAGCGCCGTGACCACGAGCAGCACGACCACGCCGTTCCCTGCCGGGTGCTCGCGCGCCTCGCCTGCTCCCGCTATCTGTTCCGTCGAGTTCGCAGACACCACCACTCCAAATCCAACGTTTCCGTTGGATTTGACTGTAGTAGGCTAACCGCGAAGACGCAACGTGAGCGTTGGGTTTACCGCACGAGACGGGAGGTGGGAACGATGGGCTGGGATGTTGAGGGCAGGAAGCGCCGCATCCTCGACGCGGCGGTGGCCGAGTTCGCCGCGCACGGGCCGCACGGCACGACCATCGAGCGCATCGCCAAGGCCGCCGGGGTGAACAAGGAGCGCGTCTACACGCACTTCGGGGGCAAGGACAGACTTTTCGCCACCGTACTGCGCGAGGAACTGGCGAAGGTAGCCCGCGACGTGCCCGTCGAATCATTCGCAACCGAGGACGTGGGCGACTACGCCGGGCGCGTCTACGACTACCACCGCGAGCACCCCGAACTCGGCAGGCTCATGCGCTGGGAAGGGCTCGTCTTCGACACCGAAGTACCCGACGAGGCCGAGCGGCGCGAATACTACGGATACAAAGTCGCCGCCATGACCGACGGACAGGCCAAGGGCACAGTAACGAGCGACCTCGACGCCGACCACCTGATGTTCCTCGTGCTCTCACTCGCCGGATGGTGGTCAGCGGTACCGCAGGTCGCCCGCATGATCACCGGAGCCGAGAGCGACGCCGAACACGCACGCCGCCGTGCCTCCGTCGTCACCGCTGCCCGAAGACTCATCGGGCAGTAATCAGGTCACGAAGTTCGCCGAGAAGACTAGTCACTTCATCGAACCGAACTCCGAAAGTTCCCTCGAACTTTGTGACGCCAACTCTTGCCAGCGACACTCTGTGCGACGCTCTCGCGCTGACGCTCGGCTCCATCAGTCATCTGCCCCCTATCTCAGTGAGGCACGTATTTTACGGCGGGGCCGTAGTGCGCACCTCTCTCACGAGACGACTCGTGAGGGAGGCCAGAGTGAAGGGTGGAGTGAAGCTGTTCCACGGCAGCGGTGCTGCCGCGCGCGCCTATGTCGAGGCCGACCGCTCCCGCGCTGACGAGTACTACCTCGGCGCAGACCAGGCCGTGGCCGAGTACGCCGTGATCGACGCGACCGGCGAGGTCACCGCTGCTCGGTCGCTGTCGGCGGATGAGTACGAAGCCTGGGTCGATTGGGTGAACCCGGACACCGGGGAGTCGATGGGTACCCCGCGCAAGCCGGGCAAGGTGCGTCGGGGGTCGCCGTTGTTCGCGGAGATGACGATCAACGCGCCGAAGAGCCTGTCGGTCGCCGCCGCACTCCACCCGGACGTGTCCGAGGCGTTGGACGCGACGCAGCGGGATGCGGCGCGGGAGATTCAGCACTTCCTTGGTCAGCATTCGGTCACGTTGGCGGGGCCGCGCGGCGCGCAGGAGGTGCTGCCGGTCGAGCACATGCAGACCGTCGCGATCACGCACAAGACGAGTCGTGCGGGTGATCCGCACCGGCATATCCATTTCCAGATTGGCACGAGGGTGTGGGCGGGCGGGAAGTGGCGGGCGCTGACCACGGCGGCGTTGTTCCAGCAGCAGGGCGCGATCCGTGCTCTCGGTACGGCGGTGATCGCCGCGCACCCCCAGCTCGCCGCCACGCTCTCCGAGCATGGCCTGACCCTCGACCCCGTAAGCGGTGAGGTTGTGGAGTTGGAGCCGTTCAACGCCGTCATGTCGAAGCGGTCGGCGCAGATCAGACGCAACCTGGAACGCATGGAGGCCGAGTGGCAAGCGAAGCATCCCGGCGAGACGCCCGGCCCGGTGTTGACCGCTCGGATGCAGGACGCGGCGTGGGCGTTCCAGCGGCCCGGCAAGAAACCGGCGGACTTGAAGAACGAGCAGTGGTGGCAGCAGGAACTCCGAGACGCCGGCTACCACCCCGAGAGCTTGCAGCACCCCGACACCGTTGCGCCGGCATCGCTGGATGACCTCAGCGTGCAACAGGTCGCCAGTCGTGCGCTGGATCGCTGCGCGGCGGCTGCATCGACCTGGACACCGCACACCGTGCGAGAGCACGTCACCCGCATCACCACCGAGGCAGGCGTGCAAGCGACCCCGGCGGAGTTGCGCGAGTTCATCGACCTCGCCACCGGACTCGCCGCCTCGGATTGTTTCTCGGTGCTGCCGCCGGGCATGGTGCAACCCGAGCACGTCGCCCACCTCACCAGCCTTGGCGTCGTCGCCGCCGAGACCGCACTCCGCGACCAACTCACCGCCGCGACGCCGGAACGGGAGCCGAAGCACCCCGACGTGACCGACGCTGCGCAAGCCGCCGGACTCGACACCGGGCAGACCGTGGCCGCCGCTGCCGTCGCCTCGACCAACCCGCTCGTGATTGTCGAGGGCGCGGCGGGCGCAGGCAAGACCACCATGCTCGGCGTCGCCATCGAGGTTGCAGCCGAGCACGGGCGATCCTCGCGGGTGGTTGCGCCGACGTTGCGTGCGGCGCAGGTCGCCCACGAAGAACTCGGCGTGCCCGCAACCTCCGTCGCGGCGCTCGTGTATGCGCATGGGTGGCGGTGGAACGAGGACGGCGTATGGACACGCCTCGCACCCGGCGACACCGACCCTGCAACCGGGAACATCTACACCGGCCCACCAAACGACGCCGTGCTGTCGCGGGGTGAGCGGGTGATCGTGGACGAAGCGGGGATGCTCGACCAGGACACCGCCCTCGCTCTGCTGACCGTCACCGCCGAGGCAGGCGCGTCGGTCGCGTTCGTGGGCGACCGGGCGCAGCTCCCGGCGGTCGGGCGCGGCGGGGTGCTCGACATGGCCGCCCAGATTCGTGGCCGTACCTACGACATGACCGAACTCCACAGGTTCACCGATGCCGAGTATGCGGCGTTGACGTTGGTCATGCGTGACCGGGAGCACCCCGGCGACGTGTTCGACCGACTCGCCACGATGGGCCTCGTGACCTTGCATGCCGACGAGGAAGCGGCCCGCGAGCACATCACCGCCCACGCCCACGACGGCGAAGCGATCACCGTCGCCACCAACGACGAGGCCACCGAGCTGAACGAGCACATCCGCGCCGGGCGGGTCGAGCGCGGCGAGGTCGACGACACTATGACGACGACCGGCAGCGACGGGCTGAGCATCGGCGCTGGCGACCTGATCCAGACCCGGAAGAACAGCAGCGACCTCGGCGTGGCAAACCGGCAGCAATGGATCGTGCAGCATGTGACCGACGAGGGCAGCGTCTACGCCCGCGAAGTCAGCGGCGGAGGCAAGCACAGCCGCACCGTCGCCCTCCCCGCCGAGTACGTGAGCGAGTGGGCGCACCTGTCGTATGCCGCGACCGCCTACGGCGTCCAAGGCGCAACCGTCGATGCCTCCCACACGGCCTTGTCGGAGGCGACGAGCGCGGCAGGCGTCTACGTCGGCATGACGAGAGGCCGCCAACAGAACCAACTCCACGTCGTCGCCGCTGATATGGCGGATGCGCGGGCGCGGTTCGTTGAGGCGATGGAACGCGACCCGGCAGACCGTGGCCTCGACCACGCCACCGCCCAAGCCATCGACGCCGTGCAAGGCCTCGTCAGCGATGGCCCCGTGCAGCTCATCACCGAAGAACTCGCCCGCCTCACCGCCGAAGCCGAACGAGCCGAACGTGCGGCGGAACGCTGGGAGCAGACCGCTGCCAGGTTCGACGCCCAGCGCGCAACACACAAGACCGAGGACGACGAGCACGCCGACGTGCTCCGCCACGCCGAGGACGAGGCGGCGCGCATCCGTGCCGAAATCGCGGAACCGTTGACGGTGCAGGCCGAGGCAGACGGCACCACCTATCTCGATGCTGTCGAGCGCGAGGCCGCCGCAAGCAGCCGACTCGCCACCGTCGGCAGGCTCGGCAGGCGCAAGGCCCGCGCGGAGCACCGCCAGACGAGCGAGCACACCCGGACGGTTCGGGCACGGGTGCGCGAAACATGGGGCGAACCACCCCGCACCACCGACACCCTGCCCGAGTGGGCGGCACGACAGGCCGAGCGTCGCGCCGAGGCCGATCCCCGCGTGATCGACGCCGCCCAGCACGTCGAGGCCGCGCGAGCCGACCGTGACGAGTTGCGGCAGCGGCACGAGCAGGAACGCCGGGCGTTGCTGGTCAGCGAGTACGGGCCGCAGGCGGTGATGCGCCACCGGGTCGGGATGCGACTGCCGAACCCAGCACAGCAAGCAGGACAGGCGCACCAGCAAGCCACCGCGCTCCGAGCCGAGGCCGACTACCTCCGCGCGCTACCGATCCGCGACGCCGCCGCACGGATCGAAACCACCCGCGCCGAGCACGAAGCAAGGCAGCAAGCACTCGCCGAACGCGAACGGCAACTCCGCGAGCCGACCGAACGCGACCCGCGGCGCAACGACCCGCGACATGACGGGCCAGCACGCGGCCTATGAGCATCAGCAGCACGTCGCGTCGGCGTGACGTTCACAGCAGCCCCGCAACCCGAGCCACAGACGCCCAGCGCGATTGTCGGCCGTTCGACGTACACTTGAATACATGACACCCGACACCGCAACTCTGATCCGAGACGGCCTCGCGCTCGACGCCGATCAGCGCGCGGTCGTCGCTAACGCCCTGCTCGAAAGCCTCCATGATGCAGACGACGAGAGCGAGGTCGATGCAGCCTGGCGTGCCGAGGCTACCCGGCGACTGGCCGAGGTGCGTGAGGGTGCGGTCGATCTGGTGGATGCCGACGAGCACTACGAGCGTTTGCGCGCCTTGCTCACCGCATGACCTTGGCCCAGCGAGAGCACCCCGAGGCCGTCGCGGAGTTCGACGCCGCCGTGCGCTGGTACGAAGACCAGGAGCCAGGGATCGGCCTTGCGCTCATCGACCGAGCAAGGCAAGCCCGGAAAGACCTCGACCAATGGCCGAACGCCGCCCCACCATTCACGACCGCTGACGATGGCACCGTGATCCGCAGCAAGGCCGTTCGCGGATACCCGTACCGCATCGTCTACACGGTGGAGCCGGACACGATCCTGATCCTCGCCTACGCCCACGAGCGCCGCGAACCCGGCTACTGGCTCCACCGGCTGAACGACTGAACAGCACGCCGCCGGGCTCATGGCTCGGATCGGGTCTCGCGTACATTTCTGGCGCCGTCGAACCCGGTGGTGAGGTCAGCGAGGAGCAGCTCCGCCGTCTCATGGGGCACGGCCAGGACCCCAACACGAGCGAACAGTTGGGTCGTCCGTACCGCCGATTCGCAAGCACTGCCGAGCGAGTTGCCCGTCGGCTTGAGAAGCTTCCCGAGACCCTCGCTCCCGCTGATAGGGGTGCACAGGTGGCGTTGATCGAGGCGGAAGAGGCAGGGAAACCGACGGGTGTGTTCGGCGAAGTCGGTGAGGCGGGCGAGGTTCTGTCGGGTCTTGACGGCGAGGTAGCGGCCGTTGACTTTCCGGTCTTCGTTGATCTCAAGCAGGGCTTCGGCGGCATGCTGGCGGACGTAGGGGTCTTCGGCGTCGTCGGCGGCGATCTGTGGCCCAGACTTCGCGAATTCGGGCAGGGGTACTAAAGCCCACCCCCTGTTCCCGATCGGGCACACTGCAGAACTTACTCTCTCCCTCGCCGCCATCTGCAGTGCACGCGACTTCGCGATGGTTTGGACGCGGCTGTCGAGCGAGCCGAAGGTGAGGCGAGCAAGGCAGATCGCGCCTACGTTCGAGCCATCACCTTCGCCGCCGGTCAGTTGCTTCGCGCAGTCGCCGAAGTCCACCGGGCAAGCCTGGCGAGCCGTATTCGTCGGCGGTCTCGAGGCAGCGGTCGTGTGTGCAGCGCATGATGGCGGAGAGCCGGTCCTGCGTGTAGTCGAATGTCCAGGAGCCGCGCGAGGCGTTCTGCTGCGTCTCCAGAGCGCGCTGAATTTACCAGATCGGTGACGATTTTGGTGTTCTTGGTGGACTAATGACCGTTCTCGGGCAGGTCAGAGTCCCGCGCGGCGGCTTCGCCGTTGTCGAGGGACGCAAGCGTGGCCATCTGGTCGGTGCTAAGGCGGAAGTCGAAGACCGAGAGGTTCTCGACCAGGCGTTTGGGGTCTGACGATCTCGGCACCGGCACGAGGCCCTGCTGCACGTGCCAGCGGAGCACCACCTGTGCCGCCGTTCGTCCGACGTCCGCCGCGATCTGCACGATCGTCGGGTTCTCCCGCAGCTCGGGCCCGCGGCCGAGCGGGCTCCAGCTCTCGGTCACGATACCGAGCACCTCGTGCGCGCGTCGAGGAACGGTACGGGCGATGTCGGGGCTGAGCTGGATCTGGTTCACGTCGGGCACGACCCCGGTCGCGGAACCGACGACGGCGGTGCGAGTCGCTTCACGGTTGGGCAAGGAGATGCCGGCCCATTGCACCTCCACGGGAAAGGTTCTCCTGGCGCAGCTCCCGCGAGAACAATTGGACCGTCTCTACCCCGACGAGCAACTCTCACAGGTGACTCCGCAGTCGATCCGTACCAAGACCGAGCTCCTCGCACAACTGGATCTTGTCGCGAAGCAGGGCTATGCAACGAACCGGGAGGAGAGCGAGGAGGGCGTGGCCTCGGTGGCCGTGGCCGTTCCCTCGGCGAGCGGGCTGCGGTTGGCGATCAACGCATCTGCCCCGGTGTTCCGCTTGCCTCCCCGCAAGGTGAAGACCCTCGTCGCACTCCTCGATGAGGCAGCCGTACGTCTGGCCGACCTGACCTCCTGAAGGCTCGTCGTCTCTTTCCCCTGCGACCTGGTGCAGGGGTCGTTCGGCGCGTTCTGAAGAGAGCTCGAGCCATGCTGGACTGTTGGCGCCGCGCAAGCTATTGTGTCTTCTAGTTAGGAACAAGTTCTGCTCAGCAGATAAATATGCGAAGAGGATGATCAATGCAGATCGTACTGGTGCACGGCGGATGGGTAGGCGGCTGGGCGTGGGACGGCGTCGCCGACGAATTGCGCAGAATGGGGCACGAGGTGATCGCGCCGACGCTGCGCGGTCTCGAAGACGGTGACGTGGACCGCTCCGGCGTCACGATGAGCATGATGGCGCGCGATCTGATCGATCAGGTAAGAGAGCTCACCCAGCTCGACATCGTGCTCGTCGGTCATAGCGGCGGAGGTCCGCTCATCCAACTCGTCGCTGAGGCGATGCCCGAGCGCATCGGCCGGGTCGTCTTCGTCGACGCCTGGGTGCTGCGCGACGGCGAGACCATTAACGACGTGCTCCCCGATCCGTTGGTCGCAGCGATGAAGGCGCTTGCGAGTCAGTCCGACGACAACACCATCGTCATGCCGCCTGAGCTCTGGGCCGCGTCTATGCAGGACATGTCCCCGTTCGAGCAGCAGCAGCTCGCCGCGCTCGAGCCGAGGCTCGTCCCAACGCCGGCAGGCTGGTCCAATGAGCCGATCCGCCTCGACCAGTTCTGGGCGAGCAGCATCCCGTCAAGTTATGTGTTCCTCGCTCAGGACCAGGCCGTTCCCGCTGAGATCTACCAGGCCGCGGCCGGGCGGCTTGATAGTCCGCGCACGATCGAGATCGACGGAAGCCATTTGGTGATGCTCACGCATCCGGAGAGGCTCGCACGGGCCCTCGACGCCGTCATTGCCTAACAGGCCTGGGGAAGCTATGGATTCGATTTCACGCCCAGACGACGTCGCGCCGATCTCGTACACCGAACTGGCGCCGTCGGGTGCGCCTGCTCGGTGGATCGTCCTCGTGCACGGGGGTGGTGTCTCGAAGGAGTGCTATCTCGAGACGCCCGACGGCCGACAGGGCTGGGCGGCACGATTGGTATCGCTTGGCTACGGTGTGCTGGTGGTGGACTGGCTGGGGTTGTCCTATGAGGCGGCCCAACACGTCGATGATCGTGCGGCGTCTGCGCGGCTGGACTATGAGAGCGTGTGCCGAGGGATGGGCGTGTTCCTCTCTGGTCTCGGCCGGAACGTCGTGCTGGTCGTGCACTCGATGGCAGGTCCGATTGGCTTCCGCCTCCTAGAGACGCATGGCGATCTCATCGACGGGCTCGTAGCCGTCGCTCCGGGCCCGCCTGGAAATGTACAGGCGGTGCCCGAGATCGTGAGGGAGTCCGACCAGGAGGTCTCCATCCGTGGAGCGGCCATCGACTGGACCATCCCGAAGATGGGTTTCTGGGAACCCACAAGCGCCTTCGTGAACGACAAGGCCATCGGACCCAGCCGGCGGTTCCCCCGCGAGTGCATCGAGGTGTTCCGCCGCACCCTTCGGCCGATCCCGGCCCGGATGCTTTATCAGCGTCAGAACATCGGTGGGAGCCAAATGAGGATCGGGCCGACCGACGCGTTCACGAACAAGCCGATTCTCGTCTTCACGGGTGGAGCCGATACCGACCACCCCTCGCAGCTGGATCAGGACATCGTGGCCTGGCTCACCGATCAGGGCGCCGCCGTCACCTTCTGGTCGTCCGAACTGCCTGTTCTCGCTGGGAACGGCCACATGCTGATGGTCGAAGACAATAGCGACGAGCTCGCTGACGAGATCGCGCGGTGGATCACGGCGCTCTGACTCGCCACCGTATCGTCCCGGCCATTATTTCAGCCGACCCGACGTCCCCAACAGCGGAGGAGAACGCCAGTCGTTTCCTTCGTGTCACTCGAGGGAACGCTGTGCCAGCTCGTTGCCGACTACGACTTGGTCGATCGGGCCCTTGCTCGAACTCCTCATTTCATACGTCTGGCGATGGACTCAAGGGAGATGTTCGCCGACGGCCGCGTGCAACTCCAGGTCATCGGTGGACAGCTGAGGCGTCTGCCACGACGCATCGAGACGATCGGTTCGCAGCTCGAACGGAACGTTCGGGCTGAGCATAAGGATGTTCCGAGACCTCCAGGAACGCGGATGGATCGGTTCGTTGGTCGGGGAGCTGACGACCACCCTGGTTGGCGTGGCGCTTATCGTCGCTGCGGTGCTACTTTCGGTCTCGGGGGGTGGCCCCCAGCTCGCCCCGACGTCGCACTCCTACCGTTCCTAGGGGCGGGGTGGTCGGCCTCGCGGGCAGGCTCCTCGTGCTGAGGCCGCTGCGCACCTCCTTGATGCGCACCACGCTGATCGCCGGATCCTGGCAAACTATCCCGCGACGCGAATTCGCAGGGGGTGTCGGCGCGACTTTCGATCGACGTACAGTGCCGTCCGTTAACAAACGATCGGTTCGTGCGACCGAACTGTCGAACGCCTGTGCATCGCTGCGGCGAGTTCCTCATGGCGCAGTACCTGGGTTTCGCTTCCGGAAGAAGATTTCACGAACCCCAGCGACACGGTGTTGCGGTGACGTTCGACGAAAGAGAAGAAGGATGGCCCGGCGAATCCCAATCGCGCGAAGTCTCGCCTTCGAAATGACAGAAGCGCTCCTGTGCTCGCGCGTCGGTTACTTCGCACCTTCTAGGTGTGACGTTATCAATTAGGGTGATGACGACCGGTGACGGGTACCGGTACCTGCTGAACTCTGTCGTGTCCGGTGACGGCGACCGCGACGCCTCGTCTGTGTTGACGCGGTATTACGCGGAGGCCGGGACTCCTGGCTCGATGTAGCGCCGAGGGGGTCGCTACTGGTCGGTTCCGACGTTGTGTTCAACCCAGTCGCGCAGATGCTTCAACGGGGCGGCTGCGCTGTGTCCGAGGTCAGTAAGTTCGTACTCCACGCGAGCGGGAACCTCGGGGTAGACGGTGCGAGTGAGCAGGCCGTGGTCTTCGAGACGCTTGAGGGTCTGGGACAGCACCTTGGGGCTGACGCCTTCCAAGCGTCGTTTGAGTTGCCCGTTGCGTTGCGGCCCGTCTTCGAGCGCACCGATGGCCAGGGCGCTCCACTTGTTGGCGAGCAGGTCGAGCATGTCGCGGCACGGACACATGGCCGCGTACACGTCGTTCCGGTCGCACTCATCCACGGTCTGACTCATACGTTCATGGTATCCGATGGGTACTAGGTTGCCTTGACGGTAACCAGTAGGTCTGGGGAACCATAATTGGCATGACGGCTACGACTGCGATCGGATACGAGAAGAACCTCCCCGCCACCGACCCCGAGGCGCTGACCGCCCGCGAGGTCGAGGTGCCCGAACTTGGACCGCATGACTTGTTGGTCGAGGTCGAGGCGGTCTCGGTGAACCCGGTCGATGTGAAACTGCGGGAAGGCGCTCCTGCGAACGGGTTCAAGGTGCTCGGCTTCGACGCCGCCGGTACGGTGCGCGAGGTCGGCTCAGCGGTGACGCTGTTCGCTCCGGGTGACGAGGTGTACTACGCGGGCAGCATCGACCGGCCAGGTACGAACCAGCGCCTGCATGTTGTGGATGAGCGGATTACGGGGCGCAAGCCGCAGGTGCTGTCGTTTGCCGACGCTGCTGCGCTGCCGCTGACGGCGATCACCGCCTGGGAGACCCTGTTCGAGCGGCTCGCCCTTACCGAGGACTCGACCGGCACCCTGCTGGTGATCGGCGCGACCGGCGGAGTCGGATCGATCATGCTGGCACTGGCCGACGCGCTCCTGCCGAACGTCACCGTGATCGCCACCGCCTCCGACGATGAACGCTCCGCCTGGGTGCGCAACCTGGGCGCGGAGCATGTGGTGAACCACCGCGACGACCTGGCTGAGCAGGTGCTCGCCGTCGCGCAGGATGGCGTGGACTGGCTGTTCACCGCGCATTCCGCGGGGCAGATCGAAACCTATGCGCGGATCGTTCGAGCGTTCGGGCATATTGTCGCCATTGACGACGGTCCGCGCGACGTGTTCCCGCTCAAGGGCAAGAGCATCGCTTGGCACTGGGAACTGATGTTCACCCGCCCGCTCAGGCAGACCCCGGACATGATTGAACAGCACCAGCTCCTGAACACTGTCGCTGACCTTGTAGATCAGGGCCGCATCCGCACCACGGCCACAACGACACTCGCGCCGATCTCACCGACCACACTCCGCGAGGCGCACGAGTTGGTCGAGAACGGCCGCACAGTCGGCAAGGTCACCGTCCACAGATGGGAGTAGACTGAAACCGCGCGCACGCGCATGTTCACAGGCGAGTGCGTTTGCAGAACCTCGGCTAGCTGGTCGTCGAGGATCGTGCGCAGCTCCACCCACTTCTTGTCGTCATCCAGCAACCGGACGCGGCGCGCGACGCGGATGAGGTCTTCGAGGATCGCGATCTCAGCGCGGAGTTCACCGATCGACTCGGCCGCAGTGGCAAGGTCGACCACCTGGTCGACACGGGCCTCGAACTGTGCTCGTTCTTCTTCGGAGATTTCTTCATCGAGGTCATCGAACTCGTCGGGGTTGAAGCTTGGCGCCGAAGCGGAGGCGTCCTCGAAGTCGAGTGCGACGCGGCCGGTTGACCACTCGTCAATAGACGCAGTCATGGAGGTGCTGTAGCGGGCCTCGTCGGTCGCGCGCTGCCATTCCCGCAGACGGGTCTCGAGTCGCACTTGGCGTCGCTCGAGCGATCGGAGGATCGCCTCCGGACTTGAGGCGAGGCGTCGCTGCAGCACGGTGAGCGCGAACCCCACGTTGTTGCCGCGCTTCTTGTCGCCCGCCTGCGCGAGCCGTTCCGCACGACCCATCTCGGTGCGCACGTAGCCGGTCACCAGCTCATATAGCTCACGCTCGGGGTCGCTCAGCTCGTACTCGACCGTGTACGCGCGACGCTCGGGGAACAGAGGCTTGCCCTCGAAGGTGAGGAGCTCTTCCTTCACCATGCGCCGCATCAGGCCGCGCGTGTCAGTGCGGTGCACGCCGGCGCGGAACTGGCCCTCGAACCGGTCGCGGTCCAGCAAGGACATGAACAGCTGGAAGTCTTCTTCCTTGCCTGCGTGCGGGGTCGCGGTCATGAGGAGGAAGTTGTGCGCGGTCTCGGCGAGCAGCCGCCCCAGCCGGAACCGCTTCGTCTCGTCGACTTGACCCGCCCATGACGAGTAGTGCGCGGACATGCGATGCGCCTCATCGACGACGACAGCGTCCCAGGTGACGTCGGAGAGCTGCTCGATCAGGTCATCGCTGCGGGAGAGTTGGTCCATCCGTGCGATGAGGAACGGGTGCTCGTCGAACACATTGCGGCCCTGCGCGTCGTCGACCATCTGACGGTTGAAGATCTCGAACGAGAGGTCGAATTTCTGCGACAGCTCTTCCCGCCACTGCTCCACGAGGCCGCCGGGCGCGACGATGAGCGCTCGTTCGCAGTCGGCGCGGAGGATGAGCTCCTTGAGGTAGAGGCCGGCCATGATCGTCTTGCCCGCGCCGGGGTCATCAGCGAGGAGGAACCGCAGCGGGATTCGCGGGAGGAGTTCCTCGTACACTGCGCGGATCTGATGCGGCAACGGATCGACGTCCGAGCTATTCACCGCCGCCATCGGGTCGTAGAGCGCGGCGTACTTGATGCGGAGCGCCTCGGCCGCGAGGCGGAACTCATCAGGGTCGCCGTCGAACGCGGGCGCGTTACCCAGCTCCGTGACTAGTTCGAGCTTGCCGGCATCGAGCTCGGTGATGGTGCGTTCGCCGGTCCGACCCGAGTCATCGCGGAAGAAGATCTCGACGAGCGCGTCGTCCAGCGGTGTCACGCCGACGAGTGTCACCGGCTGCCCGGGCAGGACACCGCGCAGGCGTTGCCCGGCGCGCAGCGATGCCAGCGTCACCGCAGGTGCGTCCACGTGGTTCCTCCCCTGGAAAATGGCAAGTCGATCAGGATACGTCGTGCCGCCGACATCGCGGCCGACTGGGTCAGTCCGGAGATCCTGCGTCCCCTCTGCGTACCCAGTCGTCGACCTCGCTCGCCTGGAACTTCCACAGACGCCCGACCTTGTGCGCCGGCATCCCCTTGTCGGAGATCCAGGCGTAGATCGTGTCCTTGGTCACGCCCAAGTGCTCAGCGATGTCGTCGGCAGAGAGCCACGGCTCGGACATTCACGCCCCCATGCGGATTGAACCGGATTTATCCGGGTATGGCCGATCCTATCGGGACCCCTTGCCCTCGTCGCCATTAAGGTGCCCGACTTCGTCAACGGCCGCCAGCAGCTCTTCGAGGTGCATGTGAATTTCGTCGTACGCCTGCATGAAGAACATCAAGTCCATGTTGAGTGGGGGCGTATCGTCCAGGTCGGCGAGGACCTCTCGAGCCTCGCGGACCGCTGTCTGCAGCCGAGTCTCGATTCCCGGCAGGCTCAGGATCCAGCCGTCGATCACGCTGAACGGGACTGGTGAGAAGTCGTGGGCGTCGACGCCGACGTGGAACTGATGCCCATTCGGGCCATGGTCCCGTGCGTGGGTGTGCCCGTGGATGAGCGGGATGCCGTCGTCCCAGCGCGGGCGATGCGAAGTGTGTCGATCCTGTTCCTGGCTGTCGCCGGCGTAGGGGTAGTGCGAAGCGATGATCCGGTACCCGCGGCGGGTGCCCTCGACGACCTCTGGGAGGATCTCCCAGCCCGCCGCTTCGTACATGGGCAGGAATCGCTCGATCGCCCGTTTCGACTGCGTCGCGGGCGAGACACGATCGTGGTTGCCGGGGACGAGGAGTCGGCGTCCGTGCAGGTGTGCGGTGAGCGGAAGGGATTCAGCGATCGCTCCGAGCGCGAGATCTCCCAGGTGCAGCACGACGGAGTCAGGAGCGACAACGTCGTTCCACCGGCCAATCAGCGCGGCATCCATCTCCGCGACGGTTGAGAAGGGACGGTCGGCGAGCTCGCTGATGCGGGCATGACTGAAGTGGGTGTCAGAGGTCACGAAGTCGACTTGGTCGAAGTCGAACCAGGGGTACTCACGCATCGCCAGGATCCGGGGCGTCGGGATCCATCTCGAAGGCGCGAAGCAGCGTTCGTTCGAGGTCGCTGACCGGCTCCGGCGGCATCCCAGCGATCTCGTCACGCAGCTGACCGAGAGCGGCCTCGATTGCGGTCCGATGCTCGTCGCGCCAGGCGCGAACGCTCGGATCGCGGAGGACTCCGTCGTCACGACTGCCCGGATAGTCGAGCAGGAGCTCGGTCTCGATCGCCGACGCCATTGCGCGTGCATCGACTGCGCTGGTCATGCGGAGAATCGAGAGGTGGGTCGCGGCGTCCGAGCCCGACACCTCGACGAGGTAGCGCTGGATATCGCCATCCTCGCCGTGCGTGGTCGCGACGAGCGAGACCGTGACCGTACGGCCTGCGATTGAGATCTCGCGCATGCTTCCTCCTCGACGTAGAACCGGCCAACCTATCAGGCGGTGATGGATCAGTCAGTCTCCGGCTCGGGATAGATTCGTCCCGGCCGTACGACGTCGTCGTGTCCGGGGATGAAGGCGATCGCGCCCAGTCGGGTCCAGTAGCTGATCAGCCAGCGCTGGATGAGCTCGGTCTGTTCACGGCGTTCGAGGAGTGTCCGTCCCGGGTCTTCGATGACGTCGTCCCACGCGATGCTCGTGAACATCGCGTTCAAGAGTTCGGCGCACGACGGCCCAGTGCCATGTGTGTCCCACCATGCGATCGTCAGCCTGCCGGCTTGGGCTGCGGTGCTGGATCCGGCGGGCTCCTCGATCGTTCCGATCAGGGCGGTGAGGTAGGGATCTTCCACCGCCATGACGAACGACTCCTGGTTGAGTTCCGCAGCGCCCATACAGTGCAGAATGCCATACAGATTAGGCCTCTCCTGGTAGTCGCGGGCTGTCACCCGCAACGCCGAAGTGCCTCAGCGGATCGTGAGGTCGGGCGTCACGCTGGGCAAGAGGTCGGTGAGCTGAACGTCGAGCACCTGAGCTACCGCCAGCAGAGTCTTGACGGTCGGATTCGCGGGAGTTCCGGGCTTCGACTCACCCTTCTCGAGCTTCTGGTACGTGTAGCGGCTCAGGTTGGACTCGTACGCCACACGGTCCTGGCTGTATCCGACACGCGCTCGTTCCCGCTGGATGTTCTGGCCGAGCTCGCGAGCGTAGTGGTCCCACGCATCAGGCGAGGTCGCGGGGGAAGGCACCCATCAAGCGTCACGAGTAGGCCTCTGCAGTAAGGCCTAATCTGTATGGCAATCTCGATGGCTCGACAACCCGGCTCGGACACAAAGACGCCCTCCACGAGGGAGGGCGTCGGGCCACGGTTGGGATGAACAACCGGGCGGGGTGTATCCACACTATACACACGATCGCTGGTAGGAAGGTGATCACCTCGTGCACCGATTTGGAGTCGTCTGTTGTCAGCCTCACCCGTTCCTGGACCGCCGCACGAGCGCCTCATCGTCTACATCGACGGCTTCAACTTCTATCACGGCATGCACGACAAGTTCGGACGCTCGACGCTCTGGATCGACTTCGTCGCACTCGCGCAGAGCCTGCGCCCACGCAGCCACATCGTCGCGGTGAAGTACTTCACCGCACCTGTGCTGGGCGATGCGGGCGCGGCCAGTCGTCAGGCCTACCATCAGGCAGCCGTCGCTGCGCGTCACACCAACGTCTTCAGCGTCACGCAGGGCCGATATCAAGCGAAGACCGTGACGTGCTTCAACTGTCGCGCAACGCGTACGGTGCACGAGGAGAAGGAGACCGACGTCAACATCGCCGTTGCTCTTGTGGGCGACGCCGCTGCGAACGCGATGGACTCGGCACTGATCATCAGCGCCGACAGCGATCTTGCGCCCGCGGTCAGGGCGGCCAAACAATTCCGCCCGCACATGTTCATCGGCGCCGCCTTCCCACCCAAGCGGTTCTCGAGCGAACTCAAGCAGCTGATGCCCGCGTCGTCGCAGATCGGTCGCGACAAGATCCGCCAGGCTCTTCTGCCCGAGAGCTTCACCGTCGGCGCGACCACGTACACCCGACCTCCGAAGTGGCGATGACACGAGCAGCAGCAGCGCCCGTCATCCCCGGCGTGAGTCCGCGTTCGGGCGCTTCATCGGAGTGACGTTGTGGCTCGGGTCATCGCCACGCAGCAACTGGTTCTCGACGTGCAGCTCGGCGATGGCGGTCGCGGCGATCGTCAGCTGTGCTTCGAGGCTGCTCACTCGCTCGCGGAGCTGTTTGATCTGGGCTGCACGATCGGCCAGCGAGCTTCGCAACGACTCGATCTCACGATCTCGCGGCTGGGACCCGTCGACGCGACGTGCCCACTCATCCATGACCGCAGTCGCACGGTTCATGGTGGCGCGGCTGACGCCAGCTTCGCGATAGAGGTTCTCCTTGATGAGGCGTCCGTCGGTGCGGATCGCCGCGCCGGTGAGCAGGCGCTCCATCGCGTCGCGCAGTCGGCGTTCGGTCGCGGCAGAGATCTCAGGCATCCGTGAACTTCCTCGTGATACGGCGAACGTCTTCAAGTTCTGTCTCGAGTTGTTCGCGATTGTGTGGTGCCATCTTTCGGTCGCGCAGCTTCGCGACGAGGTCGCGTTCCTCCGCGATCCAGATCGGCGCGTGCTCCTCGGTGACGACGGAATTGCCGCAGGCGGTGGGTTGGCAGCGATTAGGCATGACGCCTCCTGCGGCCGCTTCGGCGGGCAGCCCCTTCAAGCACGCCGCCTGCTCAGGGATGCCGAGGCAGTGGTTGACGGTTCCCCATCGGAGCGTGCTGAAGCGATCGCGCAGGAGTGCGCGCAGTGTGCGCTCGTCGCCGACTTTGACCTCGTTGCTTGCGACGGCCTCGACCTTCTCGAGCTCGTCTCGGAAGCGCTGTGCGCCTGCGCCTGCGAGCCTCATCTCGTGGTCTTGGTGAGAAGACCAGGCGCCGACCAACCGTGACGCGACAGCTTCCTGAAGCTCATGCTCGAACTCCGCGGCCCACTCCGGCGTCTCGCTCGCGTACCCGGAGGTCGTGCCGTTCGCGACGGCGCGTCGCGCTGCGTGCTTGAGCTGGATGCCGAGGGCGATCTCGCCGTCTGGCTGTTGCGCGGTGATCACGGCCATCGTCCGCCGGAACATGTGCGGTGCAAGCTGGAACGCGGGGATCGGTTCGAGACCGGCATCCGCGGATTGACCATTGAGCTGAGAGATGAACTGCTTCAGCTCGCTGTGACGATCGAACCGACCTGCTCCGTCGTGCGCTCGATGTTCACGTCGAACAGAGCTGAAGACGTCGTCGCCGAGAGCAAGTCGTTCCGCGACGGCGATTGCTTGCGCAACGGGTTCGATGATCCACCAGTTGCGTCGCTGGGTCCCACGCCGACCCTTCCGGAGCTGGGAGGTGACGGCGGGCGCCCCGTACGAAGTGGTGAGCGCTCCCTTCTTGATGCTCAGCAGTTCCGAGTCGCGCATCATCGTGAGAGCCGCGCAGAAGACGTAGCACGCGTTGCGGAGGAGCTTCAGTTGGACTCGGATCGTCGCCGGGTCGAATCCGTCGATCCACGGACCGACGGATCCATCGGCGCGTTCGATCGCCGTCGCTTTTGTGGCGAGCCCACCGCGCGCGGTCGCGAGCGTGCCGGAGCCGATCGCGTCGACGATGTCCTGACGTCGGCGGAGGACGTCAGGACGGTCCAACTCGGAGAACATCTGCTTGCTGTGCCCATCGGAGACGAGCAAGGAAAGAAGTGTCCAGTGGATCTCGCCCTCGCGGAATCTGCCGTACGTCATCCGATGCAGGGGCACCCGATTTCCGGGCGTTACGATCCATCGCGCGAGCGTGTCCTCGGGGTGTCGTACCTTCACGCGCTCGGCTTTGGGGCGGTCGAGCGCCGACCATTCCGCGGCGGCCGCAAAGATGTCGTGCGAGAACACGTTGATGTACTGCCAACACGCCCGCAGGAGCGGCCACCACACCTGCGGTGGAATCACCGGCGTGCTCAGCTCGGCGCTGGACTTCTGCCCGCTGAGCGCGATCGTGTGGAGATCTCCCCATGGACGGAATGGGATGCCTCCGCCAGAGAGGACTGCCGCGTAGGTGTGCAGTTCGCGAACAGCATCGACTGCTTGTCGCGTTCTGGAGGGGATCCCCATCGTCTTGACCTCAGTGAGGAAGCCGTCGAGGTGCGACTGATGGAGATCACGGAGTGGAGTGTCAGGGAGGTTGTCGGCGTACCACGCGGCGAACCGCTTCAGGCCCTCGAGCTTGGAACGGATCGTCTTCACATGGGCGGGCGTTGCTCGCAGATAGATCATCTGCCCGCGCAGCACGGGATGCACAGGGTTGAGAAGTGCCATTGCGAGTTCGCGAGCACGAAGGTTCCACTCACCGATGAACGAGTCGAACAACAGCACCGCGGAATGGCGGCCCGCAGCAGGGTTCCACCCCAGGGCGCTGAGGTCCCAGCGATCCTCATCTCCGAAGAAGGGGATGGGGAAGTCATGTTCGAGGTGTCGATCTGAGATGACCGCCGTGTCGCTCGCCCAGTAGTCGCTCGCGAACAGCGACACCGGCTCGGCAGAGTACTCGCGATCGACGCTCACAGGTGGACTCCTCTCTGGGTGAGCGGCACATGGACAGAGGCGGTCTCGCACGCCGTCCGCGCGTTCTCGATCTCCGTCGGGGAGAACTCGTGGAGGATGCGTTCGACGTTGACCAACTGCTGACCGTGTACCGCCGCGAACTGGGCCGGGGGCATCTCGTTCTCGTGACCGCGGAGAATCTCTCGGTACGCGAGGACTCGCGGCAGGTGATCTGCGAACACGATCGCGTTCGGGCACGCGAAGCACATCGATGGCCGATGCTCGCAGAGCCGCCCCGCCGGCGTGAAGGGCGATTCGTACGGTGACGTGCACTGAGTCACGTTGATTCCCTGGTCAGTGGCGCTCGAGGCCAACTCGGCGGCTGCGGCAGCACCCAGGTCGCCTGCTGCGTCGTCGACGGTGCTGGCCGCAGCACGAACGAAGACCGGCCCTCGTACTCGATCGAACACCTGACTCTGCGCCGCGTTGACTGCGTTGCCGGCCAGAACATGCACGGTTGTCGACTGCGCGTAATGGCGTTGGTAGACAGCGATGCTGTGGTCGTCTCCCGCCGCGGCGTCAGCGCTGCGGAGCACTGCTGCACGAACACTCTTCACTGTCTTGCGTAGCCGGCGGGAATCGTATGGCTTTGATATCTCGGGCGAGATCGCCATCAGAAGCGACGTGAAGGGGCGGCGCGAGAATGACTCCTGGCGCGCGACGAGATGCCTGGACGCGGTGCGCTGCACGGTGATGAACAAGGCGTCCGCGTCGGAGCCGCCCACCTCCTTTGCCTCCTCCCGAGCTGCCTCGGTGACAGCGATCAGGCGAAGTATGAGATCCCCTGCTCTCCACCCGGTGCCATCGCGAGACCCGGTGATCGCGCATCGCACGGTTCGAGTTCGGTGGGCTCGCGCCTTGTGGAGCCGTACGCGGACCGAGTCTGTCGTGTGCTCGATGTCTGTGAGTCGAACGTCCGACCACTCTTCCGGCGCCGCACCACTCTCCAACTGCAGGAGTGTGCGAAACGCAACGAGGTCCTCGCTGGACGGATAGAGGTGGGTCAGTAGTCGTCGCGTGATCCGGCCGGCATTGGCGCGGACCGGTGACTGTTCGAGCGCGAAGTCGTCGTGGAGGTCGTCGAGCACACCCGATGCGCACGCGCGGAGGACATCAGCCTCGATCGATGCTCCGGGACGTCGTCCGAGATGGCGAATGCCCCACAGGACATCGGCGCTTCGTTCCCACCCTGTGCTTCGGGGATCGTCTGCGCTGGCGAGCAGCCGACGTCCGACTGCCAGACGAGCCTCCAATTCGCGGATTCGGGCGCGGCAGGCGTTGCGAATCGCGAGTCGCTCCGCGTTCGAGAACTCATCGAGCGGCGTGGAGTCGCCGCCCTGGTGCAGCACGTGCGCCTGCGCCCAACGGAGCGTGGCGTCGCTGACGTCACGACCGTTCGCTGCGTGGACGCGGACGAGAGCGCGGATCTGTCTGCCGTACTTGTACGGGATCGCGCTCTCTGGCGGGTAGTTGCCGGCCAACGCGGATTCCCACGCGTGCAACGCGTCGATGAGGGCGAGTCCCGGCGTTGCGAGACTCACAGTTCGCGGGCAAGCGTCAGGTAGACCGCGCAGAAGGCTCATCAGCGCCCGGCGGTACTGATACGCGGTGCCGTCGGTGTGACCCATGGCTCGACGCATGTCGATCAGCGCGTCCGCGAGCTCAGCCGCAAGGACGGGGTGTGCGAAGTCGAGCGGGGCGAGTGTTCCATCGACGTTCGCGGTCGGAAGAACGAACAGCATCTGCCGCGGGGTGAGGTCGATGTTCGTCACGCGACGTTCCGATCAGCGAGGACTGCGTCCGCGTATGTCATGCCCTCGTCGCTCCAGCTCTCGAATACGTCCTGGATGAGCGCATCGGTGTCCTCGATGTAGCGCAGGTAGACCATGGTCGTCGCCGGGTTCGAGTGCCCCAGCAGCCGCTGCACTGTAAGTCGCGGGTTGATGGCGATGTGCTCGGAGATCGTGGCTGGTCCCACGTTGCCTGCCCGTCGCTCCGCCTCGCGGGCCAGCGCCACATCGGTCAGCGATTTCAGGAGCACGACAGCGAAAGTGTGGCGCAGATCGTGCGGAGTGATCCGTGCACGGCGACCGCCCATCTCGTCCTGAGCGAGCCTCAGAGCACGCCCGCTTGCAGCCTCGAACGTCGCGTGCCATTGCCTGCGGCTGATCGGCAAACCGCCTCGACCGACGAACAGCCCCAGCGCCTCCATCCCGTGGTCCCGCTCGATGACGGCAATTCGTCGCAGGTGCGGAGGCAGCTGGTGCAGCCGCCATCTCGATCGCCGCCCATTCACCCGGCCTCGCAGGATGCCTGCCGACACGTCGATCTCGTCGACGACGAACAGCTCGGAGCGGCGTCGCCAGAGGGAGGCAGCTGACGCGCGGACGACCGCTCGGCGCTCCGTCTGCCGGTAGAGATCGACCGCCCGAAGCGTCGTGAGGGGGACGTGGACGCGTCGACGCTTCTGGTACTTCGCGCACGCCTCGAGCAAGACGGAGATGCCGGTGCCCGTCGGCGGCGGGACTTCAGCGTCGAGCAGTGTGGAGAACTCACCGAGGCGCATCCCCGTCGTCACGGCCAGCTGCGCGCCCGCCTTTGAACGCAGGCTCGTTGTGCCCCGCCAACTCTCGTCCAGATCGCCCGCGGCGGTTCGTCCGCCGAGACCGACGTCGAGGAACGTGCGCCACTGCGCCTGCGTCAGCGGCCGAATGTCGGGCTCGCTCCTCCAACGCATCCGGAGCGGCGACGACCTTCCGATGGTGATCCACGGTTCGCGCTGGATCTGCCCGGTCTGAGTGAGCAGCTGATAGATCCCGCGTATCACGACCACGTCGCGTCGCCACGTCGCCGGCGACACCGGGCGCTCGGAGCCGCTCAGCCGCCATTCGCGGAACGCGACGATGTCGTCGCTCGACGCATGGATCACGTCGGTCTGTCGCGTGGCGAGGAACGACGCAAACCGCCTGGCGTCGTATGCGTACGCGCGCAGCGTCGCCGGGTCTGTCGACGCTGCGACGATCCGGAAGTACGTCAACCACGGCTCAACCGGCCGCCACCGATCGTCAAGAAGGATCGGCATCCCCTCGGGGAGCGAACGGGTGCGCGAGTAGATGTCGCTGGCGCGCGCGTCGAAGTCGGTTGAGGGGGCGAGTTGGTGGTCGACGAAACGCAGATACATCATGCTCCGGGGGTGCAGTCGGGTGGGTCGTTGAGACACTGACCGAACGTACACATAACGGCCTGTGGCTCGGGCAACTTTCTCGTCATCGCCTACAAAGAGCTGCGCAAGCTCGAGCACGCCATCCTGGAGCGGCTCGCGCAGATCGATACTCGCCACCAGACGCTGTACGCCGAGTCCAAGATCAACATCGAGAGCTTCTACGGTCTCGAGCTGGACGACTTCGCCGTCGAGGTCGCGATCCTGTCGCTCTGGATCGCGAAGCACCAGATGAACCGTGAGTTCTTCGAGAAGTTCAGGCTGAACATCCCGCTCATCCCGCTGAAGGAAACGGGTCAGGTAAAGCAGGGCAACGCCGCGCGGATCGATTGGAACACGATCTGTTCGAACAATGGCGACGAGGAGATTTACCTAATCGGCAACCCGCCCTACGCCGGTACACGTGATCAGACAGCTGAGCAGAAGGCGGACTATGCGCCCGTGTTCGGACGCAGGCCCTTCTCAAAGAACCTCGACTACATTTCGCTCTGGTTCGTGAAGGGGGCCGAGTACATCTCTGGTTCGCGCGCCGAACTCGCTTTCGTCACAACGAACTCGGTGTCGCGTGGTGAGCATGTAGGGCTAATGTTTCCGATGCTCTTCGCCATGGGGGTGGAGATCGGGTTCGCGTACACCGCCTTCAAATGGGTGAACAACGCCAAGCGGAACGCTGTCGTCACGGTTGCAGTTATCAGCCTTCGTAGCGCGAGGCCGGGACCGAAGTACATCCATACGGACGGTGTACGTATAGAAGCGAAGAACATCAACGGATACCTTGCGGAGGGTGATGACATCTACATCTCTCGCCGAGCCAAGCCCCTGGGCGGCGCGATGCCGGAGATGTACTTCGGAAACATGGCACTGGATGGCGGGGGCCTGATTCTCACGACTGCCGAACGGGCGCAGCTAGCGCAGTCGGATCCGTACGCGCTTCGTTTCGTACGACGTATGTATGGCAGCAAGGAGTACATCCACGGGCTTGAGCGCTACTGCCTGTGGATCACCGAGCCGGAGTTGGAAGAGGCGCTGAGCCACCCGTTCATCGCTGATCGCGTCGAGCGCACCCGCGAGTTCAGGGCGTCGCGATCTGACATGGGAACGAAGAAGAAGTCGGCGACGCCGTGGAGCTTTCGGGAGCAACGAAGCTCTCGGCTGGCATCGATTCTCGTCCCCAAGACGTCATCGGAACGACGCGACTATGTGCCCATTGGGTTTGTCGACAGCTCCGATGTCGTGTCCGACCTCGCGTTCGCGGTTTTTGATCCAGAGCCGTGGGTCTTCAGCTTGATCACGTCTCGCATGCACATGACATGGGTGAAGGCTGTGGCAGGTCGCAAGGACAACCGCTTGCGCTACTCGAACCTGATCGTCTACAACAACTTCCCGGTGGCGCGGCTGACCGCTTCGACCAAAGAGCAGCTCACGGAAGCGGCACTCCGCGTGCTTGACGTGCGCGAGTACCACTCGGAGAAGACGCTGGCGGAACTGTACGACCCCGACATGATGCCCGACGACCTCCGGCTGGCGCATCAGGAGCTGGACGACTTGGTGGACTCCGTGTATCGCAAGCGGGGCTTCGACAACGACGAGGAGCGGCTGTCGTACCTGTTCGGGATGTATGAGCAGATGACTGCTGAGGAGAAGCGCAAGTGACGTCGATCAAGAAGCCGACCAATGTCGTCGACGTGACGTATGCGCGGACCGGTAGCAGCGTCCACACTAATGAGCTCGGCATGCGCGAGATGCAGGAACGCGTCTGGGAGCAGCGTGGTGCGCAGTACCTGCTCGTCAAGGCGCCGCCGGCCTCGGGCAAGTCCCGAGCGCTGATGTTCGTGGCGCTCGACAAGCTCTACAACCAGGGCCGCAAGAAGGTCATTGTCGCCGTGCCGGAGCGCTCCATCGGCGGCTCGTTCGCCACGACGAACCTGACTCGGTTCGGCTTCTTCGCCGATTGGGAGATCAAGGAGAAGAACAACCTCTGCACGCCCGGCTCCTCGTCGGGCAAGGTGCAGCAGTTCATCAACTTCCTTAGCGGGCCGGACGCGACGCTCGTCTGCACGCACGCAACTCTGCGCTTCGCCTACGAGAAGCTGCCCGCCTCGGCATTCGACGGCACCGTGCTCGCTATCGACGAGTTCCACCACGTCTCGGCGGACACTGCGAGCAATCGGCTGGGCGAGCTCCTCAAGGGCGTTATGGCAGGGTCCGATGCGCACATCGTGGCGATGACCGGCTCGTATTTCCGGGGTGACTCGGTGCCAGTGCTCGTGCCGGAGGACGAGGCGAAGTTCACGCCGGTCACGTTCAACTACTACGACCAGCTCAACGGGTACGAGTACCTCAAGTCGCTCGGCATCGGGCACCACTTCTACCAGGGTCGATACACGAGCGCGATCCACGAGATCCTTGATCTCGACAAGAAGACGATCATCCACATCCCGAACGTCAACAGCGGCGAGTCGACCAAGGACAAGATCGAGGAGGTCGGCTTCATTCTCGATGCTATGGGCGAGGTCATTGCGACCGAGACCGAGGAGTCAAACGTCATGCGGATTCGTCGCCGCGACAACGGCGAGATCGTGCTCGTGGCGGACCTTGTCGACGACACCGACCAGATCGCCCGCGCCGAGACCCTCCATTACCTGACATCGGTGGCCTCGAAGGAGCGCGACGCAGTCGACATCATCATCGCGCTGGGCATGGCGAAGGAGGGCTTCGACTGGCCCTTCGCGGAGCACGCCCTCACGGTCGGCTACCGGGCCTCGCTCACCGAGGTCATCCAGATCATCGGGCGGGTCACGCGTGACAGCCCTGGCAAGGAGCACGCGCAGTTCACTAACCTCATCGCTCAGCCGGACGCGACCACGGACGAAGTGAAGCTGTCGGTCAACAACATGCTTAAGGCGATCACTGCATCGCTGCTCATGGAGCAGGTGCTGGCGCCGAACTTCACGTTCAAGACGAAGGCTGGCAATGACGACGCCCCGCATCCCGGGGAGCTTCGGATCAAGGGATTCAAGGAGCCGTCGACCGATCGCGTTAAGCAGATCGTTGCCACCGATCTCAACGACCTCAAGGCGACCATCCTGCAGGACGACACCTTCGTCAAAGCCGCGGCGGGCAACCTCGATGCCGAGGTCACGAACAAGGTGCTGATCCCGAAGATCATCCGGGAGCGATATCCCGACCTCAATGAGACGCAGGTCGAGGAACTGCGTCAGCAGGTCGTCGTCGACTCCGTGATCAAGAACGGCGAGGCGCGCGAAGTCGGCGGAAGCAAGAAGTTCATTCTGAACAACCGCTTCTTCGATGTCGACAATCTCGATATCAATCTGATCGACAAGGTGAACCCATTCCAGCGTGCGTTCGAAGTGCTCTCGAAATCTGTGACACCGCAGGTGCTGCGCATAATCCAGGACACGATCACCGCGACGCGCATCGAGATCACGGAGGAGGAGGCGCTGCTGCTCTGGCCCAAGATCCAGCAGTTCGCCAAGGTCAACCGTCGCCAGCCAGACGTGCGCAGCGATGACCCGACAGAAAAGCGATACGCCGAGGCGTTGCTGTTCCTACGCAAGAAGAAGCGCGAGCACGACGCCCAGCAGAAGCTGCAGGAGCCATGAGCGACATTGACTTCCAAACCATCTTCGACTCGGACGAAGACGGCCTCCTCGACACCCCGGAGAAGGCGCCCAAGCTCACTAGCTCCGATCGGCTGGAGAGGTCGTTCCTCGAGATCGTCGAGTTCTATCGTGAGCACGACCGGGCGCCGCGCTCGGATACCCGGGAGATCGCGGAGCGCAAGCTCGGCGCGCGACTTGACGGCCTCCTGGCGAACGACGAGAAGATCGCCGCGTTGGCGCACCTCGACGAGTTCGGGCTACTCGCAGAGCCGGAAGCGCCCGCATCGCTCGACGAGTTGCTCGAGGGAGACGACTTCGGGCTACTAGACGACGGCACGGGGATTCTCGACACGTCTGACCTTCCTCAGCGTAAGAGCCCCGACGTATCGCTGGATGCAGCACAACGTGTCCGCGCAGAAGACTTCGAGGCATTCCAGCCGCTGTTTGAGCAGAAGCACGCGGAGCTCGCCGCGGGATCGGCGAAGCTCGTGTCGTTCCCCGGCATCCAACACATCGTCGAGGGCTCATTCTTCGTGCTCAACGGAGTGATGTTGTTCGTCGCCGAGGTTGGTGAAACCGAGTACAAGGAGTCGACGGTACGTGTCAACCGCCGCGAGCGGCTGCGCGTCATCTTCGAGAACGGCACTGAGTCGTCTATGTACCGTCAGTCCCTGGGCATCCGCATGGGGGAGGGCGACGGTCAAGCAGTTGTGCCCGCGGAGTTCGACTCGATCCTGGCCGATGATGTTGCGACGGGATACGTCTACGTGCTCCGGTCGCTGAGCGACGATCCGCAGATCTCCGCGATCGCGGACCTCCACAAGATCGGGTTCTCACGCGGTCCGGTAGAGGGGCGCATCGCGCATGCCGAGAAGCAGCCCACTTACCTGATGGCTCCCGTGGAGCTCGTGGCTAGCTATCGCACCTACAACATGAGGACCTCGGCGCTCGAGAACTTGCTGCACCGAGTGTTCGCGGAGGTCCGCCTCGACGTGAGCCAGGTTGGCAAGGACGGACGCCGGTACGAACCATCCGAGTGGTACGTCGTTCCACTTGAGATCATCGATCAGGCGGTCTCACTCATTGCGTCCGGCGACATCGTCGACTTCGTCTACGACCCTTCGACGCGCAAACTGAATGGACGGCAGGGGTGAAGCTGTCAGCGGAGTTCGCGAAGAGTCTCGGCTTCGGGGAGGCGGCGAAGGACGTGGTTTCTCGACCACTCCTGGAGTTGCCGCTGCTGGTCTCAGAACGGGCGCTGGCTGACCGAGTGGATGTCCTCGCAGCGTCTGCCTCCGCGATGGCGACCGCTGGTCACACGCCGTCCATGGACGTGATTGCGATGCCAAAGCGGGGATACGGGCCGAGGCCGATCGGCATTCTCTCGCCAGTTGCGAGGACGATCTACGAGTCGATTGTCGGTCGACTTCAACCGCACTTGGCGAAGCCGTCTCGTGAACAAGGAATCGGCGCGCATCGCGCGTTCGGCGTCGATGAGGGGCGACCGTCCGAAGTGCGGATCGTCGATATGGACATCGCTGCCTGCTACGAATACGTCGACCACCACATCCTGGCAGATGAGGTCTTGATGCAGAGCCTAGATTCGGAGGCAACGCGCGCGCTCTCGGATCTGCTTGGTGACCTGTTCCCGCGAGCGGTCGGAATCCCGCAGGCGATGTCGGCAAGCCACCTGCTCGCCGATGTCTACCTCGACCGCATCGAGCGCGGGATCCGTCGACGAGGCTACGAGGTCAGTCGTTTCGCGGATGACTTCCGGGTCATTTCCCCGGATTGGGCGTCGGCACACCAGGCCATCGAACTGGTCGTGGAGGAAGCTCGGTCGATTGGGCTCACCCTCGCCGACGGTAAGACGCGGATCCACTCGGTTAAGCAATTGCAGGAGGCGGAGGCGGAGCGCGAGGCGCTACTCAACGACTATCGATCGCGCGCGGCGGACAACCTCCGCTCGGTGGAGTTTGTCCAAGTCGGGTACGACGACTTTGAGCTCGAAGAGGTCGATGCGTCCGAAGATGAAGTCGACTTTGAGGCGCTGAAGGGCATCGTCAAGGACTGGGTGCAGAGCGATCCTGAACAGCGCACTCTGCACGCGACGTACGGTTCGCGCGCGCTGCGTGTTCTCCGAACCGCGCCCAAGCGGCTTCCGGACGACTGGCTGGTGGAAATCGTCGCGCGGGAGCCCCCTCATCTTCGCAACGTACTCGTCTACCTGCGCGCGAGGCAGGAACACCGCAAGAACTGGGCCACGGTGGCTCGTCTGCTCGCGCTGCCCCGAACGTCGCCGTGGGCGCGAGTCTGGCTGCTCAGGATGGCCGAGACCCTTGCGGCGCCAAAGGTCGGCTACCGTGCTGCATTCGATCAGTGGGCTCAGAGATGCCTCATGGACAAGTCTGAGGTGGTCCGAGCAGAAGCAGCCTGGGCGCTGGCTCATTCGAAATCCATCACAGCCGAGCAACTCGGCGACCTGTTCGTGGAGTCGACGAGCATCACGCGATGCGGCGTTTCCGCAGTCGCGGGCGTGCTGGACGGTGCGGCTCCGTCGAAACTCGGCAAAGCAATGCAGGCAGACTCGCAGCTGGTTCGCGCCGCATACGAGTGGGGGACGGCAAATGCTGGTTGAGGGCACAGTAGGTGCCGAAGCCGAGGTGACTGTGCGCCGACTGGCGCGAGTGCTCGTTGAGAGGACTCCTCCCTCATCCGCGCTTACAGTCGCGGTCGCGACCACGGAAGCCCACGTCGACTCGACTATTCAACAACTCTTCGATCTGTCGGACGCGCGCACTTCCCGGCTCGGTGGTTTCTTGATCGAGCGTTCGATATCGACCTTCAAGCAGACCTGGTCGAGTCGGCACCAGATTCTGCGGGATGGGTTCGGAGTTGCGATCGAACCTCAGACGGTCATGCAGAACTTGCTCCTAGTGGTCGATGCGCGGAATGCCTTCGCGCATGGCGACGGGGCGCTGACTGAGTTTCAGACAGCCAACTGGTCTCGGGCGAACGAACTTCGACGCGACCTGCGGCGCAAGCTGCACGTGACGGTTGTCGGCCGGAGCATCATCGTTACGCGAGAGTCGGTCGAGATGGCGGTCAGAATGTTGATCGAATACGTACTCGCACTGGACGCGGCGGTGGCTGCCGCCGGCCAGGAGACAGATTGACAGGCGCGTCGTCCGGGACCGTGACCCCAAGATGTGCGCACGCCGCCCTCGCTGGAACCCTCATGTCCCATTCCTCGGCTCGGTTGAGAAGAGTGATTCTTCGTCAACAGGTTCGATCTCCAGGACGACATAGCTACGGCGTCCGTCCGGAAGCGCGAGGGTTCGCGTGATCGAGACGTCGAGCTTCACCCACACGCGCTGGCTCGGGTTCGCGTCGAGCTTGGCAACCTCGAGCTGGACGCCAGGGCTGCCGAACGAGGCAGTAAGTGTCTCCCCGGTGGGCTCGAGTATCAGTCGCATGGTTCCCTTTGACCATGTGTGCCCGTCCAGGAATCCCCTTGCCTCGCGCGCTTCGTGCTCGGTGACGGTCTCCGTGAGCTTCTCGCGCAGATACGCCACAGCGGATTCCCCCACGTGGAGCGGCACGCGTCCGACGCCCCGCTGGCTGAACTCTCCGTCAATTGACCATGCGCCCTTGTGAACTTGGTCGAGCGCCACTCGCAGATGGTGACGCGCGCCGGAAGGTAGGAGCCCAACAGCTGCGTTGAGGTCCTCGTCGTCCAGAGACGCCGTGTCGGCGTTGGACAGCACGACGGCAATGCGGCGGAGCGCTTCTGAGTAGCCGTCTTCATCAGGAATAATCTCATCTGCGATCTCGGGGACCGATATCTCGGCGGCTGGGTCATGGCGAGGCGGCGCCACGAACGTAACCCGGACTGAACCAGCGCCAGCGTCCACGAGCAATTCGTCAGGCAGAGCAGCTAGCCCCGCCATTTCACGCACGGCTGCTTTGGTGGCGTCTGCCATTCGAGTCACGAATTGACCGAACGACTTCGCTACCGTCGCGTGGCCCTTCACGGAACCGCCATCCAGGTGCAACTCCAGGTGGCCGTTCCGCGGCGCAAGTTCGGCTTCAGCAACGCGAACCAGTTCTGGATCGTCGCGGATCACGGCAAGGAGTGACCCCAGCTCGAGCTCATAGTCACTCTCCGCGAGCAAGTGGCGGATTGAGCGACGAAGCTCGCTGGAGGCGGTGAATGCGCTAGATGAGTCCACGAGCCACCTCCAAAAACCCCTTTGATGCGTTCGGAATGATCTGACCGTCCGGGCCGCGGACTCTCGACCACTGAATGCGGTATACCGAAGCGGTCAGGGACGACGCCAAGTAGGAGTCGATCATCCCCCCGAACGGCGCGAGCTTGCCGATCTGGAGTTGCTTCGAATTGACTGTGCCACTGGTGTCGTCGAAGGTCAGGAGGCCCTGTGTCGCGAGGCGTCGCTTGGACTCCGCTGGAACGTCGTCTGCAATGATCGCGACGTCCACATCGTGCGGCTCCTCCCATGACTTATGCGTGATGAAACCGCCGTCGACCCAGAGAAGCGCTCCAGGGATCTCCGTCCAGATGGTCTCCGCGTAGAGGGTGAACGCCCTGAACAGGCGTTCGCGACGCTCCTTGAAGGGGGCGCTGGCAACGAACAGCGAATGCACGTCCGACATTGTCACCCGATACGGCAATGGGCTGGGAGGCAGAGTGCCGAGGATCGGGTCAAGAGCGGGGAGCGCCGACACATGAGTCGGTTGTTCCGCATCGGCCATGGTCGGAGCATACAAGGAGCCGAAGACATCGTCCGGTGGTGGACCGTCGGCCCACGAACGAGGATGCCGAGGCGGCCGGCGTCTTGCACTGACGTAGCGTGTGGCGCTGGACGCTGGATTGCGCACAGCTGCTCATGCGGATTTCCGCGGAACCTGAGCGATCACCGCTGTCAAAGCGCTTGGCGTCGAACATCAGCGGCTGCCGCCCGCGCGCACTCGGTCGATGACCGCGTCGATGCGGGCTCGCTTCTCGTGCTGGTCGGCGACCAGTCCGTAGGGCGCGTCGGTCTCGGTGGTTCCCCACGGCACGAGCACGTCGAACTCGATCTCACGAACCCGTTGGAGGCTCGCCACGTAGTCGCTGCGAGATCGCGGGTCCAGCACGACGGCCTTCCATTCGGCATCCTCGATCCAGATGAAGTCGCCGGTGAACAGGAACCGGTGGGTGCCGTTGTCCCACAGGTACGAGGTGGTTCCCGCCGTATGCCCCGGAGTGGGAATCACTTCGAGGTCGTCGGCGATCATTTGGCGTTTGTCGAACGTGCCGGCGATTCGGATCGAGCGCGCAGTCTCGGCGCGGTCCTTCGTGTGCACCCACACGGGCACGTCGAGCGCAGGCTGGCGGTACATCGCCTCGTGGGCGTGGTTGATCAGCAGGCGCGCTGGTCGGCCGCGGTCGAGGATGGCCGCCGCCGCCTCGCTCACCCCGGGGGAGTTGTAGACGATCATGTTGCCCTGCGGACGCTCGAGAACGTACGAGCGGAGCAGCACATTCTGCTGGTAGGGGAGTCGCGAGGTCGGCCCGGAGAGCAGCCCCTCCATCGGCGTGTCCAGTGCATTCTTTCCGGCGAAGGTCATCGTGTCCTCTCTTTCGGTCTGTGAGCGTATCATGAAACGGAAGCGGAGATTCCGTTTCCGTTTTCTCCGGTAAGCTTGTGTCATGTCCGATCGGCCTTCTTCGTCGCGCCGGCAGCCGCGGGCCGACGCGACGCGCAATCGTCGTCGTATCCTCGATGCCGCGACGAGTGTGTTCGCCGAGAAAGGTCCCGCGGCCACGCTCAGCGATGTCGCCCGAACGGCCGGAGTAGGAATCGGAACGATCTACCGCAACTTCGACGACAAGGAATCGCTGCTGGACGCACTCTTCGACGACAAGATCGACACTGTCATCCGAGTCGCCGTCGAGGCCGCGGAAGTGCAAGACCCCGGCGTCGCGTTCCGCACCTATCTCTGGGGCATGATCGAGGCGCACTCGCTCGACCGGAGTCTTGCGACCGTCTTGTTCACGTCGAATCGCGTCGATCGCTTTCCTGCTCACCTGTCCGATCAGCTGGCCTCGACCGCCGACGGCCTGATCGCCGCGGCCATCGAAGCCGGCGAACTGCGTGCCGGTTTCACGCGGCAGGATACGACCGTGCTCGCGATCATGGTTCGGACGATCGTCGCCGCAACCGGCGAGACCGCTCCGGGCCTCTGGCGCCGCTACGCCGACATCGTGGTGGATGGCACCCGACCCACGAGCCACGCGGGCCCGCTGAGGCCTGCGCCTCTCGACTTCACCAGCACGGCCGAGGCCCTCGGACGCACATTGTGACGGTGCGTTCCCGCACGTCGATGACGCCGGCACAACGACTGAGGTCCGCGCCACGTTGTCTATCTTCGCCGTCGACGTTGTCGGAGGCGGGTGGGTGAGCCTGTCGCCGGCCGCCAGCGTTGATCGGGGTCGATCCAGTACGGCGCCTTGATCTCGGGAACGCCATCTCGCATCCGGATCTGCCAGCCGCTCGTCTCGAGCGTGCGGTGGTGGTGCCAGCAGAGCAGCACGCCGTTGTCGGTGTGGGTAGGTCCGCCGTGAGAGTGTTCAGTGACGTGATGGATCTCGCACCATGCTGCCGGCACGTCGCAGCCGGAAATGATGCAGTTCCCGTCACGGAGCGTGATGGCTCGGCGTTGATGCTGATCGAAGACGCGCTCGACGGTGTGGATCGCGCGGATGCGACCGTTGTCGTCCGAGAACACGCGCTGGACAGCGCCGGTGCACGCCGTGTGACGCGCGACGCCGAGCGGAACGGGCTCCGCGCCGAGGCTCGGGATGTGGGCGGAGCCCGTGCCGGTGCGGAGGTCGTCGGCACTCACCGCGACCACGAGGGTCGGAGCCGCACCCCCGATGGTCGGCAGGTCTCCCGACCGGGCCGCGACGCCGAGGATCGAGGCGAATGCGTCGTGTTGCCGCTGCACGCGGCTGCGCAGATCCGGTCGTGACGACTCGAGAGCATCCGTCACCTGCTCCCGCAGCGATTCGACGCCGAAGCGGGTGGTGTCTTCGTCCGGGGTGAACCTCGGCCCGTCAGGCAGCGCTGGGCCGTCGGTCTTCGGGTTGAGAATCGCATCGAAGAGCGTTCCGAGTTGGCCGGCGACCTCGGGGAGCAGGCTCCCGGAGATCGGAACGAGTCCGTCGCGACAAGCACCGAGAGTGACGCCGCGCTTGCGCATCGCCCGCGCCTCGCGAGGTTCGGCGCCGTCCTGGTCGAGCCAGATGGCCCACACCTGCGCCTGCAGCCGCAGCTCGTCGACCCCGGCCGCGGGGGCGCCGTCTGCGCCCGTGCCGCACGCGGAGGCTGCGAGCTCCTCATCCGCCGCCCATCGGGCCTCTGCCGCGCAACCGGCCGCATCGATCGTGCCCGCGACGGTCGCGACCGCGTCGATGCCGACGTCACCGCGGCTGAGCGCGGCCCGAAGTGCCGGATAGCGCGCCGGCAGTGCCTCACCGGAGGCGAGCGCGGTGGGGCGGCTGACGGCTTTCGCTGCCCGCAGCAGCTCCGTCGTCGAGCGGGAGGATCCGCGTGTGAGGCGCTGAACGAGCTCCTTCGTCGACCGGCATCCGCGCACGGTCGTGAGTCGCTCGCTCGGCACCGCGGAGTCGACGCGATCCTGTACCTCTCCCGCGGCATCGACGAGCAGCGCCTCGGCCAGCCGCGCCACGTGCGCGACCTGTTTGACGATACCCAGCAGGTCCTCATCGTCAAGCTCGCGGCATGTGCCGTCGACGAACGCATCCGCGGTGGCTTCCGCCAGCGCGATCTGCGCTCGATCGAGGCGACTCGCGAACTGTTCCATGCCCCCATTGTGCCCGGGGCCTCCGACATTCCCGCGGGGCTAAAAAGCCTCTCTGACCGGCATATACCTGTGGATAAAGCGAGGCACGGACGCGCCTGTGGAGGGCAAGACGCTGCCGCATCGACATGAGCGCGCGGTCATGCCCGCAGCGCTCCGAAACGTGTGCGACATCCCGCCTGCGTACCGTGCATTCCATGGACGAGACCCCCGGCATCCCCGAGACCTACACGGCACAGATGGGCAGCCAGCACGTGACGCTGCCGGTGATCCCGGTCTCCGACGACCTGTCGATCGCGCTCATGATGGTGATCGACCAGCCGGTGTCGGTCATCGAGACAGCGGGACGCGAGCTGGCCGCGCACTTCGCCGGTGCCGCGCCCGATATCGTCGTCGCGCCGGCGACCCTCGGCATCCCCGTGGCGATCGAGGTCACCCGCGCCCTCGGTCTCGACGACTACGTCATCCTGCAGAAGACCCGCAAGGTGCACCTCGGCGACGCCCTCGAAGCGCCCGTTCACGCCATCACGAGCACGTCGAGCGCATCGCTGCTGCTCGACCGTGCCCGGCTCGATGACATCCGCGGCCGTCGCGTGCTGTTCGTCGACGACGTGATCTCGACGGGATCGTCGTCGGGTGCGGCGCTCGCTCTCCTCGAACAGGCGGGAGCCGACATCGTCGGCGTGGGGGCGCTCCTGGCCGAGGGTGACGAGTGGCCGGATGCCCTCGCGTCCTACGCCAATCGGCTGTTCGCGCTGGGCCGCATCCCGCTCTTCCCGCGGTGACCGCCGTGCACGACCTCGTCGTCGACGACGCCGTCATCGTCACGATGAACGCGCGACGCGATGTCGTGCATGGCTGGATCGCGATCGACGACGGCGCCGTCACCGCTGTCGGTTCCGGGCGGGCGCCGACGGCGCGGGAGAGAGTGGATGCGCGCGGCGGCATCGTTCATCCCGGGTTCCTCAGCACGCATCAGCACGCGATGGATGCGCTCGGTCGGGCCGCGCATGATGAGGCGCCGGACTTCTTCGACTGGTTGTTCGGCACCTACTACGGGACCGTGCTCGGCTACGGCGACGCGGACGCCGGTCGGGCCGTTGCGCTCACCGGCGCCGACCTGGCGCGGGCCGGGATCACCACCGTGGTCGACTGCTGGGGTGTCGGGGGCGTGGGTAGCCGCCGCGCGGACGCCTGTCTCGTCGCCTCGGTGGCGGCGGCCGTTCGCACGGGTCTGCGGTGGATCGTCGCTCCCAAGGTCTCGGACCGGCTCCCGCCGGGGTGGGATGCGCTCCTCGACCGCCACGCGGTCGAACCGGCCGACCTCGTCGCGCCGACCGACGTCGCGCGGCGGTTCGCGGATGCCGCGTGCGACCTCGCGACCGGTCGTGTCGAGGTGTGGACCAGCGTGGAACTGCCCGAGATGGCGGGCGACGCGCTTCTCGCCGGCCTCGGTGACGTGGCACGCGCGCGCTCCGTCGGATTCACAACGCACGTGTGCGCATCCGAGGCGGGTGCCGTCGACGTCGGCGGTGAGCGCGCGGTCGCGCGGCTCGATCGCCTCGGGCTGGTCCGACCCGGCACCGTCGCGGCACACGCGGTTTTCGCCGACGCGAGCGACCGCGACCTCCTCGCGGACCGCGGCATGGGTGCGGCCCACTGCGCTGCCGCGACGATGCTGCTCGGCGGCACGTCGAGTCCGCTCGGCGCGCTTCGCGACGCGGGTGTCGCCGTCGGCCTCGGTCTCGACAACGCCAC
This sequence comes from Microbacterium sp. MTN4-26, assembly GCF_042846595.1. NCBI lineage: Bacteria > Bacillati > Actinomycetota > Actinomycetes > Micrococcales > Microbacteriaceae > Microbacterium > Microbacterium sp. MTN4-26. The sequence goes on from NZ_BTGO01000005.1 coordinate 127,315, forward strand.
GCTGAACACGACCGCCGACATGGGCGCCGAGATGCGCCAAGCGCTCATGTTCGACCGGGTCGCCGGTACGGGGCGTGCGCGCGCGACCGCGCACGAGATCTTCGCGCACGCGACCATCGACGGCGCTCGAGCTCTCGGGCGGGATGCGGAGCTCGGCTCCATCGAGCCGGGAAAGCGCGCCGACCTCGTGCTCGTCGACACGGGCGGGTCGCACCTCCAGCCGCCGCGCGACCCCGTGCTCGCGCTGGTGTGGCAGGCGACGTGTGCCGACATCCGCCTGGTCCTGGTCGACGGTGAACCCGTGCACGAGCGTCGATAGCTCCCGTCGCTTTCGCACGCAACCCCGTCGCGCGGCGCGCGCCTCCCCTCCTACGGTGGAGGTCCGCACGGAAAGGAGACCACCATGTCCAACCTCCCGATTCCCCCCGCCCCCGGTTTCTACGGCGACGGTCATGCGCAGGACGCCGACCAGGAGCGCACCGAAGACCGCGAACGACTCGAACGAGACCGGGATGCCGTGCTGGACCCCGATGTCGACGAAGACACCCAGAACTCGGCGGACGCCGATGAGCGCGCCGCTCGAGAAGGCGTGGCCGACGGCGACGTGCCGAACGAATGACTCCTCAGGACAAGCCCTCGGTGATGCAGATCCCGACAGTCACGCTCAACGACGACACGCTCTTCCCACAGGTGGGCCTCGGCACCTATGGGCTGAACGGCGACGAGGGCATCGAGGCCGTGGTGGCCGCCATCGCTTCGGGCTACCGGCTGCTGGACACCGCGGTGAACTACGAGAACGAGCGGGAGATCGGAGAGGCGGTGCGCCGCAGCGGCGCGGACCGTGACGAGCTGTTCGTGGCGACGAAGATCCCGGGACGCCACCACGGCTACGACCTGGCGATCGAATCGACCAACGGTTCGCTGAACGTGCTCGGTCTGGACCGCATCGATCTCAGCCTCATCCACTGGCCGAATCCGAGCGTCGACAAGTACGTCGACACGTGGAAGGCGATGATCGACCTCCGCGGCGAGGGCAAGATCAGGTCGATCGGGGTGTCGAACTTCACCCAGCCGATGCTCGAGCGCCTCATCGAGGAGACCGGAGTCGTGCCCGCGGTCAATCAGGTCGAACTGCACCCGTACTTTCCGCAGGCGGCCCTGCGCGCGTTCCACGCCGAGCACGGCATCCGCACCGAGTCTTGGAGCCCACTGGCCAAGCGCAGCGAGCTGCTCACGGAGCCGATCCTGCGCGAACTCGCCGAGATCCACGGGAAGTCGCCGTCGCAGATCGCGCTGCGGTGGCACGTGGAGCTCGGCTCGACGCCCATCCCCAAATCCGCCGACCCCGATCGCCAGCGCGACAACGCCGACGTGTTCGACGTCGAGCTCACCGACGACGAGGTCGCGGCGATCTCCGCCCTCGAGCGGGGACGTCTGTGGGGCGGCGACCCCGACATCCACGAGGAGATGTGACTCCGGTCGCCGTGTCGGGGGTCAGGCGACGGCGCGGCGCACGAGGTCGCGCAGGCGCGACTCGACCTCGGATGTGACCTCGACGACCGCGAACGAGGTCGGCCACATCGCGCCGTCGTCGAGGTGCGCGTGCTCGTCGAAGTTGACGGTCGGGTAGCGCGTGTCGAACTTCGACTTCGGCTGGACGAACATGACGACCTTGCCCTCGCCGTTGGCGTACGCGGGGAAGCCGTAGAACGTCTTCGGCGCGAGGTCCGGGGCCTCCTCGGACACGAGCCGGTGGAACATCGTCGCGACCTCGGAGTCGATTCCCTCGAGCTCGTCGATGGCGCTCACGCACGCCTCCATCTCGCGCGCCAGCTTCGCCGCGCCCTTCAGACCCTTCGTCGATCGCAGCTCCTCGGCCCGCTGCTTCATCGCGGCCTTCTCGTCGTCGGAGAATCCGCCGTTCCCGTCGTTGCTCACCACCGGCTCCCTTCGCTCACCGCGGCCTTTCGGACCTTACTCCGACGATGCGCAGCGTGCCCACTCGCGGAGGGATCTCCGGAACGGTATCGACAGCCGGATCAGTGGGGCGCGTGGTACTCGGCTTCGCCGCGCTTCCAGTAGCCCTTGACCACGATCTGCTCCGCCGGAAGCATCCAGCGTTCGCGCAGAAGCGCCCGTCCGCTCTTCACGATCGCCTGCTCGGCGGCGACGAACCCGAACACGGCGCCGTCTGGTCGCTCGTCCGCTCCGATCCCGTCGAGTGTCGCGGCGAGAGCCGTGCCGGAGGGACCGTCGCCCCGATGGACGAACGAGACCGACACTCCCGCGGGCACGTTCTGAAGCGGCAGCTCACGGTCTGGCCCGGCCACTTCGATCAGGATGCGGCCGACCGCGTCGGCATCCATCAGTCCCACGAAGCGGCGCATCGCGGGAACGGCCGTCTCGTCGCCGGCGAGGAACCAGGCGTCGGGTCGTCCGGCCATGACCGCGGAGCCGCGCGGTCCGCCCACGCCCGCCGGAGAGCCCAGGGGAGCGTGGGCCGCCCAGGGCGCGCCGATGCCCTGATCGCCGTGGACGGCGAACTCCAGCTCGAGCCATCCCTCGTCGGCGTTCCATGCGAGGGGGGTGTACTCCCGGCTCGGCGAGGCACGGAGCTCCTCCACCGTCGAGGTCTCGCCGTCGGGGAAGAAGACCCGGATGTGGTCGTCGGCGCCCAGCGAGGCGAACCCGACTAGGTCGTCGCCGGTCAATCGCACGCGTACGTACTCGGGAGTGACCCACTCCCGGGCGGTCAGCGTCGTCCACCGGAACCGGAGCTCGAGCGGCCGGCGTTCGATGCGGAAAGTGGGTGTCTCAGCCGAGGAAGTCATCGCGACTTAGGCTAGCCTAAGTCGGCTTTGGAGTCGTCTGACCTCGAACGATCGGTTCAGACCTGTGCGCCGTCGTCGTCGGGATCTTCGAGTCCGACCCGGCGACCGCGCCAGGATTCGTACGCGATGAGCCATCCGATCGAGATCGCCCCGGCGAGGATCACGCCGAGCCACACGTTCTGCAGGATCAGCCCGATCAGCACGCCGACGACGAACAGCAGAACGGTGCCGAGCAGCCACTGGAGCCGGCCGCGCGGAAACCCGGTGCGAGGTTCAGACATGTCGCCAGCCTACGGGCACGCCGGCGACGGATGCCGGCCGCGGGATGCCGTCCGCGGAGTGACGGGCCGCCGGCATCCGTGGGAGTGTGGAGCGCATGAGCGCCGCGATCACTCCCGCACCGTCCGCACTGACCCTGGGCACATCCGGACTCGGACGAGACACGGAGGTCGGCTCCGTCGAGGAGGCGGCCGCGGTAGACCTGGTGCTGGCCCTGCTGCGGAGCGACCACGCGCTCCTCGACACCTCCAACGCCTACGCCGGGGGGCGCTCGGAAGCCGTGATCGGCAAGGCGCTGGCCGCGCTCAGCCCGGACGAGGTCAGCTCGGCCGGGCAGCCACCGGTGGTCACGAAGGTCGATGGCGATCCCGAGACCGGCGTCTTCGACCGTGACCGCGTGCTGCGCTCCTACGAGGAATCCCTCGCGCGGCTCGGCGTGGATCGCGTCTCCCTGGTGCACCTGCACGACCCGTTCACGATCACCTTCGAGCAGGCGGTCGCCCCGGGCGGTGCGCTCGACGGGATGCGGCATCTGCGCGACACCGGTGCCGTCGATGCGATCGGCATCGCCGCCGCGCCCGCATCCCTCGTGCAGCAGTACGTCGATACCGACGCCTTCGACGCTGTGCTGTGCCACAACCGCTTCACGCTCGTCGACCAGACCGCGCGCGCCCTGTTCGAGGACGCGAAGTCGCGTGGGATGACGGTCTTCAACGCTGCGCCCTTCGGCGCCGGACTGCTCGCCAAGGGGTCGGCCTCCGGGGCTCGCTACGGCTATCGCGAGGTGCCCGACGACCTGCGGCGCTGGGTGCAGGCGGCCGAAGAGGTGTGTGCGGCGAACGGGGTCTCGCTGCGGGCTGCTGCGCTCCACTTCTCGCTGCGGTCACCGCTGGTCGATTCGACCGTCGTCGGGGTCTCGTCTCCGTCGCGCCTCGCCGAGCTCGACGAGCTTGCGGCGACGCCCGTGCCCGATGACGTCTGGGGCGCGCTCGAAGGCCTCGGGCCCGCGCCGTCGAACGTGGACGCCTGAGGTCAGTCGTCGCCTCCGGCCGCCCACGCGATCGCCGCTTCTTCGCGGTCGACGGCGAAGAAGCGCAGGTCGCCGGGGAAGAGAAACGCGAGGCTGTGGATGATCTCGGCGATGACGGAGTGTCCCGTGACGACGGCGCAGCGCCCCCACACGCGGCGCGGCTTGCCGGACAGAAGCGTGTCCTGCCACATCGCGCCGAGCGAGTAGCGCTCGAACCGGTCACCCAGCACCATCACGAGGTTCACCTTTTCGTGCGTGGACAATGCTCGGTCCAGGGCCGGATCCAGCACCTTCTCGTAGTCTTCGGCGGTCACGTCGCCGACGGCGCGAAAGCCGAGGACGCCGTCGGGAACATCGTCGATCGTCTCGATCATGACCTCATCGTCGCGCGGACGAGGCACCGCGTCCACCCCTCCGGCGTCAGCCGTCAGCGGTCGCGGTGGTCTTCCGGATGCAGCCGGGGCGCGCGACGCGGCTCACGGACCCCGCCGGCGGCGAGGAGCCGGATGACGCGCTGCCGGTGGCCCGGCCATGCGGACAGCAGCTGCAGCATCCCGTCGTCGTCGGTGCGCGAACCCGTGAGGGCGTAGCCGACGTGGTGAGCGAGGTGATAATCGCCCACGCTCACCGCATCGGAGTCGCCGAGCGCGCGGATGCGCGTCTCCGCCGAGGTCCACGGCCCGATGCCCGGCTGCGAGATGAGGATGCGGTCGACCGCCTCGCCGTCGGCGGCGTCGGCGATCGCGCGCTCGAGGGCATCGCCGCGGCGGGCGGCTCGGACCACCGTCTGCGACTGCGGCGGCTCCAGTCCCGCGCGGTGCCACGCCCACGACGGGACGCGTCGCCAGCCGTCGATCGACGGCGGCGCGAACATCGGCACCGGTGTCGGTCCGGGGGCGCGCTCGCCGTACCAGGTGACGATGCGACGCCAGGCCGCGAAGGCCTGCATGCCGGTGACCTTCTGCTCGAAGATGGCGCTCGCCAGGGCCTCGAAGACGAGATCGGTACGGCCGAGCCTCAGCCCAGGATGACGATGATGCACTTCGGCGACCAGTGGGTGGGGCGACGGATCGAAGCCGTCGGTGGTGTCGTGCTCCCCGCACAGGCCGGGCACCTGCGCCAGCGCCCACGATGCGCCGGGGCCCCATGCTGCAGCGCGGATCGTTCCGGGGGAGGTCTCTCGAAGCGCGAGCGTCGCGATGCCGATCGGGGTGCGGCTCGCGCGCCAGATGACGGTGCCGGCGAGGACCATCGTCGGGTCGTTGGCGCCGTGGCGCTGGAACAGCACCGTGCGACGCAGGTCGAAGGGATGCCGAGGGCGGTACTCGGTCTCGAGGGGGCGGCCGCCGTGAGCGACGCGCAGGCCACGCACCGGTGTGCGCGACGTCGTCGCGCGGACCGGCATGCTCATGGTGCACACCCTATGTCGTCACGCCGACACGCATCCGGGTGCGCGGGCGCGAAGTGTGTCAGAAGCGGTCGGGCGAGGGGGTGCCGTGTCCGTAGCGGATGACGACGTCGGCGTGTCGGTCGAAGCGATACCCAACCCCGCGCACGGTGCGCACGATGTCTTCGTAGCGACCGAGCTTGGCGCGAAGGCGACGCACGTGCACGTCGATGGTGCGCTCGCCGGGTGCTTCCTCGTCGGATGACGCGCGCCACAGCGACGCGACGAGCTCGGCACGCTCGATCGTCGACCCCTCGCGCAGCACGAGGTACTGGAGGAGCTCGAACTCCTTGAAGGTGAACGCGGCCGACTCGCCGTCGATGAGCACACGCTTGCGGGAGATGTCCACGACGACGCCGCGCACGGCATCCTTCTCGGCTTCTTCTTCGTCGCGCTTTGTGCGGGCGACGGCGGCCGGCTCGTGCAGGGCGAGGCGGACGACGTCGACGTCGCGTCCACCCGCGCCGGTGGGGGAGAGGGCGACGGTCGCGTAGGTCTCCGCGGACGGCGCGAGGTTGGCGACGGTGCGGCGGAGCGCATCCACGAGCACGCCGAGGTCGACCCCCGCGGCCGCGGCCTTCGCCTCGTCGAGCCCCACGTAGAGGGCGAATCCGCGCGGCTCGGTGCCCGGCGGGAGCGTGCGCGCGGCCGATGCGGCCGGCGCCGGTTCGGGGTCGGCGACGGTGGGGACGGGCCCGGTCACGGCGCGCAGATGGCGAGCGGGAGGGGTCGGGCGGTCGAGGAGAGCGGTGGTCGACATGATGGGTCCTCAGCGGTGGGAATCCGGCCGGGTGCGGCTCAGGGGATTCACGTGTGTGTTGCGATGCGGCCCGTCGAATGGGCCGGAAGCGACGCCTTCGAGTACCCGGGGTCGGGGTACGCAGTGGTGCGTCGGGAACTCGGGTCGGAGCGAGAGAAGACCGTCGAGTCCAGCGGGGGTCACCGAATCAGCGACACATTCGACAACACATGACAGCGCGACCGGCAACCATCATGCCGGCAGTCCCGTTCGCCTCCAGGGCGGACAGAGAGCGTGCGTCGTCAGTCATGCGCCCGATTATGACCGAACGTGTCGCTATGCGTCAAATCGCGAAGGACGATGACGCTCCGCACGGGCCGATGTGGCAGATCGCTCAGTCCCGCACCCATGGGGATGTCGTGCGAGGGTGCACGCGTTTGTTGTTTGTGGCGCGAAACTACTTGCAAGAAGCCGTCACATGTGTTTCGATGTCGTCGAAGCGTTTAGCGAAGCGCTTCGATAAGCATCGTGGACGACGGAGTCGGAATGGCGAACATCAACGAGGTGGCGAAGGCTGCCGGTGTGTCGATCAGCACCGTCTCGTATGCGCTGAGCGGAAAGAGGGCGGTCTCTCCCGACACGCGCCGTCGCATCGAGAAGGCCGTCCAGGATCTCAACTATCTTCCGAACGCCGGGGCCCGCATGCTCGCCGGGCGGCGCACGCAGATCTTCGCCCTCACCGAGCCTCTTCGCAAAGACACTCACGCACCGACGCACATGGCATTCGTGCTGGCGGCCAGCGTCGCCGCCCGCCGCCACGACTACGACGTGCTCCTCCTGACCGAGGAGGAGGCTCAGCAGGGGATGCGGCGCGTCGCCGCCAATCGACTGGTCGACGCCATCCTGGTGCTCGACGTCGCACCCGATGATCCGCGGGTGGGGCTCGCTCGGTCCATCGCGTCGCCGACGGTGTTCATCGGCGTTCCTCGCGACCATGCGGGTCTGATCTGCGTCGACCTCGACTTCGAGGCGGCAGCCGCTCGCGCGGTCGACCTTCTCGCCGACGCCGGCCACACGTCGATCGGCCTCGTCGGGCAAGCCGAAGCCGCCTACGAGAAGTCCAATTTCCCGCCGCGCGTGAGGGAGGCCTTCCTTCGCCGCGCCGAGGAGCGGGATGTCGAGGCGGTGCATGGCACGTCGGGCGGGGCGCGGGCGAGTCGCACGGCGGCCCGGCGGACCGTCGCCGACATGATCTCCCTCGGCGCGACGGCTCTCGTGCTCCATACGGCGGAGGAAGCGCACGGCTCCATCCTGGCGGAGCTGTCCGAGCGCGGCCTGCGGGTGCCGGAGGACATCTCGGTGGTGTCGGTGGGCGCTTCGTTCGACACCGCCACCCTCGAGACGCCGATCGACTCGTTCCCGCTCGATCCGCAGGCGTCCTGCGATGCGGCGGTCGATCTCGCACTCGCCGCTGTCGACGGTCACCCGGAGCCAGCAGTGCACCTGATAGCGCCGCGGTATCACGCGTACGGGTCCATCGGCCCGCGACACGAGAGGGCGGTGGCCTGATCATGGTGGAGCGCGAGACGCCCACGCCCGCAATCGAAGCGCTTCGACGACCGATCTCCCACGTGTGGTTCGGCGGTGATTACAACCCGGAGCAGTGGCCGGAGGCGGTGCTGCTGGAAGACATCGATCTCATGCAGCAGGCTGCGGTGAACACCGCGACGGTCGGCGTCTTCTCCTGGGCTGCCCTCGAGCCGCAGCCGGGGGAATACGACTTCGGCTGGCTCGATGCCGCGCTCGACCGCCTGCACTCCGCGGGCGTCAAGGTCATCCTCGCGACGCCGACCGCGTCTCCTCCGCCGTGGTTCTCCCGGCTGCACCCCGAGGCGCTGCCCGTAACGCCCGACGGCGTGCGGCTCATCCACGGCAGCCGCGACACCTACAATCCCGCCGCTCCGGCGTACCGAGACGCTGCCCGCCGCATCACCCGAGTGTTGGCCGAGCGCTACGGCGACCACCCGGCGCTGGCGATGTGGCACCTGCACAACGAGTACGGCACGGTCTCCTATGGTCCGGTCACCGACGTCGCCTTCCGTGAGTGGCTGCAGGATGCTTACGGAGACCTCGACCGTGTGAACGCGACCTGGAACACGGCCTTCTGGTCACAGGTGTACTCCTCCTGGGAGGACATCCACGCGCCGCAGAGGACGCAGTACATTCCGAACCCCGCGCACCTCCTCGATTTCAAGCGCTTCAGTTCGGACATGCTGCTGCGCTGCCTGCGCGACCAGCTCGAGATCGTGCGAGAGGTGACGCCCGGCGTACCGACGACCACGAACTTCATGCTTCCGACATGGCATCACTACGACGAATGGGACTTCGCGCGCGAGCTGGATGTCGTCACGATCGACCACTACCCGGAAGACGGCCCCTCTGGCGACGCGCAGGTGGCATTCGCGGCGGATCTGGCCCGGTCCTTCGCGGGCGGTCGGCCGTGGCTCCTGATGGAACAGGCGACGTCGTTGGTCTACGACTACGCCGGCGGTCGCATGCTCGCCAAGGCGCCCGGGCGCATGCGCCGCAACACCTATCAGTACCTGGCGCGCGGATCCTTCGGATCGCTATTCTTCCAATGGCGTGCGCCGCGCGTCGGGGCGGAGTTCTTCCACTCGGCGATGGTGCCCCACGTCGGTCCCGACTCCCGCATCTTCCGGGAGATCCGCGACCTGGGCGCCGAGCTCGCAGGCGTCCCCGAACTGTCGGCCGGTCCGATCGAGGGGCGCGTCGTCGAATCGCGCACGGCGATCGTGTGGGACTCGACGGCGTGGTGGGCCACCGAGACGCGGATGCTGCCCTCTGCCGACGTCGCTTATCTCCCGGCGCTTCGCCGCGTGCACGAGGCGCTGTGGCGGTCCGGCGTGACGGCCGACTTCGTCGACCCGAACGGCGACCCCTCGCAGTACGACCTCGTCCTGGTACCCAGCATGATCGCCGTGAGCGACTCCCAACGGGAGGCGTTCGACCGTTTCGTCGCGAACGGCGGACACCTGGCTGTCTGGTACCTCTCCGGATCGACCGACGAGCACCTGCGCGTGCGTGAGGGAAGCTATTCGGCGGCGTTCGCCGAACTCGCCGGCGTGCGGGTGGAAGAGCATGCGCCGCTCCGGGACGGCCAAAACCTCACTCTCAGCGAGGGAACATGCGCGTCGGCCTGGAGTGAGGTCCTCCACGTACGCGGGGCCGAGGTGGTCGCGTCCTATGGCGCCGACGCGCCGGCGGTCATCGCACCCGGCTCGGCAGCCATCACCCGCAACGTCCGCGGCTCCGGAGTCGTGCACTACATCTCCACGCGCGTGGAGGGCGACGATCTGCAACGCCATCTTGCACGCATCGTCGCCGACGCGGGCATCGAGGCCGCCGTGCTTCCCGACGGCGTCGAGCACGTCGTGCGACGCACGAAGACCGGCGCGCTGCGCATCTTCATCAATCACACCGAGCGGGCGCAGACCGTTCGGGCCACCGGCAGGAACGTCCTGTCGAACACGGATGTCGACGGCGACGTCGCCGTCGCAGCGGGCGATGTCCTCATCGTCCGGATCGAGACCTCACCCGAGGGTTCACGCAAGTGACCGAGAAAGGAGTGCCGACGATGGCACACAGCAGTACCTGGAGAAAGCGCGGCCTGGCCGCGACCGGACTGGCGGCGGCAGCCGCGCTCGCGCTCGCGGGATGTTCCGGAGGAAGCGATGGCGGTTCCGGCGACGACGGTGCCGCGGAAGACGTGACGATCGAGTTCTGGGGCTGGGTCCCGGGCCTCGAGGACGCGGTCGCCGAATGGAACGAGAACAACCCCGCCATCCAGGTGGAGTTCTTCCGGATGACCGGCGACGACGGCGACAAGATCCCCGCCGCGATCGACGCCGACACGGCCCCCGACGTCGTGCAGATGTCCGCGCACTCGCTGCCGGGTCACATCATCAACAATCGGCTCACCGACCTGACCCCGTACGTCGACGGCCTGGCTGAGGACTTCACCGCCAGCTCGTGGGGCACGGTCTCCTTCGGAGATGCGGTGTACGGCATCCCACAGGATTCCGGCCCCACCGGTCTGATGTACCGCACCGACATCTTCGAGGAGTACGGCATCGAGGTTCCCACCACGTGGGAGGGGTACGTGCAGGCAGGCCGCGATCTGAAGGCTGCCAACCCCGACATCTACATCGCTCAGTTCTCGCCCAATGAGGCGGGCCTGTGGATGGAGACCGTGTGGCAGAACGAAGGCAGCTTCTTCCAGATCGAAGACGACGCCTGGGACGTCACCGTCAACGGGCCGGAGAGCCTGGAGGTCGCCGAGCTCTGGCAGACGCTCCTCGACGAAGACCTCGTGAAGGTCGTCGAGATGTGGACGCCCGAGTACTGGGCCGAGGTGAACGCGGGCACGATCGCCACCATCAACTACGCGGCATGGTTCCCGGTGCTGCTCGAGGAGAGTGCGGAGTCGACCAGCGGGAACTGGGCGGTCGCGGACACCCCGCTGTTCTCCGGCAAGAACACCGCCGGTGAATCGGGCGGAAGCGTGAACGTGGTCACGGCGAACTCCGAACACCCGGAGCAGGCCGTCGAGTTCATCACCTGGCTGAACTCCAGTGATTCCGGAGTCGAGTACCTCATCGACGGCGGGGTCTTCCCGTCGGCGGTCACCGGCCTGTCGAGCGAGTCGCTCCTGCAGCCGTCGGAGTTCTACGGCGGTCAGGTCATCAACGAGGTCTTCGCGGATGCCGCGGAGCGCGTGCCCGGCACGTGGACGGCCGGCCCGACCCATGACCTCACGGTCAACGCCCTCAAGGACGAGTTCGGGCGCGTCGCCAACGGCGAGATCACCTTCGAAGAGGCTCTCGACAACGTTCAGGACATGACGGTCGAGGAGCTCGAGGCGATGGGCCTCAACGTCGCATCATGACCTCGACAGCCGTCCCGACGCGCACGTCCCCCCGCCGCATCCGCGGCGGGTGGGGCGTGCGCCTCGCCCCGTACCTCTTCCTCGCGCCGTTCATCATCCTGTTCGTCGTCTTCCTCATCCTGCCGATCCTGACGGCGCTGTGGATGAGCTTCTTCTCGGTGCAGCGCGGCGGACTCGGGTTCGACAACAGCAACGACCTGGCCTTCGTCGGCCTGGACAACTACATCCGCGCGTTCCAGGACCAGGGATTCCTCGAGAGCTTCGGGCGTGTGCTCCTGTTCGGCGTGGTGCAGGTTCCGGTCATGATGATCCTCGCGATCACGCTGGCGCTCCTGTTCGATTCCGCCGTCGTTCGCGCCAAGCGCTTCTTCCAGCTCAGCGTCTTCCTGCCCTATGCGGTCCCGTCCGTCGTCGCTGCGCTCGTGTGGGGCTTCCTCTATCAGCCGCGCGTGAGTCCGATCGTCGAGGGACTCGCCTCCATCGGCATCTCGGTCGACTTCCTGGCGCCGGGAACGGTGCTGTGGTCGATCGCGAACGTCACGATCTGGACCGTCACGGGCGTGAACGTCATCATCATCTTCGCCGCCCTGCAGACCGTTCCGCGCGAGATGTACGAAGCCGCACGCATGGACGGTGCGGGTGAATTCCGCACGGCTCTGCAGATCAAGCTCCCGATGGTGCTGCCGGCCGTCGTGCTGACCACCCTGTTCTCGATCATCGGCACGCTGCAGCTGTTCAACGAGCCGATGACCCTGCGCTCGATCACCTCGAACGTCACGGGCGACTACACGCCGAACATGGCGATCTTCCAGGCGACGACACTCGGCGGCAACATCAACCTCGGCTCGGCGATGGCCATCATCCTGGGCATCGCGACCTTCATCCTCTCGATCGTCCTGTCGGTGTTCCAGAACCGCAAGAAGGGAGCGTCGGCATGACCACGCAGATCGCACCTGCGCCCGAGACGGCCGCGCACCCCTCGGTCGCACCCTCGCCCCGCAGGCGTCAGCAGGTGTACGCCGAAGGCGAGCGACCGAGCCGCACGGCCCGCACCGTGGGCTGGATCTTCATGATCGCCGTGACGCTCTACTTCCTGGTGCCCGTCTACTGGCTCATCGTGGCGTCCACCAAGTCCACCGGAGACCTCTTCTCCACCCCGGGCTTCCTCTTCGCCGATTTCAATCTGTGGCAGAACCTGGTCGATCTCACCGAGCAGGCCGACGGCATCTACTGGCGGTGGATGTTCAACTCGCTCATCTACTCCGGCCTCGGCAGCGTGCTCATGACCTTCATCAGCGTCATCTCCGGATACGCGCTGGCGATGTACCGCTTCCGCGGTCGGACCGTGATCCTCGCGGCGGCACTGGGCAGCATGCTCGTGCCGCAGACCGTTCTCGCGCAGCCGACCTACGTGCTGCTGGTCGAGATGGGGCTCAACAACACCATGTGGGGCGTGCTGTTGCCGAGCCTCGTGTATCCGTTCGGGGTCATGCTCGGCTTCATCTACGCCCAGACGAGTGTGCCGATGGAGCTGCTCGAGGCGGCCCGTCTCGACGGGGCGAGCGAGTGGCGAGCGTTCTGGTCGATCGCGCTGAAGCTCCTGACACCCGGCGCGGTGACCATCCTGCTGTTCGCGTTCATCGGCAGCTGGAACAACTTCATGCTGCCGCTCCTGGTGCTCAGCGATGCGCGGCTGCAGCCTGTCACCGTGGGTCTCTCGGGATGGAGCCAGGCGGCGATCACGATCCCGGGACTGCAGACCCTGGTGATCGTCGGCTCGCTGCTGTCGATCATCCCGATCATTATCGTGTTCGTGTCGCTGCAGCGCTACTGGCGCTCGGGGCTCGCCGCGGGCGGGATGAAGTTCTGACCCGATGACGGTGCTGAGATACACCACGGCGAGCGATACCTGGCTCGACCGTCTCCCGCTGGGGGACGGTCGAGTCGGCCTGATGGTCGGTGCCGACGCGTCCGCGCGCCGCCTCGGGCTGAACGAGGCGACCGCGTGGTCCGGGGGCCTCGCCAGTGCAGACCGCGACCTCGTCGACCCGGCGTCGGCGGCTGAAGCGCTCGCCGCGGCGAGGGCTGCCGTCTCGGCGGGAGATCCACAGCGCGCGGAGACCGCGATGCGGACACTCCAGCACGGCTACGCTCAGGCGTTCCTGCCCGTCGGAGAGGTGACGATCACGACCGCCGGGCGTCCAGATCGGGCCAAGGAGATCGTCCGCGAGCTCGACCTCGAAACCGCCGTTCACGTGTGCCGCGCCGAGGGCGTCACCGCGACGTCCATCGTGTCGTGGCACAGCGGTCTCATCGTCCACCGGGAGTCGTACGCGCGGCCGACGGACGCCGTGGTCTCCTTCGACACGCCACTTCGCCGCGTCGACGAGGAACGCGCGGACGCCCGCGCCGTCGTCGTGCTGGACCTTCCCGCCGATGTCGCGCCCACGCACGAGCCCGACGCGCCGGCCGTCACCTGGGAGGCCGATGACGTGTCGACGGGCACCGTCGTGGTGATCGTCGACGTCGAACATGACGGGGCCGCCCGTTGGTCCGGCGGCGATCTCGTCGTGTCCGGTGCGAACCGTCTTGACATCCGCATCGCGTTGACCACGACGATCCGAGGCGTCGCGGCCCCTCCGGAACCTCGCGAGAAGGCCCGATCGCGCGCGGAGGGCCTCCTCGCCGCCGCAGACTCGCGTGAGGCGATCGACCGGCACGAACATGCGTTCCGCGCCTCCGCTCCGAACTTCGCCTTCGAGCTCGCCGGCGACCTCAAAGTCATCGGCGACCCGCACCGGGCCATCATCGAAGCCGAGCGACGCGACGTACTCCCCACGGGCGTCCTGTCGGCCCTCATCTCCTACGGTGTGTATCTGCTTCGATGCTCGAGCACCGAGACGGGGCCCCCGGCCAATCTGCAAGGCATCTGGAACGCCGAGATGCAGCCGCCGTGGTCCTCGGCATACACCCTCAACATCAATCTGCCGATGAACTACTGGGCGGCCGAGAGTGTGGGGCTCTCAGGTCCTCATACGGCGCTCCTCAACCTCCTCGAGGGCCTCGCGAACCGCGGACGTGACACCGCCCGGCGGCTCTACGGGATCGAGGGCTGGGTCTCCCACCACAACACGGATCTGTGGGCGTACACGCTGCCGACGGCGGGTGATGCGGCCTGGTCGCACTGGCCCCTCGGTGGCGCCTGGCTGGTGCGGCAGTTCGATGAACAGCGTCGCCACGGGGACATGACCCCCGAGGTTCGCGCCCGCTTCCGGCCGGTCGCGCGCGATTGCGCGAGATTCCTCCTCGGATGGCTCCGCACCGATGCGAACGGAGCGGCGACCACGTCGCCCTCGACGTCGCCCGAGAACCGCTACCTCGTAGGCGGCAGACCGGTTGCGCTGACCGAAGGCTCGGCCCTGGACCTCGCACTCATCCGAGAGGTGCTCCGCCTCGTGGTCGATCTCGCCGACGACGCCGGTGAACCGGACGATCCGGTGGTCGCCGCCGCCCGGGAGGCCCTCCCGCGGCTGGCTCCCGCGCGTGTGCAGGCCGACGGGCGCATCCTCGAATGGGGGTCGGAGGTGGACGACGAGGACCGCGCTCACCGCCATCTCTCTCACCTCTACGAGTGGTACCCCGGCGACGGGGGCAGGGACGACCTCCACGCCGCCGTGGCGCACACGCTGGACACGCGCGGCGACGATTCCACGGGGTGGTCCCTCGCATGGAAGATCGCGCTCCGCGCACGACTGGGTGACGCCGCGGCCGTCTCGTGTCTCCTGCGATTGGCCACGCGTGCCGCTTCCCCCGAGGGCGGGCACCGCGGCGGTCTCTATCCCAATCTCTTCGCCTCGCACCCGCCGTACCAGATCGACGGCAACTTCGGTCTCGTCAGCGGCGTCCTGGAGGCACTCGTGCAGAGTCACCGCCCCGGCCGGATCGACCTCCTGCCCGCCCTGCCGGCCGAGATGGGTACCGGCCGGGTGCGCGGCTTGATCGCCCGGCCGGGCATCCGTCTCGACCTCGACTGGTGCGATAGCGAGCCCGTCGCTCTGACCCTGGAGGCGGTTAAGCCGTCAACGGCCGGTCCGGTCACGGTCGCGCACGGCAGTCGTCGCGCGGTGATCGATGTGCCCGCCCGTGGGGTGATCGAGGTCCCGCTCCCACTTCCCCTTCCCTCAACGACACCCATCGACAGGAGTACCGCGTGAAGTTCACCGACGGGTTCTGGCAGCTGCGACCCGGCGTCACCGCCCTGTACGCCCAGGAGGCGTACGACATCTGGCACACGGCCGACACGGCCGACGGCGAGGGATTGGTGGTCACTGCGCCGACGGCGCGCATCGCCAAGCGCGGCGACACGCTCAACCGGGCGGTGCTCACGACAACCCTGTCCTCGCCGATGGAGGGTGTCGTGAGGGTACGCATCGCCCACCATGACGGCGGTGCCTGGCACGGCGGATTCGGGCTTCCCGGCGCGACCGGCGCCGGGAAGGCATCCCTCGACGAGTCGGGCGGCGTGCTGGAGACGGGCGCGCTGACGGCGCGTATCACCTCGGGTGCACCGTGGGACCTCTCCTTCGAGGTCGACGGACGCCGCGTGACCGGCAGCGGACACAAGGCACAGGGATACGTGCAGCTGAGTGAGGATGCGCAGGTGGATCCCGGGATCGTCGGCGACGCGCGCGCCGGCACGACCGTGTCCCGCGGCGGGACGTTCGTGCACGAGCAGCTCGACCTCGGTGTCGGTGAGCTCGTCTACGGGCTCGGAGAGCGGTTCGGTCCGCTCGTGAAGAACGGGCAGAGCGTCGAGGTGTGGAACGCCGACGGAGGAACGTCGAGCGAACAGGCATACAAGAACGTGCCGTTCCACCTCTCCAGCCGTGGCTACGGCGTTCTCGTGAACGACTCCGGACACGTCTCCTACGAGATCGGCTCGGAGGCGGTCGAGCGCGTGCAGTTCTCCGTCGCGGGCGAGGTGCTGGAGTACTTCGTCATCGCCGGCCCGACCCCGAAAGACGTGCTCTCGCGCTACACCGCGCTCACCGGGCGGCCCCCCGTGGTGCCCGCGTGGTCTTACGGGCTCTGGCTGTCGACGAGCTTCACCACCGATTACGACGAGGCGACAGTCACGTCGTTCATCGACGAGATGTCCCGGCGCGACCTGCCGGTGTCGGTGTTCCACTTCGACTGCTTCTGGATGCGCGAATTCAACTGGTGCGACTTCGAGTGGGACCCGCGCGTGTTCCCCGAGCCCGACGCCATGCTGCAGCGCCTCCACGAGAAGGACCTGCGCGTGAGCGTGTGGATCAACCCCTACATCGGCCAGCGCTCACCGCTGTTCCGCGAGGCCGCTGACCAGGGATTCCTGGTCACACGGCCGGATGGGTCGGTGTGGCAGTGGGACATGTGGCAGGCCGGGATGGCGCTGGTCGACTTCACCAATCCCGCGGCGACCGCGTGGTATCAGTCGCACCTGCGCCGGCTCGTCGAGCAGGGCGTCGACTGCTTCAAGACCGACTTCGGTGAGCGCATCCCGACCGACGTGGTGTACTTCGACGGCTCCGATCCGTCGCGCATGCACAACCTCTACACGCACCTGTTCAACGCTGCGGTCCACGAGGTGCTCGTCGAGGCCCGGGGAGAGGGCGACGCCGTGCTGTTCGCCCGTTCGGCCACGGCCGGCGGACAGACCATGCCGGTGCACTGGGGCGGCGACTCCACCTCGACGTACGCGTCGATGGCCGAGACCCTCCGCGGCGGCCTCTCGCTCGCGGCCAGCGGCTTCGCGTTCTGGAGCCACGACATCGGCGGATTCGAGGGCACCCCGGATGCAGGGGTCTTCAAGCGCTGGACCGCATTCGGGCTCCTGGGCAGCCACTCCCGCTTCCACGGGTCGCAGTCCTACCGGGTGCCGTGGCAGTTCGACGAAGAGGCGGTGGATGTCACGCGCATCTTCACCAAGCTCAAGATGCGTCTCATGCCGTACCTGTTCCAGCAGGGCGTCGACGCGGCGGCCACCGGCGTGCCCGTCATGCGCCCGATGATGATGGAGTTCCCCGACGATCCCGCCGTCGCCTACCTCGACCGGCAGTACATGCTCGGCTCCGAGCTGCTGGTCGCCCCGGTGTTCAGCGCCGAGGGTGAGGTGGAGTTCTACCTCCCCGCCGGCACGTGGACGAACCTGCTCACGGGCGAGGAGGTCGAGGGTGCGCGGTGGCGCCGCGAGACTCACGGCTTCGACTCGCTGCCGCTCTACGCCCGGCCGGGTGCGGTGATCCCGTGGGGCGCGCGCGACGACCGGCCGGACTACGACTACCGGGAAGGACTTCGTCTGCGCGTGTTCCCGGGCGGCGAGGGCACCCGCACAGTGGCCGTCACCACCCCGGACGGGCAGCGCGCATCTTTCGACATCGATCTCGACGAGGTGACCCGATGAGAATCGGCAACTCCGACTACCGCGACTCCGGACTGGTCTTCCCGGAAGGCTTCGTCTTCGGTTCTGCCACGGCGTCGTACCAGGTGGAGGGCGGCTTCGACGAGGGCGGTCGAGGGGCCTCGATCTGGGACACCTTCAGCAAGACGCCCGGAAACGTCTGGAACGGCGACACCGGCGACGTCGCGTGCGATCACTATCACCGCTGGGAGCGCGACCTCGATCTCATGAAGGATCTCGGGCTCGGTGCGTACCGCTTCTCGATCGCCTGGCCGCGCATCCAGCCGACCGGCACGGGTGCGCCGAATCAGGCGGGCATCGACTTCTACTCCCGGCTCGTCGACGGTCTGCTCGAGCGCGGAATCCGTCCCGTGGCGACGCTGTACCACTGGGACCTGCCGCAGGCTCTCGAAGACGCCGGAGGGTGGCCGGCCCGCGCGACCGCCGACGCGTTCGAGCAGTACGCGGCCGTCATGGGCGCCGCGCTCGGCGATCGCGTCCACACCTGGACCACCCTGAACGAGCCGTGGTGCTCTGCTTACCTCGGATACGGCCAGGGCGGGCACGCACCCGGACGCCGGGAGCCGGCATCCGCCCTCGCCGCCGTGCACCACCTGAATCTCGCCCACGGACGTGCCGTGTCGGCACTGCGTGAGACGTCGACCGGCGACCCGCAGTACTCCGTGACCCTGAACTTCCACGTGCCGCGCGGACGCGGCGATCGCGCCGAGGAGGCGATCCGACGGGTGGATGCGCTCGCCAACCGCGCCTTCACCGGTCCCATGCTGCGTGGGGAATATGCGCAGGATCTTGTCGAGGACACCGCGGCGGTCACCGACTGGTCGTTCGTGCACGACGGCGATCTCGCACAGATCAATCAGCCGATCGACGTGCTCGGCGTCAACTACTACTCCACGGTGACCGTGCAGATGTGGGACGGGGTCGCGGAGCGGCAGCAGAACGACGGCCACAAGGCCGCCGGCGGCGGCACGGCGTGGCCGGGCAGCGACACGTCGGTGGAGTTCCTCGAGCAGGCCGGGCCGTACACCGCGATGGGCTGGAACATCGCGCCCGACGGCCTGGAGGAGCTGCTCGTATCGCTGTCGCACCAGTTCCCGGACCAGCCCCTCATGGTCACCGAGAACGGCGCGGCGTTCGACGACGTGGTCGCCGCCGACGGATCGGTGCCCGATCCGGAGCGGCTGGACTACCTGCGCCGGCACTTCACGGCCGCACACCGCGCGCTGCAGCGGGGCGTCGACCTGCGCGGCTACTTCGTGTGGTCGCTGCTGGACAACTTCGAGTGGGGCTACGGATACGCCAAGCGCTTCGGCATCGTGCGGGTCGACTTCGACACCCTCGAACGCACGGTGAAGGATTCCGGCCACTGGTATCGCCGGCTTGCGAGCACCGGCGTGCTGCCCGAGTGACCACGACGCCCGGGTGAAACGGGGCATCGAGGCGGGCGTGTCAACCCCGTGACCGCGCACCTCGACGGCGCGAAGCTGGAATCCACGGAAGGAGACCCGCATGAGCGAGAACGACGAGAAGAAGGCGTCCGACGACGTCGACCACGTGGCGGTCGGCATCGGCGTGATCGGCGGACACGACATCGGCGAGGCGCCGACCGAATCGGGGTCTGCGGGAGCCGACGAGGTCTCGGAGGCCGGGGGCGACGTCGACGACGTGGCGAGCATCGTCGCGCAGGTGCGCTCGGATTCCGGCGACGCCTCGCGCGAAGAGGTCGCGCAGACCCTCCGCGAACGGTTGGGACAGGCGGGCCAGGACCTGTCCGACGAGGAGGTCGACCGGCTGGTCTCGCAGGTGACGACCGGAGACGGATGACCCCCGGCGCGCAATCTGCGCGCGCGGTGCGAGCCGAGCGTGTTCCGGCGCCGCCGGCCCGCGGCAGGCGTACGCTATCGCCGTGACAGACCTGCGCTTCACCCGACAGAACGACGCTTCGCGCTACACGCTGCACCGCGGCGACGACCTCGTCAGCGTGCTCGACTACCGCGACGACGGCCGGACCGTCGCCCTCACGCGCGCCTACACCGTGCCGACCTTCCGAGGGCACGGGTACGCGGCCGAGATCGTCGAGCGCGCGGTGGATGACATCGAGAGCACGGGGGACCGCCGGGTGAGCCCGGTCTGCTGGTACGTCGCCGACTGGTTCGCCGCGCACCCGGCCCGGGCGGGCATCCTGCAGCCGCGCTGACGCCTACCCGGCCCGCGCCTGCCGGTCAAGCCCTCGAGACGCATCCGAGGCACCCGTCACGCTGAAGGGAGACGGAAGGAGTCGGCATGGATGAGGAACGCGACCTGCCGGAGGGCGTCATCGACGCCGAACCCGCGGGCGGGTGGGAGAGCGGCGCCGTGGCCGACGGTGAGACCGCCGAGGCCGACCGCGAAGCCACGGGCAGCCCGGACCTCACGCTCGAGCACCAGGAACCCGACCCGGGTGTCGACGTCGGACCGGTCGAGGGCGCGCAGCCCGACACCGATCCCGACCTCGCCGCAGACGACGAGGAGGAGACCTCGTGAGCACCAGCGGAAACGAGTTCGACGAACCGGGCGTGAACTATCCCGATCGCCGGGATGCGGAAGACGCGAACGACACGACCACCTCGACCGGTGAGGCCGACACCCGAAGCACCGACTCGCCCTCACCGGCGGGTGCGACCCCGGACGGCCACCACTACGGGCACGATGGCGGACGCGACACGATGACCGTCGATCAGGCGCAGCGCTCCGGTGCTCTCGACGAGCGCGGCGAGCAGTCCCGCCCCGCGATGTCGGAGAACAATGCCTCCGCGTCGGAGAAGCTCGACGGGCTCGTCGAGCAGATGCGCGCCGACCTCGCCGGAGAGCCGCTCGCAGCCGTCGAGCATGCCGTGCGCGGCCGCGTCGCGCAAGCCGGCCTCGACGTCTCCGATGCCGACATCGCCGCTCTCTCGCGGCGGATCGCGAGCGACACCGAGGACTGAGCGGAGCGCCTCGACGACCGTGTCGGAGGGTCGATCTACCCTGTCGGCATGCGCATCCTGCACACCTCCGACTGGCACATCGGGCGATCCTTCCACGGTCACTCGACGCTCGATGCGCTGCGCGGCGTGCTGGAACACCTCGTCGAGCAGGTGCGCGAGCACGACGTCGACGTCGTGATCGTCGCCGGCGACGTGTTCGACTCTGCGGCACCGGCGGCGGCGTGCTACACGCTCCTCAGCGACGCGCTGCGCGGCCTGGCCGACACCGGCGCGCACGTGATCGTCACCAGCGGCAACCACGACTCGGCGGCACGCCTCGGATTCCAGGCAGGGCTTCTGCGTGAGGGCATCCACGTGCTCACCGACCCGCTGAGACTCGACGACCCGGTCGTGATCGACGATGCGGACGGACCCGTGCGCTTCTACGGCATCCCGTACCTCGAGCCGGGCATCGTCCGCCACGTGTGGCCGGGCGCCGTGATGCGTACGCAGGCCGATGCGATCGACCATGCCATGAGCCTCGTGCGGGCCGACCTGCAGGAGCATCCGGCCCGCAGCGTCGTGATCTCGCACTGCTTCACCGCCGGCGTCGAGCCGACTCCGGGCGTGGAGCGCGAGATCCGCCAGGGGAGCCTCGATGTGGTGCCGCTGTCGAGCTTCGACGGCGTCGACTACGTCGCCCTCGGCCACATCCACGGCCGGCAGCAGCTCGCGCCCACGGTGCGCTACGCCGGGGCGCCGCTGCATTACAGCTTCGGTGAGGGGGCGAAGCCGCGCGGATCATGGCTCATCGACATGGATGCCGCGGGCGAGGTCGCGGCGACGTGGCTCGACCTTCCGATCCCGCGCCGTCTGGTGACCCTTCGTGCGACGTTCGACGAGCTGCTCGAGGCGGAGGACTACGAGGCCCACGTCGACGCCTGGGTGTGCGCGCAGTACACCGACGCGACGCCGCAGATCGACGCGATGCGCCGCCTGCTCGCCCGCTTCCCGTTCTGCGCGACGGTCATGCACACTCCGGCGACACCGGCCGCGGATGCCTCCGGCGGATACGCGCGCCGGGTGCGC
The DNA here is from genome assembly GCF_042846595.1 of Microbacterium sp. MTN4-26. Taxonomy (NCBI): domain Bacteria; kingdom Bacillati; phylum Actinomycetota; class Actinomycetes; order Micrococcales; family Microbacteriaceae; genus Microbacterium; species Microbacterium sp. MTN4-26. The sequence continues at coordinate 149,101 of NZ_BTGO01000005.1, forward strand.
GCGGTACGCAGCGATGCGGAGCTCGTCGACGCCTTCCTCGCGCACGTGCGCGACGGCGAGGGCGCGAGCGAGCTCGAGCACGAGCTCATCCGCGACATCATCGACCAGCGCAGCCTCGCGGAGGCGACGGCGTGAGACTGCACCGTCTCGAACTCGAGGGGTTCGGGCCGTTCCGCGACCGCCAGGTGGTCGACTTCGACGCCTACGAGGGCGACGGCATCTTCCTCATCACCGGTAGAACCGGTGCCGGCAAGTCGAGCGTGCTCGACGGCGTGTGCTTCGCGCTCTACGGCTCTGCCCCGCGCTACGACGGCGCCGAGAAGCGACTGCGCAGCGACCACTGCGCTCCCGAGGATCCGACCCGCGTGAGCGTGGAGTTCACCGTCGGCGATCGCCGATGGAAGGTCACCCGATCCCCGGAATACCAGCGGCCGAAGAAGCGCGGCGAGGGCTTCACGACGCTCGCTCCCGACGCGCACCTCGACGAGTACGTCGAGGGCGAGTGGATCGGGCGGCAGCGCGGTCCCCGCAACGTCGCGCTCGAGCTCGACGAGATCGTGGGGCTCAGCCAGCAGCAGTTCCTCCAGGTCATCCTGCTCGCCCAGAACCGCTTCGCGGAGTTCCTGCTCGCCAAGAACGACGAACGGCAGCGGCTGCTGCGAACCCTCTTCGGCACGAAGACCTACGAGGATTATCAGAATGCGCTCGAGCAGCGCCGTCGAGACGGCGAACGCGCGCTGTCGACGGCGCTCGAGACGGCCGTCGTGCTCCTCGACGAAGCCGAGCGCGTCGCCGACGATCTGTGGCGCGATGACGACACCGACGGCGCCGAGGCGGCCGATGTCACGGCGCGAGCGGCGCTCGCCGCTCGTGCGCAGGCTCGTCTGGACTACCGTGCCGACGCGCTCGTGCGCGAGCGCGACGACGCCGACGCCGCGCACCGCGCTGCCGAGGCCGCGCACACGGCCCGTCGTGGGTTGCGGGAACGCCACGATGCACGTGCGCGAGCGCGGCAGGCGCTCGTGCACCTCGAGGCACGTGCGCAGGAGATCGCCGACCAGCGGCACCGCCGCGATCGAGCCGCGGACGCGGAAGCGCTGCGTGCCTCGATCGACGCCGCAGACGCGGCGCACCGGACCGCGGCGGCGGCCGCAGCCGCGTGGCGCGGTGCGCAAGGTGAGTGGACTCGGCTGGGTGAGGCGGAGGCCGACGACGCCGGCCTCGCGGCGATCATCGAGCAGTGCACGGGAGAGATCGCCGTCGCGGAGAGCGCCGCGGACGACGAGGCGGCCCTCCCCGGGCTCGTCGCGCGCCTCACCACCGCGCGCGAGCGCCTCGACGAGCTCGACGGGCTCCTCGCGACGATCGACGCGGGCCGGGCCGAACTGCCGGTGCGTCTCGCGCAACTCGAGGCCGATCTGGCGGCCGCGACCGAAGCGGCCGGGGCACGCGACGCTCTCGCCGAACGGCGCGCCACGATCGCAGCGCGCCTCGATTCCGCCGCCACCCTCGATCGGCGCGCCGCCGACCTTCGCGCCGCAGAGGGCGCCCACGCCGAGGCGCTGGGCCTGCTCGAATCGGCCACCGCCGCCGTGCGAGCGCTGCTGCGTCGCCGTCTCGACGGCCATGCCGGAGAGCTCGCCACCGGCCTCGTCGCGGGTGAGCCCTGCGCCGTGTGCGGATCACGTGAGCATCCGGCTCCCGCGGTCGGTGCCGACGAGCCCGTGAGCGACGAGGACATCGCCGCGGCGGAGACGCGTCACGCGGCGGCCCTCGACGCCGAGCGCGACGCGGCGACCGCTGCGTCGGATGCGCGGGCAGCCGTCGCCGAGGTGCGCGGCGCCGTCGGCGACGCCACCGTCGACTCGCTCACCGCAGATCTCGAACGCGCCGACCTTGACCTGGGCCTGGCCGACGCGGCCGACACGCGACGTCGGGAGTTGTCCGAGCAGCGCCGCGGCCTCGTGGAAGCCGACGCGCAGGCGGCGGCCGAACGGGAGCTGCTCGTCGCGGATGCGGTGGCACGGCGGCAGGAGATCGCCGTCGCCGACCAGGAGCTGGCGCAGACGCGCCGACGCGTCGACGCTGCCCGGGGTGAGCACGACAGCGTCGCGTCGCGACTGGCCGCCGCGCGCCGGCGGCGCAGCGCCGCCGAGGCGCTGCGCACGGCCTCGCGCGAGCACCTCGCGAGCGTCGACGCGGAGTCGGTCGCTCGTCGCGACATCGATGGCCGGCTCACCGAGAGCGGCTTCGAGTCGGTCGACGATGCCCGTGCGGCGCTGCTGCCGGCATCGGAGCGCCGAGACCTCGACGCGGCCGTGACGGATCACGACGTGCAGCTGCGGAGCGAGCGCGACAGACTCCGCGAGTTGGAACTCGAACTCGCCGGCGTCGGCGACGAACCGATCGACACCGACGAGACCGCGACCGCCCTCGGCCAGGCGCGAGACCGATGGAGCGCGGCCGTCGACGCGGCGGCCGCCGCGACGCAGCGCCGGGAGCGGCTGGCCGATCTCCGCGGCCGTGCCGGCGGAGCTCTCGCGGCCACGTCGGATCTGGCACAGGAGCAGGCAGTGATCGCGCGGCTCGCGAACACCGTGGCGGGCCGCGCCCCCAACACCCACCGCATGTCGCTGGAATCCTTCGTGCTCGCCGCCGAGCTGGAGGAGATCGTCGAGGCGGCCAACCTGCGCCTGTCCGAGATGTCATCCGGTCGCTACACGCTCCGGCACAGCGATGCCGTCGCGGCCCGCGGCGCATCCAGCGGTCTCGGCCTCACCGTGCTCGACGCACACACCGGACAGGCCCGTCCCGCGCAGTCGCTGTCGGGCGGGGAGACCTTCCTCGCCTCGCTGGCTCTCGCGCTCGGTCTCGCCGAAGTGGTCACATCCCGCTCGGGCGGGGTCCGCCTGGACACCCTCTTCATCGACGAGGGCTTCGGTTCCCTCGACGCCGAGACGCTCGACCTCGCGATGCGCACGCTCGACGAGCTCCGCCAGGGCGGACGCACCGTGGGCCTCATCAGCCACGTCGCGGCCATGAAGGAGCAGATCCCCGCGCAGCTGGTCGTGGAAGCCACCCGCGAGGGGCCCAGCACGCTGCGGCAGGGTGTGGCCTCGATCACGTGATGCGGCTCCCGGCACGTAGGCTGGAGGACATGACCAAAAGCACGATCTGGACCATTCTCGGCGTCATCGCGGCGGTGGTCATCGCCTGGATCCTCGTCGAGTTCGTCTTCACGGCGATCGTCTTCTTGTTCAAGCTCGTCATCGTCGCGATCGTGGCGCTCGTCGTCTTCTTCCTCCTCCGCGCCGCCTTCTCGCGGTCGTAGGCTTCGCGGTCAGCCGAAGAGATCGTCGAGCGAGACCGGCACGCCGGTCCGATCGGTGAGCGCCTGGCGGGCGGCGCGCCATCCGGGCATGCCCGTGACCCCCGGCCCCGGCGGCGTCGACGCCGACGCGAGGTACACACCGGGCATCGGTGTGCGCCACGGCGTGCGTGAGACGACCGGGCGGCGTACCGCCTGCGCGAGGGTGAACGCGCCGCCGAGGATGTCGCCGTCGATGTCCGACGGGTTCACGCGGGAGCGCTCGGCGGCCGTCACCGCATGCGAGGCCCGCACGAGGCGACGGAATCCCGGCGCGAACCGCTCGACCTGTCGGGTCACCGGCTCCGTCGGATCGAGCGTCGACGCCGGCGGCACGTGGATGTAGGCCCACAGCACATGCGTGCCGTCCGGGGCGCGCGAGGAGTCGACCACGGTGGGCTGCACGGCGAGCACGTACGGATGCTCGGGGATCCGGCCGGCTGCCACCGCGTTCTCACCTGCCTCGACCTCTGCCCGTGTGCCGCCGAGGTGCACCGTGGGGGCGCGTTCGACGTCGGCCGCCGCCCATGGCACGGGGCCGTCCAGAGCGAAATCGACCTTCGCGGCCGCCGACCCGTGCCGGTAGGCGCGGATCGCGCGGGCATAGCGGTCGGGGATGTCCGGGTGGGTCAGCAGCAGCCGTGGGGCGGTGTCCAGCAGCAGCAGGTCGCCGGCGCCCGGGTCGCCCCAATCCAGGTCGGCGAGGCTTCGCACGTGAGACCCCGTCTCGACGCTGCCACCGTGTGCTCTCAGGTCGTCGGCGAGCGCGTCGGCGATCCGCTGTGCTCCACCGCGCGGGAGAGACCACCCTTCGGGGGTGTGTGCGTGCGCGGCGAGGAACAGGCCGGAAGCGGCAGCGGCCAGGGAAGGGAGAGGGGTGTTCCCGTGCGCGAGCACGCCCGCGAGCAGAGCCTGGACGTCGGCGGAGAACGTCGTCTGCCCGGCCTTCGTGCCCGTCAGAAGCATCCCTGCTCCGAACCCCGCCATCACGAGGGGATGACGCGGCACCCGCAGGAGCTGGTCGCCGGTGACCGCCACCAGCTCGTGGATGCGACGGGACAACGGCTCGATCAGCCTGCGGTAGGCGGCACCTCCGGCCCCGAGATCGTCCACCGTGCGGTCGAGGTCATGCCACGCGATCGCCGCCCGTCCGCCGTCGAGCGGCTGCGCGTAGGAGGCCTCCGGCGTGATCCACTCGATGCGCTCGCCGAGCCCGAACGCGCGGAAGAACGGCGAGCTTCGCGCCGCCGGATGCACCGCCGACCCGACGTCGTGCCGCACCCCGGGCAGGGTGAGGCCGGCCGTGCGCACGCCGCCGCCGATGGCACTCGAGGCCTCGAGCACGTGGACGTCGTAGCCGGCGCGCGCGAGCGAGACCGCCGCGGCGAGCCCGTTCGGGCCGCTGCCCACGACCGTCGCACGCCTCGCCATGGCCCCAGTGTGGCACTGCTCCGAAGCGGTGATCTCGCCCACGCGCCGGGACGACGGTTCCTTCCCGCGACCCGGCGCGGCAGGATGGAGGCATCGAGCGAGGAGGTCTCATGGAATCGGTGGTCCTGGATGCCCCGGAGGGGATCGCGATGCGACTGGGCTGGGACCCGGCGATGAGCGAGCACGACCGCAAGCGCGCCCTCGCACGGGAGATCGTCGCCGATCACCTGGGTCTGGAGCCGAAGAAGGTGCGCGTCGAGCGCGAGGCGCCGGCACAGTTCGGCTTCCACACGCAGCTGATCGCCGAGGTCGACGGGGCCGACGTGCCGCTCGGCATCCGGAACGCGAACTTCCGTGCCGCGACGGTCGTCGCCGTCGCCGACCCCGCGGTGCCGCTGGGACTGGACCTTCGCGACAACCGGCCCGACGACGCCACGCTGCACGAGATGCAGCGTCACTCCCATCTCTTCGATGAGAACGACGTCGAGGCCCTCGTGCGGCACTGGACCCGCGTGCAGGCCGTCCGCGACGCGGACGGACGCGGAACCCGCGTTCGCGGCGAGCACGTGCGCCTGGACGCGCCCCAAGCGAGGGGGTGGATTCCCGACCGGCGGGTGCACTACCAGCTGGCGGACCTCTCCCGTGACGGCTGGATCATCACCCTCGCCTACGGAGCACTCCCGGCGTGACCTCGCGCCGCCTGACCCCCGCTGCCACGCGAACGGACCGGGTCAGCCGAGCTGATCGGGATGTGTCAGGCGCCACCACGCGGTGGGTTCCGGGATGTGGCCCGCCACGACGACGTCGGAGGTGGCGGTCTCGGGTCCGGCGGTCCACGTGATCGTGCCGACCACGGCGCCGTCGCGGTAGACCTCCGGCGCGCGCGTGTCGACGGTCACCTCGACCGGGGTGTCCGACCACGTGCGCAGCGCGGCGTCGCGCGCCACGACCGCCTGGGCGGACTCGCCCCACGGCGTCGTGATCGTGCCGACGACGTCGCCGGCGTCGGCGAGGGCGACGTCGTGGAACCCCGCGCGGATGCTGGCGAGCGTGCGCAGCGCGACGTCGTTCGTCGCCTCTCGCGTCTGGCTGCCCACGACCGCGCCGGTGACGGCGAGCGGCTCACCGAGTCCGACGTCGAGCGATGCCGTGTACAGCAGGGTGAAGGTGCCGTTGCCGAGGTTCCCGGTCTTCAGACCCGTGATGCCGTCGACGCCGAGCAGCTCGTTGGTGTTGCGCATCGGACCGGTCGCGGGGAGCGTGAGCGAGGGCGTCGCCGCGAGCTCCGCGATCGTGGGGTCCGCCGCGGCCAGTGCGCCCAAGCGCAGCAGGTCGGCGGTGGTGCTGACGTTCCCCGGATCAAGACCGGTGGGATCGACGATCCTCGTCGAGGTGAGTCCGTTCGCCTCGAGCCAGGCGCGCGCCGCGCCGAGGAACGCGGACTGCGAGCCGTAAGCCCACGTCGACACCGCGTGCGCGTAGTTGCTCGCCGACGGGATGAGCATCGTTGCGAGGGCGTCTCGCAGCGTCATGGTGCTGCCCGCGGGCATGGCCGCGATCGTCGCGCCCCGCACGTAGTAGGCGTCGTAGAGAGCGTGGTCGGCGGCGCCGAAGGTGAGCGTGGGGCCGGCATCCCCCTCGCCCAGGGGATGGGCGTCGAGCACGACGAGAGCGGTGATGAGCTTGGTGATGCTCGCGATCGGCACGGCATCCGTGGTGCCGCTCGCCGCCTGAAGTCCGTCCACGCCGAGATATTCCGGCGCACCCGACACCGTCACCGCCGACGCCCCCTGTGACGGTTCCGCGACCGCGACCGGCTCGGATGCGGCGACGGCCCGATCCTGCAGCTGTGCCGTCGGTGCCGGGAGCGGAGCGCCGAGCGCCCACGCCGCGTATCCGCCCGCCGACAGTGCACCGAGGGCGATCACGAGCACCATCGCGAGCAGGATGCGACCGAGAACCCTGCGGGTGCGCCCGCGCTCGGCCGCGGTGTCGGCGGACACCGTCTCGGATCCCGCCATCAGATCCGCGAAGTCCGACAGCGCATCCGTCGAATCGCGATGCGTCGTCATCCCGCCCCCATCGGTCGTCCGCCACTCGCCCTCCCATCATGCACGCCCGCCACCGGAACCGCACGCGCGCGTCCGGATCGCGTCGATTCGGTTGCCGCCGGATGTCGTCACGCCGCCCGGTGGCGACACTTCGCGACAGGTGAAGGCGCCGCGACGGGTGAAGGCGCCGCGCAGGTCACGAAACGCAGACGATCGTCGCGTGTCACGCGCTCGCAACGATCCGCGACATATCGTGAAGCATGGAGCACACAGCCGACAGGGGAACGGTCGTCGCGGTCGTCGGCGACGCGGCGGAGGATGCGATCGAGACGCTCGACGGGATCCGAGGGGTCGAGATCCTGACGCTGCGGGGGAGCGAGCCGGCCCTCGCCGCCCGCCGCATCGGAGCCACCCGCACCCCGTGGATCGTGCATGACGCCGATCCGCTGGAGCACGTCGCCGCCGCATGGGTGGAGCTGTACGAGGAGCGCTCCACCCTCGGCGCCCTCGAGCTGGAGGTCGAGACCGCGCTCGCCCACTTCGCCGCGGCGGAGGCGGTGATGCCCGACTACTACATCGTGCTCGATCCCGAAGACGTCGACACCACGTGGCGCCACTGGTGGTGCGGCGCGCTCGGGCACCACGCCCCGCGCCGGGTGATCCCCGCCGCCCGTCCGGTGTCGCCCGGAGACGACGGACTGCGGCGGATGCTGACGGCCCTGCCGACCTCGCCGCCCTGGCCGGAGCCGTCGTCGTGGCTGCCGCACATCCCGTTCGAGATCCCCGACCGCGTGGGCCTGCGGGATCGCACCGACTCGGCGGCGTGATCAGCTCGGCGGAAGCGCCGCATCGAGTTCGGCGAGCCACACGCGCGCGTTGCCGTCCGACGGCGCCCGCCAGTCTCCACGCGGGGACAGCGAGCCGGCGGGGGAGACCTTCGGTCCGTTGGGGATCGCCGAGCGCTTGAACTGCGCGAACGAGAAGTAGCGCGTGAGGAACACCCGCATCCACCGGGCGATCTCGTCGAGCGTGAAGGCGTAGCGGTCGTCGTGGGGGAATCCGGGCGGCCACGCGCCGGCCTCGGCGTCGCTCCACGCGTGTGCGGCCACGAACGCGATCTTCGACGGGCGCATCCCGAACCGCAGCACGTGGAACAGGGTGAAATCGTGCAGGGCATACGGCCCGATGCGGTCCTCGGTGGACTGGATGTTGCCGTCGGCGTCGGCCGGAACGAGCTCGGGACTGATCTCGGTGTCGAGCACACCCTGCAGGATCGCCGCGGCCGCGTCGTCGACGCCTTCGCGGTGGGAGATCACCCAGCGGATCACGTGCTGGATGAGGGTCTTCGGCACACCGGCGTTCACCGCGTAGTGGCTCATGTGATCGCCGACGCCGTAGGTGGCCCAACCGAGGGCGAGCTCGGACATGTCGGAGGTGCCCACGACGAAGCCGCCGTTGCGGTTGGCCAGGCGGAAGAGGTAATCGGTGCGCAGCCCCGCCTGCACGTTCTCGAAGGTGATGTCGTGCAACGGCTCTCCCGCGGCGAACGGGTGCCCCAGCTTCTCCAGCATCTCCGTCGCTGCACCGCGGATGTCGATCGTCTCGATCGACGCGCCCATCGCCTGGGACAGGGCGATCGCGTTGGATTTGGTGCGCTCGCTCGTCGCGAAGCCCGGCATCGTGTAGGTGAGGATGTCCGAGCGGGGCCGACCGAGCAGGTCCATCGCGCGCGCGATCACCAGGAGCGCGTGGGTCGAGTCGATGCCGCCGGAGACGCCGAGCACGGGCTTGGGGTTCCCGATCGCCCGCATCCGCTGCACCAGACCGGTCACCTGGATGTTGAACGCCTCGTAGCAGTCCTGCGCCAGCCGTGCCGGGTCGTCGGGCACGAACGGGAAGCGGTCGACCGGCCGCGCGAGGCCGGTCGGCGACACCGGGGGCGCGAGGTCGAACTCGACGGTGCGGAAGACGGTGTCGGCGGCGTGGGTTCGGCGGTTGTCGTCGAAGGTCCCCTGTCGCTGGCGGTCCTGTCGCAGGCGGTCGAGATCGATGTCGGCGACGGAGCGGCGCGGCCCGTCGGGGAAGCGCTCGGTCTCGGCGAGGAGGTTGCCGACCTCGTAGATCATCGTCTGGCCGTCCCAGGACACGTCGTTGGTCGACTCGCCCGCGCCGGCGGCGGCATAGACGTACGCTCCGAGGCAGCGCAGGGACTGCGACCGGCACAGCTCGTGGCGGTCCTCGGCGCGCGCGATCGTGATGGGGCTTCCCGAGAGGTTCACCATCACCGTCGCGCCGGCCAGCGCCGCGCGGGAGGAGGGCGGGATCGGCACCCAGACGTCTTCGCACACTTCGGCGTGCACGACGAGGTCGGGAACGTCGCGGGCGCGGAACAGCAGATCGGGCCCGAAGGGCACGTCGGCGCCGGCGATGCGAATGACGCCACCGGCCTGGTCGTCGCCGGGCGCGTACCAGCGGCGCTCGTAGAACTCGCGATAGGTCGGCAGGAAGGACTTCGGAGCGACGCCCAGCACGCGACCGCGGTGGATGACGACGGCGCAGTTGTACAGGCGGTTCCGGTGGCGGAGCGGAGCTCCGACGACGAGCACCGGCAGGAGATCGGCGGTCTCGGCGGCGAGGTGCTCGATCGCGCTGTCGACCGCGTCGAGCACCGCATCCTGGAGCACGAGGTCATCGATCGCGTAGCCGGTGAGTCCGAGCTCGGGGAAGACCGCGACGGCGGTGTGGTCGTCGTGGCACGCGCGTGCGGCGTCGAGGATCGCCTCGGCGTTTGTCGCCGGATCGGCGATCGCGACGGGCACGGTGCACGCCGCGACGCGCGCGAACCCGTGGCGGTAGGCGCTGTCGAACGGGAGAGGAGTGCTCACCCGCCCAGTCTGGCAGGTGAGGCCGTGTCGGCGGTCCTCGCTACTGTCGAAGGCGACCAAGAGGAGAGCATGCGCTACATACCTGACCAGGGCCGGATCGTCTGGAGCGCCAGCGATCTGAAGGCGGCCGCCGAATGCGAGTTCGCGTGGCTGCGGGCGATCGACGCCAAGCTCGGCCGCGTCGCCGTGGTCGAAGACCCCGAAGACCTCACCCTGGAGCGGGCCGGTCGCCTCGGCGACGCGCACGAGCAGCGTGTGCTCGAGCGCTACCGCGAGGAGTTCGGTGCCGGCGTGTGGGAGATCGATGCCACCGAGTCGCGCGACGCCGACGGGCTGCAGCGAGCCGTCGCCGCCACGGCGGCCGCCCTCGCCTCCGATGCCGACATCGTCTACCAGGCGGCCTTCTCGACCGACGAGTTCGTCGGGTTCGCCGACTTTCTCGCGCGCGACGAGCAGGGCCGCTGGCTGGTGCAGGATTCCAAGCTCGCGCGTCGCGCGCGGGTGACCGCCCTCATGCAGTTGGCGGCATATGTCGCGCAGCTCGACCGTCTCGGCGTTCCCAGATCGGACCGCGTCGAGCTGCTTTTGGGCGATGGCACCGTCAGCGCCCACGCCGTCGACGATCTGCTGCCCGTGTTCGAGCTGCGCGCCGCGCGCCTGCGCGCCCTGGTCGCCGATCGCGATCTCGCCGCCGGCGCCGACGGAGCACCGGTCGCCTGGGGCGACCCGCGAGGCGACCTCGATGTCGTCGCGTGCGGTCGCTGCGCGACATGTGAGCTCGAGGTGGTCGCCTCGCGGGATCTGCTGCTCGTGGCCGGCATGCGACCGGTGCAGCGACAGCGGCTGCGGTCGGCCGGCATCCTCACCATCGACGACCTCGCCGCGACGCCATCGGGCCCGGCCGGGATGAACCCCGACACGTTCTCGATGCTTCGCGTGCAGGCGCGACTGCAGCTGGAGAGCCCCGCCGGCATCGAGATGTCGCGACCGCAGGTGCCGACCTACCGCGTGGTCGCCCCGAAGGCGCTCGGGGCGCTGCCCCGGCCGAACGCCGGCGACATCTTCTTCGACTTCGAAGGCGACCCGCTGTACACCGAGGCGCCGCGCGAGGGGCGCGCCGAGTGGGGCATCGACTATCTCTTCGGCTGGGTGGATCTGGGAGAGCGCTACACCGCGCTCTGGGCGCACTCGTTCGCCGAAGAGAAGGTAGCGCTGGAGACATTCCTCGACATCGTGCGGATGCGTCGGCAGCAGCATCCGGGCATGCACATCTATCACTACGCGCCGTACGAGCCGACTCATCTCTTGGCGATGGCCGCTCGACACGGCGTGCGGGAGGGCGAGGTCGACCAGCTGCTGCGGGACGGCGTCTTCGTCGACCTCTATCCCGTCGTGCGGCGCGCTCTGCGGGTCGGATCGCGCTCGTACTCCATCAAGAAGCTCGAACCGCTCTACATGGGCGATGAGATCCGCACCAGCGACGTGCAGAAGGGCGACGACTCGATCGTCCGCTACGTCGAGGCGAGGGCGCTGCACGACCGCGGCGAGGAGGCTGCCGCGCGCGTGGTGCTCGACGATCTCGCCGACTACAACCGCTACGACTGCGTATCGACCCTGCGGCTGCGCGACTGGCTGGTGGACCGTGCGCGCGAGGCGGCCCTGCGCCCCACCCCCGACGCCGATCCGGCCGAGAACGCCTACCGGCCATCCCACCGTGCCACGACGCTGGCCGAGATGGCCGCATCGCTCCCCGTCGACTCGGTGCCGGCGCGGTCGCTGCGGCTGGGGGCTGCGGCGATCGACTACTACCCGCGCGAGGCGAAGACCTTCTGGGCGACGCACTACCTGCGGCTGCGCGAGCCGGTCTCGCTGTGGGAGGACAGCCGCGACGTGGTCGTCATCGATCCGGCCCGGTGCCGCGTCGTCGAGGACTGGCATCGGCCGGAGGGGGCGCGCACGGACCGACGCGTCCTCGAGATCCGCGGCGAGCTGGCGCCGGGCACACGGCTCAGCGAAGGTTCCTCGCCGTTCGCTCTCTACGACCTGCCCGCCCCCTACCCGTTCGACGCGGCTCCGCGCTGGATCCACGCGGACCACCGGGTGAGCGTCGTGGAAGTGCTCGACGACGGTGTGATCGTCTCGGAGAGCGCGGTCCAGGGATTCACGTGGTCCGAGCTTCCCGTCGCGCTCACGCCGGCCTCGCCCCCGCCCGCGGCGAACCAGCAGGTCGCGATCGACGCATGGGCCGACGCCGTGATCGCCGCAGCGCCGCAGCTTCCGGAGGAGCCCGCGACGGACATCCTGTGCCGGCGGCCGCCGCGAACCCGCTCCGGCGCACTCGCGGTCTCCGAGGGTGACGACGCCGATGCCATCGTGCGCAGCGTGCTCGACCTCGACCGCAGCTACCTCGCTGTGCAGGGCCCGCCGGGAACGGGGAAGACCTACATCGGATCGCATGTGATCGCGCGGCTCGTCGCCGAGCACGGATTCACCGTGGGCGTCGTGGCGCAGTCGCACGCGGTGGTCGAGAACATGCTCGATCGCGTGATCGCCGCGGGCGTGCCGGCGGCACAGGTCGGAAAGGCGCCGAAGGATGCCGCCGTCACGCCGTCGTTCACCGCGCTCGCCAAGAACGGCATCGCCGAATTCGCCGCGGCGCACGCCGAGACGGGGTACGTCATCGGCGGAACCGCGTGGGACTTCGCCCACGAGGGCCGCGTGCCCCGGGGAAGTCTCGACCTGCTCGTGATCGACGAGGCCGGGCAGTTCTCGCTCGCCTCCACGATCGCCGTCTCGCTGGCGGCCTCACGCCTGCTGCTGCTCGGCGATCCTCAGCAGCTGCCCCAGGTGAGTCAGGGCACGCATCCGGAACCGGTCGACACATCCGCGCTCGGGTGGGTGATCGACGGCGCAGACGTCATCCCGGCGGAGTACGGCTACTTCCTCGCGCGAACGTGGCGGATGCACCCCGACGTGGCGGCATCGGTGTCGACGCTGTCCTACGGCGGGGCGCTGCGCGCGCACCCGTCGACCGCGCGGCGAACCCTCGAGGGCATCGCTCCCGGGCTTCACGCGCATCCCGTGCGGCACCGCGGGAACGCCACGTGGTCGCCCGAAGAAGCTGAGGTCGTCGCCGGCATCGTCACCGATCTCATCGGTCGATCGTGGCAGCCGGTGCGCACCGATGCATCCGGTCGGTCCGTCTCGGAGCCTGCGCGTCCCCTGAGCGCCGCCGACGTCATCGTCGTCACGCCGTACAACGCGCAGCAGGTCGCGGTCGAAGAGGCGCTCGAGGCCGCCGGTCACGGCGACGTGCGCGTCGGCACGGTCGACCGGTTCCAAGGCCAGGAGGCGGCGGTCGCGATCGTCTCCCTCGCTGCGTCGGCCGGGCGCGACGCCCCGCGGGGGCTCGAGTTCCTGCTGCTGCGCAACCGCCTCAACGTGGCGGTCTCGCGCGCGATGCACGCCGCGTTCGTGGTGTATTCACCCGGGCTGCTCGACGACCTGCCCCGCACGCCGGAGGGCGTGGCGCGCCTCAGCGCGTTCGCGCGCCTGGTGGGCGCCGACCCGGATGCGTCGTTCGGCGCCGGGCCGGGCGGCGACGCGCAGCTAGGGTCCGCCGTCGGCGATGTCAACCCCGTTCAGGTCGCCTCGGCCCGATCGTAGATTGGCGAAGCGCCTCAGGGCGCGGCGGCACCCGTTCGGCGAGGGGCGGGTGCCGCTCCCTCGGGCTCCGGGCGTCAGCCCTGGTTCACGCCCGGTCGTCAGCGGCTGTCAGCGCGTCGCGGGTCGTCAGCGGCGCGCCGCTCGCTGTCAGACCGTTCCGTAGAGGCGGTCTCCGGCGTCGCCGAGACCGGGCACGATGTAGCCCTTCTCGTTGAGCCGCTCGTCGAGGGCCCCGAGGACCAGGGTCACGTCGCGGTCGCCGACCTGCGCCGTGATGGCCTCGACGCCCTTCGGGGCGGCGAGGAGGCAGATCGCGGTGACATCCTGCGCGCCGCGGGCGAACAGGAAGTCGATCGCGGCGCCGAGCGAACCGCCGGTGGCGAGCATCGGGTCGAGCACGAAGCACTGACGATCGCTGAGGTCGTCGGGAAGGCGCTCGGCGTAGGTCTGCGGCTCGAGGGTCTCCTCGTTGCGCACCATGCCGAGAAAGCCCACCTCGGCGGTGGGCACGAGCTTGGTCATGCCCTCGAGCATCCCGAGCCCCGCACGCAGGATCGGCACCACGAGCGGCCGCGGTTCACTGATCTTCACGCCCATCGTCTCGGTGACCGGCGTCGTGATGCGAATCGGCGCGACGCGCACGTTCCGGGTCGCCTCGTACGCCAACAGCGTCACCAGCTCCTCGGTGAGCTGACGGAACACCGGCGACGACGTCTCGCGGTTGCGCAGCACGGTGAGCTTGTGGGTGATGAGCGGATGGTCGGCGACATGCAAGCGCATGAGTCCCAGGGTATTCCACTCGCTCGCCCCGCCCTACGCTGGGGGCGTGAGCCTGCCCCCGTCCGCTTCCGACACCGCCGCGATGGAGCGCGCACTGGACCTCGCGTCGGGGGCGCTGGATGCGGGCGAGGTGCCGGTCGGCGCCCTCGTGCTCGATTCGACCGGGGACGTGATCGGGCAGGGTCGCAATCTCCGCGAAGCCGGCCACGATCCGACCGCCCACGCCGAGATCGTCGCGATGCGGCAGGCCGCGGCATCCCTCGAGACGTGGAACCTCGACGGCTGCACCCTCGTGGTCACCCTCGAACCGTGTCTGATGTGCGCGGGTGCGCTCCTGCAGGCGCACGTCTCCCGCGTCGTGTTCGGCGCATGGGACGACAAGGCCGGGGCCGTCGGATCGATGTACGACGTGGTGCGCGATCGCCGCCTGCCCGTGCGCGCGGAGGTCGTCGCGGGAGTTCGCGCCGCCGAGGCCGCCGCGCTGTTGCGCACGTTCTTCGACGCGCGCCGCGCCTGACCCGCGCGTGGCTGACCGGCGCCGAGAAACACCTCCGCGCACGAGACATCACGCGTTGCGTGGTTTCTCGCAGCGGAAGTGGTTTCTCGCGGACCGGACGGACCGGACGGGTCGCGAGCGTCAGCGCGGAAGGAGCGGGAGCACCTCGCTGCCGAGGTATTCCAGGTGGTCCAGGTCGCCGAGATCGAACAGCTGGAAGTAGATGCGCTCGGCTCCCAGCTCGACCAGACGGTGCACCTTCTCGGCGATGACGGATGCGTCGCCCATGAAGTGGCTGTCGGGGGAGATGTCGGCGACGTCACGGCCGAGGGCCGCCGCGTGTCGTCGCACGTCGCCGGGCGTGCCGGCCAGCGTCGTCAGCGCGACCGAGCGCTTGAGCGAGGCCGGATCGCGGTCGATCCGCTCGCACGCGGCGGAGACCGTGGCGAACTTGTCGGCGACGGTCGGCTCGTCGACGAACCCGATGTTGTACTCCGTGGCGAAGCGCGCGGCGATCGCGGGCGTGCGTCGGGGGCCGCCACCGCCGACGATCACCGGCAGGGGGGATTGGGCCGGCTTCGGAAGCGCCGGCGCATCCTCGAGGCGATAGTGCGCTCCCTCGTGGCTGAAGGTCTCGCCGTCCGGCGTGCTCCACAGCCCCGTGACCACCTCGAGCTGCTCCTCGAGCAGGGCGAACCGCTTGTCGGGGAAGGGGATGCCGTAGGCGCGGTGCTCCCGCTCGAACCATCCGGTTCCGAGGCCCAGTTCGGCGCGTCCGTTCGACATGGCATCGACCTGCGCCACCTGGATCGCGAGCACGCCCGGGTAGCGATAGGTCACCGAGGACACCAGGGTTCCGAGGCGGATGTCGGTCGTCTCGCGTGCGAGGCCGGCCAGCGTCGTCCACGCGTCGGTGGGCCCGGGACGGGGATCGCCCTCTCCCATGCGCAGGTAGTGGTCGCTGCGGAAGAAGGCGTCGAAGCCGTGGCGCTCGGCCGCGAGCGCGATCGCGAGCTGGTCGTCGTAGCTGTAGCCCTGCTGAGGCTCGGTGAAGATGCAGTACTCCATGCGCCCCAGTCTGGCAGGGCTGTTCAGTCGGCCGAGCGGATGATGATCGCCTCCGTCGGCGGGGAGGGATCGGCCGGTGTCCCGACGTAGCCGATCGCGGTCAGCAGCGCGCGCCGGAATTCGATCGGGCTCTCCAGGTGTGGGGAGTGTCCGACCCCCTCGAGATGCAGTTCGTTGACGATGCCGCCGGCCTGCGCGTAGGCGCCCAGCACATCCCGGGTCTGCGAGACCATCTCCTGGGCCGGCGCGACGTCGGCTCCGGGCCAGTCGGGGACGACCCCCGCTGCGCCGAGGTGATTGAGATCGAAGAACGATGCGTCGGAGACGATCGCGTCCATGTCGCCATGCACCCACAGGATCGGCGGCTTCTCGGCGATGTCGACGATGCCCGACACGTCGAAGTGCTTCGGCGCCATCGTGTTGAGCACCCCGAGGTCGCCGGCGCCGAATCCGGGCCAGTGGGGGCTCGCGACGGCGTCTCCGGGGTAGTTGCCCGTCGCGGTGGAGGTGGACAGCATCGAGGCGACCCACACGTCCTCGTGCTCGGACGTGTACCCGGCGGCGACGTAGCCGGATCGGAAGACGTTCCGCGGGGAGGTCGGCGCCTCGTCGGTGGCGTCGCCGGAGGTCAGTCGCTCGACGAAGTCGGGATTGGCGCCGCCTGCGCCGCAGCCGGCATCGTCGTCGGTCAGTCGCGAGCCGTCGCGGCGCGTGCCGCCGAAGCCGTACGGCGAAACCGGGGCCTGCAGTGTGAGGCTGAGCGCGCCGTGGTCGATCGCGTACTGCATGACCACACCCCCGCCCATCGACCAGCCGACGAGATGGGCGGTCGGGATCTCCAAGGCCGCCAGGGTCGCGTGCAGGTCGTCGCTGAAGTCCCGCACGCCCCGGGTCGCGTCGACCGGGAGGCTCTCGGTCCCGCCGAAGCCGCGCAGGTCGACGGCGATCACGCGCAGCTCCGCCGGAAGATCCAGCATCGTCTCCTGCCAGAAGAGTGACGACGAGACGTTGCCGTGCACGAACACGACGGTGTTCTCAGGCGGGGTCGCGGCGTCATCCCCCTTGCGCTCGAGCACGTTGACGGTCAGGCGCGGGGTCTCGACGAGGCGAGACGTGATGCCGTCGAAGAGGGTCATTGGGGGTCCTCCGTGGGTCGTCGTGGGGCGTCACCGTCCCACGATCCTCGACTATATCCGGGCACTCCACGCTGCATCGAGGGACTTTTCAGACGGCTCGTAGGATGGCCACATGATCGACGTCGCCTCCCCCCTTCCCGCCATCGCCATCCTCGGAGCCGGGTCCATGGGAGGGTCCATCCTGCAGGGGCTGGTGTCGTCGGGACTCGCTCACGGCGGTGTGACGGTGACCAACCGCACAGCCGCGAAGGCGGATGCGCTCGCCGGTCTGGACGGCGTTCGCAGCATTGCCCTCGAGCGCGATGCCGATGGCAACGCGGCGGCGGTCGCGGGGGCGGACGTGGTGCTCGTGGGGGTCAAGCCCGCGATGGTCCCCGACCTGCTGCGGGAGATCGGTCCCCACCTGCGCCCCGGCACCATCGTCGTCAGCCTCGCCGCCGGTGTCACCGTCGCCACGTTCGAGTCGATCGTGCCCGCGTCGGTCGCGGTAGTGCGCTCGATGCCCAATACCCCCTCGCTCGTCGGGCGGGGCGTGACCGGGATCGCGCCCGGAACGCACGCCTCCGACGAGCATGTCGCCCTCGTGCGGCGGCTGTTCGAAACCGTCGGCAGCGTCATCGAGGTTCCGGAGGACAAGATCGACGCCCTCTCGACGATCTCCGGATCCGGCCCCGCCTACGTCTTCCTCCTGATGGAGGAGCTGACGCGCGCTGCCGAAGGGAAGGGCTTCGACCGTGCCGATGCGCGGCTCATGGCCGAGCAGACCTTCATCGGGGCCGCGGCGCTGCTGGAGGCATCCGACGACGAACCCGCCGAGCTGCGGCGTCGCGTCACGAGCCCGAAGGGCACGACCGAGCGCGCCATCGCCGTGCTGCAGGATGCGCATCTGGGCGCCGTCTTCGCCGAGGCGACCGACGCCGCACTCGCCCGCGCCAAGGAGCTCGCCGCCGGCGCCTGAGATCCGGATCGCGCCGGTCTTGCGCTCCGGCCGGATCGGCGTAATGTTTCCGCTCGTGACATCACGCGTCGCTGCGTCGGACACGCGGCCGCGCCGATCGTTCCGACTGAGCCCGGCACAGACCATCGTCGCGGGCTTCGGCCTCGCCGATCTCGTCGGCACCGGCCTGCTCATGCTTCCCGCCGCCACTCGCGACGGCGAGGGGGCGTCGTTCGTCCACGCCCTGTTCACCTCGACGTCGGCGGTCTGCGTGACAGGGCTGGTCGTCGTCGACACGGAGACCTACTGGACGCCGCTCGGCCACCTCGTGATCCTCGCGCTCATCCAGATCGGCGGCATCGGGATCATGGTGTTCGCCTCGCTCGTAGGTGTGCTGCTGGCCCGCAGGCTCAGCGTGCGGTCGCGCGTGCTGGCCGCGACCGAGGCGAAGGCGCTCTCGCTGGACGACGTGCGCGGGGTCGTGCGGCGGATCGTGGTGACCTCGCTGCTGATCGAGGCGGCGCTGTTCCTGGTGCTCTTCCCGTCGTTCGCGCTCCGCTACGGTCACGGCTGGGGCGAGGGTGCGTGGTACGCCCTCTTCCACTCGGTCTCGGCGTTCAACAACGCCGGCTTCGCGCTGTACGCCGACAGCCTGGTGCGCTTCGCGGCCGACCCCTGGGTCTGCCTGCCGATCTGTGCGGCCGTCATCCTCGGGGGGCTCGGCTTCCCCGTGCTCATGCAGCTGCGACGAGAGATCGGCCGCCCCCTGCTGTGGAGCATGAACACGCGCCTGGTGCTGTTCGGATCCGTCATCCTCCTCGTGGGGGGAACGGTCTACATCACCGCTCTGGAGTGGACCAATCCCGCCACCCTCGGCGCGTACGACCCGGCTGCCCGCGTGCTCATCGGATTCTTCCATTCGGTGCAGACGCGCACGGCCGGCTTCAACAGCGTCGACGTCGGGGCGATGCACGACGAGACCTGGCTCGGCATGGACGTGCTGATGTTCATCGGCGGGGGACCGGCCGGCACCGCCGGCGGCATCAAGATCACGACCTTCGCCGTGCTGATGTTCATCCTCGTCGCCGAACTCCGCGGCGCCGGTGCCGTCAACATCTTCGGCAAGCGGCTCTCCCGGGCGGTGCATCGACAGGCCATCGCCGTCGTGCTCATCGCGGTGGGGGTCGTCGTCGCCTCGACGATCGCGCTCATGATCGTCACCGGCGGCTCGCTCGATCGGATGCTGTTCGAGAGCGTGTCGGCGTTCGCCACCGTGGGTCTGTCCACCGGAGTCACGGCGGACCTGCCCGAGGCGGCGGAGATCATCCTGTCGCTGCTGATGTTCGTCGGGCGGCTCGGTCCGCTCACGATCGGCACGGCGCTGGCACTGCGCGAACGGCGCGTGTCGTACGAGTTCCCCAAGGAAAGGCCCGCCATTGGCTAGCTTCACCCACCTGTTCGGTGCGTCGTCGCACCGCATCGCCGAGGCGGACTCGGTGGCGGTGATCGGGCTCGGCCGGTTCGGCAGCTCCCTCGCCGTGGAGCTCATGGACGCCGGGACCGAGGTGCTCGGCATCGACAGTGACGAGGAGACCGTGCAGTCCCTCAACGGCGTCCTCACGCAGGTGGTGCGAGCCGACAGCACCAAGCGGGAGGCCCTCGAGCAGCTCGCCGTTCCCGAGTTCGACCGCGTGGTCATCGCGATCGGCGACGACGTGCAGGCCTCGATCCTCACCGCGTCGCTGCTGCTGCAGATGCGGATCCCGGTGGTGTGGGCGAAGGCGGTGAGCGAGCAGCACGGGCTCATCCTGGAACAGCTCGGCGTGCATCACGTCATCTATCCGGAGAAGGACATGGGGCGGCGCGTGGCGCACCTGGTGCGCGGTGCCGCGATGGACTACCTGGAGATCGACCGCGGCTACGCCCTCGTCAAGACGAGCGTCCCCGCGCGTCTGAGCGGCACGCCGCTCGGCGCCACGAACACCCGCCAGGCTCACGGGGTCACCGTGGCGGCTTTCAAGCGAGGCCAGCAGGGATGGTCCAACGCCGACGCCGCGACGGTCCTCGACGAGGGGGACACGGTCTTGGTCGTCGGTCCCACGCGACGTGTGGAGGAGTTCGCTCAGCTGCGCTGAGCGCATCCGTCACCGGTCGAGGGCGGCGAACCTCTCGATGTCGCTGTTGGTGCCCGAGACGATGATGAGGTCGTGGTTGGTGACGACCGTCGCCGCCTCGGCGTAGCGGAACGGCTTGCCCGGGCTCTTCACGCCCACGACGGTGACGTTGTACTTGGTGCGAACGCCCGACTCGTTGAGCCCGACGCCGCGGATGAACTTCGGGGGGTACATCTTGGCGAGCACGAAGTCGTCGTCGAACCGGATGAAATCCAGCATGCGACCGCTGACGAGGTGCGCGACGCGCTCGCCGGCCTCGCGTTCGGGGTAGATGACGTGGTTCGCGCCCACGCGGGCGAGGATCTTGCCGTGCGACTGCGACACCGCCTTCGCCCAGATCTGCGGCACCTTCAGGTCGACGAGGTTGGCGGTGATGAGCACGGACGCCTCGATCGAGGAGCCGACCGCGACCACCGCGACCTGGAAGTCCTGCGCGCCGACCTGCTTGAGCGCCTCGAGGTTGCGGGCGTCGGCCTGCACGGTGTGGGTGACGCGCTCGGACCACTTCTGCACGAGGTCGAGGCTCTCGTCGATGGCGAGCACCTCGCGGTCGAGCCGGTCGAGCTCGCCGGCGCAGGCCGCACCGAAGCGCCCGAGACCGATCACGAGGACGGGTGCGTCGCCGCGGATGCGCTCAACCAACGATGGGCCTTTCGACGGGCAGCGAGTACAGCTGCGATCGGGATGTCGCGGCCACGGCCGCGGCGAGTGTCACTGTACCAATGCGCCCCATGAAGATCGTCGCCGCCATGACGTAGACGGCGGGGTCGGGCAGGGACTGCGTGAGGCCGGTCGACAGCCCGACGGTGCCGAAGGCGGAGATCACGTCGAAGAGCACGTGCGCGACGGGGGCGTGGGTGATCTGCGCGATCACGATGGTCGACAGCGCCACGATGGTCGATCCCCACGCGACGACCGACAGGGCCACACGCTGCACGTCGCTCGGGATGCGGCGGCTGAAGACCTCCACGGTGGTGCGGCCCTTGGCCTCCGACCAGACGGCCAGGGCGAGCACGGCGAGCGTCGTCACCTTGATGCCGCCCGCGGTGGACGCC
Organism: Microbacterium sp. MTN4-26; assembly: GCF_042846595.1. Classification (NCBI taxonomy): domain Bacteria; kingdom Bacillati; phylum Actinomycetota; class Actinomycetes; order Micrococcales; family Microbacteriaceae; genus Microbacterium; species Microbacterium sp. MTN4-26. The sequence goes on from NZ_BTGO01000005.1 coordinate 170,147, forward strand.
GAGCCGCCGCCGACGAACATGAGCATGGATCCCACGACCTGCGACGACCCGTAGAGCTCGCCGATGTCGATGACGGAGAACCCACCCGATCTCGTCATCGCGGACAGGAAGAAGGCCTGGAAGGTGGTGTCCCACGCGTCCATCGAGCCGAACGTGCCGGGGTTGTCGTACTCCAGCGCGAGGAACGCGATGGCGCCGGCGACGAACAGCAGCGTGGTGGTGATGAGGGTGAGCTTGGTGTGCAGCGACCACCGCCCCACGTGCCACACGTGCCGGGAGAGCGTGTAGATGACGGGGAAGCCGATGCTGCCGAGGAAGACGCTGGTCATCAGCACGGTGAGCAGGAAGTAGTCGTCGGCGAAGGGCTCGAGGCCGCCGACGTTGGGGGTGAAGCCGGTGTTCGTGAACGACATCGCCGCGTAGTACGGCGCCTCCCACAGCGCCATGAGCGGGTCGACCTCGGCCATGACGAGCGCGGGGTACAGCAGCACCGCGACGATCGCCTCGATGACCAGCGTCGACAGCGCCACGGTGCGAAGCAGCTGGCCCACTTCGCCGAGCCGCACCGTCTGGCCCTCGTTGACCGGTCCGCCGTGAGCTCGCATCGGGTTGGTGTCGCCCGCGGCGATCAGCTTGGCACGCAGACCCAGTCGCTTCGAGATCACGAGACCGAGGATCGAGGCGAGCGTCAGCACGCCCATCCCGCCGATGTTGACGCCGAGGAAGATCACCACGTTGCCGAAGGGCGACCAGTGGGTGGCCATGTCGACGGTGACCAGCCCCGTCACGCAGATCGTCGACACGGCCGTGAACAGGGCGTCGGCGAGCGGCGTCGCGCGGCCGCTGGCCGAAGCGATCGGGAGCGACAGCAGGCTCGTGAAGATCAGGATGAGCGTGCCGAAGACGAGGATGGCGAAGCGCGAGGGCGACGAGGTGGCGAAGTCGCGGCCGAACTCCCCGACCTGACGCAGGCGGTGACGCCACCCCGCCGACGGTGCGCGGCGTTGCGGCGCAGCCGGTCGGCTCGTCGCCATGCACCGCCCCCTCGTCTGTGTCGTCTTCCCGAGCGAAAGTCGACCTCATGGTACTCCGGTGCGCGTCCGGCTAACCTAACCACATGGCGGACATCTTCGACGTGATCGCAGACGGAACGCGTCGCGACATCCTCCGACTGCTCCTCGATCGCGCATCCTCCGGCCAGGACGGCACGAGCGTTTCGAACATCGTGGGCGAGCTCGGCGTGAGTCAGCCGACCGTGTCGAAGCACCTGAAGGTGCTGCGCGAGGCGCACCTGGTGTCGGTGCGGGAGGAGGGGCAGCACCGTTACTACAGCCTCTCCGCGGAACCGCTCGACGAGGTCGACGACTGGCTGGTGCCCTTCTTCACGCACAGCGACGACCTGCAGGCGGTCGCCTCCGGGGCCCTGCCCGATTCCGCCGCCCACGCCGCGGAGGTCGTGGGGCGGGCCGCCGCATCCGCCAAGCACGTCGTCACGAACGCGTGGCGCCGGCTGCCCGGACGCTGAATCGCGCCGACGCTCGAGTCACACGAGTCACACGGGTTTACACGCGTCGCGCGCAGGTCATAGACTCCTCCCAGGATCAGGGAGATCCGACTGGGACGCACGAGAGGGGACATCGTGGCCGAACTTCCCGACGTGCGCTTCCTCACCGTCGCAGAGGTCGCTGAACTGATGCGCGTATCGAAGATGACCGTCTACCGACTGGTGCACTCCGGCGAGCTGCCGGCGGTGCGATTCGGGCGCAGCTACCGGGTGCCGGAGTCGGCCGTGACGGCCGCCATGGAGCGGCCGATCGCCGACGCGGGCTGATCGCTGCCGGCGCGCGCGAGGACCGCGCGCGCATTTGATAAGCTGTTCCGAGGCATTTTTCGCATCTGCCCGTTCCCGGACGCGATCCGACCGTGGATGTGCGTCCAGACTTCGACTTAGTGAGGTTTTCCGTGGGTTCTGTCATCAAGAAGCGCCGCAAGCGCATGGCGAAGAAGAAGCACCGCAAGCTGCTTCGCAAGACTCGTCACCAGCGCCGCAACAAGAAGTAAGCGGCTTCCACACCGAGCGCCTGTCCTCCGGACGGGCGCTTCGTGTTTTCTGACAGAATTGCTGGCGGCCATGACGGCCGTATGCACCACTTCGACCCGAGGCACCATGCAGACCATCACCGTCCACGAGCTCACCGAGCGTGGATCCATCCCCGTCATCGACGTGCGCGAACCGCACGAATACGCCGCCGGCCACGTGCCCGGCGCCGTCAACATCCCCATGTCGGTCTTCGGCGAGCGGCTCGCGGAGCTGCCCGACGGACCGATGAACATCATCTGCGAACTCGGCGGACGCTCCGCGAGCATCGTGCAGGCGCTCGAACAGCGCGGCTACGACGCCACGAACGTCGAGGGCGGCACGTCCGAGTGGATCGCGGCGGGCTACCCGGTCGAGCGGTGACCGGCCCCCGCAGCGGACTCGGCGGAGGCGTCGTCGGCGTCGTCCTCCGGTGACACGATCGGCACGCCCTGCGTGAAGGTGCTCGCCCGCTGCTGGGCTGCGACGCTGCCGGTGAACAGCCCGTCGACGTCGCCGCGCGGGGCCTCGGCCTCGACGTGGCCGGTGTCGGCGGTCATCATGACGCGCTGCACCGGCAGGGCCGTCGGCATCTGGCGCTGCACCCAGTCGACAAGCGCCTCGCGCACGAAGCAGCGCAGATCGAACAGCGTCGGGGCGTCCTGTGCGGTCACGAGCACGCGCACGCGCACGAGCCCTCCGGTCGCCTCGGTGACCTGCAGCACCGACGCGCGGCCGTCCCACAGCTCGGTCTCCGCGAGCACGCGCTCGAGGTGCTCGCGCATCCGTGTGGGAGAAACGCGCCAGTCGAGGTCGAGCTCGATCGATCCGAGCAGCTCGCTGCCCTCGCGCGTCCAGTTCTGGAACGGCGTGGTGGTGAAGTAGGTGCAGGGGAGCACCAGCCGTCGGTCGTCCCACAGGTCGAGCACGACGTAGCTGAGGGTGATCTCGCCGACCCGCCCCCATTCGCCCTCGACGACGATCACATCGTCGACGCGCAGGGCCTCGCTGAAGACGAGCTGGATGCCGGCGAACATGTTCGCCAGCACGGACTGCGCCGCCAGGCCCGCGACGATCGACGCGATGCCGGCGGAGGCGAGGACGCTCGCCCCGATGGTCTGCACCGCGGGGAAGGTCAGCAGGGCCGCGCCGACGGCGATCACGACGATGATGGCGATGGCCAGCCGCCGCAGGATGAGCGTCTGGGTGCGGATGCGCCGAGCGACACGATTGTCGGGGATGTCGATGCGGTACCGGCCGATCGCGAGGTCGGTCGCGAAGAGCACGGCCGCGATCATCAGCCAGCTGCCGGCGGCGATCACGAGGATCGTGAAGAGCTGGTTGATGCCCGGCATCCACTCCTCACGCGGTCCCGGGAAGGCGGTCAGGAGCGCGATCCACACGGCGATGACGAGCAGCAGCGCCCGGAACGGACGCCGCCCCCGGCGGATCATCAGGGTCGACCACGCGCGCTGGCGTCCGGCGGTGCGCACGGCCAGGGCGACCAGGGCGGCGACGATGACGGCGCCGATGAGCGCGGAGACGAGGACGATGGCGAACTGCAGCCAGGGATCGAGCATCGGGCACTCCTGCGGATCGGGGGATCGGGACGTGACGCGACGCTGCGAGGGCGTCCAGATTACGGGTGAGACCCCTCAGGCGACGAGCCCTTGACTGCTCCTGCCTAGGATTGTCAGGTGACGACGATCACTCTCATAGGCAAGCCGGAGTGCCACCTGTGCGACGTGGCGCGCGAGGTGGTCGACCTCGTGGTCGCCGAGTCGGGGCGGGATGTCGTGATCGAGGAGCGCTCGATCCTCGATGACGCCGAGCTCTACGCGCGATGGTGGGAGAAGATCCCGGTCGTTCTCATCGACGGCGAGTTCCACGCGCACTGGCGCGTGTCGGCCGATCGCCTGCGCGCCGCGCTGACGGCCTGACGATCGGTCAGGGAGCCAGGCGCGTGGGGCCGCGGAAGAGGTAGGTCACCTCGCGGATCGACTCCTGACCGAGCAGGAGCATCAGCACGCGGGCCAGGCCCATCCCGAACCCGCCGTGGGGCGGAGCGCCGTAGCGGAAGAAGTCCAGGTAGAAGTCGAGGTGCTCGGGCTCGAGCCCCTTCTCCTTCGCCTGTTCGATGAGCACGTCCACACGGTGTTCGCGCTGCGCCCCCGTGGTGATCTCGACGCCGTTGTAGAGCAGGTCGTAGCTCTTGGTGAGCCCCGTCTCCTCGTCGCGCATGTGGTAGAAGGCGCGGATCTCCGGGTGGTAGTCGGTGATGAACACGAACGGGTGGCCGTAGGTCTCCGCCACGTGGGCGGCGATCTGACGCTCGCCCTCGGGGTCGAGGTCGCCGTCGGTGCGGGGGATCTCGTATCCGCGGGCGGCGACGATCTCGCGTGCCTCCGCGAGCGGGATGCGCGGGAAGGGCACGGTGGGCACCACGACGTCGAGGTCGAAGAGCTCCTTGATCTCGTCGCCGTGCTTGTCGGCGACGGCCTGGATCGCGGTGGCCAGGAGCTCCTCCTGCATCGCGGCGACGTCTTCCCAGCCGTCGATCCAGCTGATCTCGGCGTCGATCGAGGTGAACTCGGTCGCGTGACGGCTCGTGAAGGAGGGGTCGGCGCGGAAGGCGGGCGCGATCTCGAAGATCTTGCCGAAGCCGGCGACCTGGGCCATCTGCTTGAAGAACTGCGGCGACTGCGCGAGGTAGGCCGTCTTGTCCTCGAAGTAGGGCACCTCGAACAGCTCCGCGTTGGACTCCGACGCCGACGCCATGAGCTTGGGGGAGTGCACCTCGATATAGTCGCGCTCGATCCAGTACGAGCGCATCGCGTGCTCGAGGGTGGTCTGCACGCGGAAGACGAGGTTGTTGCGGCGCTGGCGCAGGTCGAGGAAGCGCCAGTCCATGCGCTTGTCGAGCCCGCTGTCGGCGGCGATGGGCGTCTCGGGAAGCGCCTCGCTCGCGATGTCGAGACCGGCGATCTTCACCTCGACGCCGCCGAGCTTGACGCGCTCGTCGTGCTTGAGCGCACCGTGCACCGTGAGGAACGTGCCGTGCGTCAGGGCGGAGATGGTCTCGGTCAGGGCGAGGGCCGCCGCCTGCTCGGCGGTGGCGTCCTCGCCGATCTCGCGCGTTGCCGGGTTGACCAGCTGCACGGCACCGGACTCATCGCGCAGGATGACGAACTGCACCTTCTTCTGATCGCGGACGGTCTCCACCCATCCCGAGACGGAGACGGAGCCGTCTTCGCGGGCCTGCAGATCTTTGACGAGAACGCGTTCACTCACGATGACCGAGTCTAGACGCCGCGGCCGTCGCACCCCGGCGGGCGGTCGCGGGCGAATCCCCAGGTGCGCGAGGCCCGGGCGCTCTAGCATCGGAGGGCACCTTCCCGTTTCCGACCGCGAGGCACGATGACCACCACCGACACCGGCCGCTCCTCCTCACGCGTGCGCGCCGTCCTCATCGCCCTGCTCGACGTGGTGCGGGGTGGCCTGATCGGTCTCGCCGAACTCATCCCCGGTGTCTCGGGCGGCACGATCGCCCTCATCACCGGTGTCTACGAGCGGCTGATCGCCTCGGCGGACAGCGTCGTGACCGCGATGAAGCGCCTGCTGCTCGGCCCGGACCGTCGCTCCGGCTTCGTCGACGGCATGCGACGGGTCGACTGGGTGCTCGTGGTCCCCGTCCTCATCGGGATGGCGGCGATGGTGCTCACCCTTGCGGGAACGGTCGAGGCGTTCGTCACCGAGAACGTCGAGGCCTCGCGCGGACTGTTCTTCGGCCTCGTCGCCGCGAGCATCCTCGTGCCCCTCCAGCTGGTGCCCCGCGCGCACCGCACCGCGCGGGCTCGGATCGGCGGCGTCCTGCTCTTCCTCGCCGCCGCAGCCGTGGCGTTCCTGGCCATCGACTTCGCGGGGGGCTCCTTCGACGCCGATCCGCCGCTGATCGCCGTCTTCTTCGCCGCGGCCGTGGCGGTGTGCGCGCTGGTGGTGCCCGGCGTCTCCGGGTCGTTCTTCCTGCTCGCCATCGGCCTGTACTCCCCGACCCTCCGGGCCGTCGACGAGCGCGACCTCGGGTATCTCGCCGTGTTCGCCCTGGGGGCCCTCGTGGGCCTGGTGACGATCGTGCGCGTGATCACGTGGCTGCTGCGACACCACCGGCGCCTCACCCTCATCGCCATGGCCGGTCTCATGTTCGGATCGCTGCGCGCGCTCTGGCCGTGGCAGGATCTGCCGGCCGGGGAGGACCACGGGATCGGAGCGCTCGCCCTTCCGTATGAGCCGGTGGTGCTGCCGATCGTGCTCGCCGTCGTCGGGGCGGCCGTCGTGCTCGGCCTCGTGGCCGTCGAGCGGCACTTCGCCCGGTCCAGCCGACGCTCAGCCCGTCCATAGCGGGCCCCCACGTAGACTGAAGCGGTGCCTGCCGAACGCCTTCATCTCGTGCGCCATGGGGAGGTCGACAACCCCCGCGGCGTGCTCTACGGACGACTGCCCGGCTACCCGCTGAGCTCCGCCGGGCGCGACATGGCGCGGGCCGCCGCCGAATGGGTGCAGGCGTCGGGGCGCGACGTGACATCCCTCACGTGCTCGCCGCTGGAGCGCACGCAGGAGTCGGCGGAGCCGTTCACCGAGGTCTTCGGCGTCGCTCCCCGCATCGACGAGCGCGTCATCGAGCCGACGAATGTCTTCGAGGGCCGTCGCATGCGGATCGCCCTGATGAACCCGCTGAACTGGCGCCATCTGCGCAAGCCCGCCCTGCCGAGCTGGGGGGAGCCCTACGCCGAGGTGATCGTGCGGATGAACCAGGCGATGACCGATGCCTGGAAGCAGGCGGAGGGCGGCGATGCCGTCATCGTCTCGCACCAGCTGCCGATCTGGGTGACGCACCTCGCGGCCGCGGGCGAATCGTCCCGGCACGACCCGCGGCAGCGCCGCTGCGCGCTGTCGAGTGTGACCTCGTTCGAGATGCGCGACGGCCTGTGGACCGAGATCGGATACGCCGAGCCCGCCCAGACCTCGGGCGCGAGCGACGTGGGGGCGGTATGAGAGACCGCCGTGCCGCGCGCGCCGGCCGCGTGGCCGCATCCATCGTCGCCGCCCTGGCGCTCGCGGGGGCGCTGGTGGCCTGTTCGAACGACCCGCTCGCGGAGCAGTACCGCGCGGGCGACAACAAGGGCTTCATCGCCGCGGACGGGCTGCGCGTCGTCGAGATCCCGGTCGAGGATCGCGGCGAGCCGGTGACGTTCTCGGGTGAGCTCGACACCGGTGCCACGATCACCGACGCCGATGTCGCCGGCGACGTCGTGGTCGTGAACTTCTGGTACGCCGCGTGCGGTCCGTGTCGCGCGGAGGCCCCCGCACTGGAAGAGGCCCACGGCGCCTTCGACGGCGAAGAGGTCACCTTCCTCGGGATCAACACCACCGACTCCGCCGGGACCGCGCTCGCCTTCGCCGAGACCTACGGGGTGACCTACCCGAGCGTGCTGGCGTCGGTGACGCCGGAGGTCAAGCTCGCCTTCGCCGAGAAGACGCCGATCAGCGCGACGCCGACGACCCTCGTGCTCGACGCCGAGGGGCGGGTGGCGGCGCGCATCATCGGCCAGCTGCAGGACGCGTCGGTGCTCGAGACCCTCGTGAGCGACGCGCTCGCGGAGACGTCGTGACCGAACTCGTCTTCGGCGGCGCGATGTGGCTCGCCGTGCCGGTCGCGGTGCTCGCCGGCCTGGTGTCGTTCCTCTCGCCGTGCGTGCTGCCGCTCGTGCCCGGCTACCTGGGGTTCATCGGCGGAGCCGCCGCCCCGCGTCGCGTCGCGCCCGTGTCGACACGACAGGAGATCTCCGCCTCGAGTGCCGCTCCTGCCGCGGCGAGCGGGGGGACCGCGTCGAATTCTCCTGTCGAGTTCACGCCGCGCGGTCGGCTGCTGCTGGGCGTCGTGCTCTTCATCGCCGGCTTCACGGTGGTGTTCATGGCGGTGACGATCCTCGGCGGCACGCTCGGGCGGTTCTTCCTGCAGTACGCCGATCCGATCACCCGCGTGCTGGGTGTGGTCGTGATCCTCCTCGGCCTCGTCTTCATCGGCGTCTTCGGGTTCGCCCAGCGCACGGTGCACCCGCACGTGCGGGGCAATCTCGGGCTCATCGGCGCCCCCCTGCTCGGCCTGGCGATGGGCGTCGGCTGGACGCCGTGCATCGGCCCGACGCTCGCGGCGATCATCTCCGTCTCGTGGAACCTGGGCGACCCGGTTCGCGCCGGCATCCTGGGCCTGGCCTACTCGCTCGGCCTCGGGCTCCCCTTCCTCCTCCTCGCCTTGGGGTTCGGATGGGCGACGCGATCGGTGGCGTTCCTGCGCCGCCACATCCGCGCCGTCAACATCGTCGGCGGTTCGCTGCTGGTCGCCCTCGGCGTGCTGATGGTCTCCGGCGTGTGGACGTTTCTCATGACCGGCCTGCAGGGGGTGCTCCTCGGTGTCCCGCTCCCGCTCTGAACCTGCCGCCGAACAGGCGACGCTGCGTCCCGACGACCACGCCGACGCGCCGAGCAGCGGCTCGGACCCGGTGCAGCCGGCTCTCGGCCCGGTCGGATGGATGCGCTGGGGCTGGCGTCAGCTGACCTCGATGCGCACAGCGCTGGTGCTGCTGCTCCTTCTCGCGATCGCGGCCGTTCCCGGCTCCCTCGTGCCGCAGCGCAGCGCGGATCCGAACGGCGTCACGCAGTACTACGCCGACAATCCCGACCTCGCGCCGATCCTCGACAACTTGAGCATGTTCGACGTCTACACGTCGCCCTGGTTCTCGGCGATCTACATCCTGCTGTTCATCTCCCTCATCGGTTGCGTGATCCCGCGTACCCGGCACCACGCGAAGGCGCTCCGGGCCAAGCCGCCGCGCACGCCCGCCCGGCTGTCGCGCCTCGACGACCATCGCACCGCATCCGTGCCCGTCCCGGCGGGCGCGGACACCGCCGCGGCGGCCGACGAAGCCGTCTCGCTCGCCGAGGCGCAGCTGCGGCGCTCGGGCTATCGCGTCGAGCGCTACGACGCGCGGGGGCGCCTGTCGGTGTCGGCCGAGCGCGGCTACGCCCGCGAGACCGGCAACCTCGTCTTCCACGGTGCGCTCGTCGGCGTGCTGATCGCCGTGGGGGTCGGCGGCGGATTCACCTACACCGGCCAGAGCGTCATCGTCGAAGACGACACGTTCGTCAACACCATGCTCGACTACGCCTCCTTCAACCCGGGGCGTTTCGTCGACACCGACGGTCTGTCGCCCTATGCGCTCACGCTCGACGAGTTCGAGGTGACCTACGAGCCGGCAGGGTCCACGGCCGCCGGTCAGGCGGGGGATTTCTCGGCGAACCTCACGGTCCGGAACGCCGATGACACATCCGCGGAGTCGGTGCGCGTGAACCATCCCGTCGACATCGACGGCGATCGCGTCTACCTGATGGGCAACGGCTACGCCCCGACGATCACGGTGCGCGACGCCGACGGCGAGATCGTCTTCTCCGAGTCCGTTCCCTTCCTGCCGCAGGACACCAACATGACCTCGCTCGGCGTGATCAAGGTGCCCGATGGACTGCCCGATCAGCTGGGCATGACCGCGTTCTTCTATCCGACGCAGTTCGAGCTGCCCTCCGGCGCGTTCACCTCGGCGTATCCCGCCCTGGTGAATCCCGTCATGACGATCAACGTCTACGCCGGCGACCTCGGCATCGACGACGGCACGCCTCGGTCGGTGTACACGCTCGACCCGACCGACATGACCCAGCTCGCCGGGCGCGGCGTCGACGAGCCGGCGCTCGAGCTCGCCCCCGGCGACACCGCGCAGCTGCCGGACGGCCTCGGCACCGTCACGTTCGAGAACGAGTCGCCCGCCGGGGCAGAGGGCTACGAGGAATCGGTCAAGCGCTTCGTCTCACTCTCCATCCACCGTGACGTCGGCGCGCCGTGGGTGCTCGCGTTCGCCGTGCTCGCCACCCTCGGTCTGCTCGCCGGACTGTTCGTGCCGCGCCGTCGCATGTGGGTCACCGCGACCGCCCGCGACGGGTCCGTCGATCTCGAGTACGCGGGCCTCGCCCGCGGCGAGGACCCGACCCTCGCCGCCGCCGTCGACAAGCTCGCCGCGTCGCACGAGGCCGCGGTGCGCGAGCGGGTGTCCGCCGAGCGGACGGACGCGGCCGCATCCACCCCCGACACGCCGAAAGTAGACTGACGCCATGACCGACACCCTCTCGCTCGACGACGTCTCGGTGCTGCTGGTCTGGACCGCCATCGCGGTGTACGCCCTCGCGTTCGTCGCCTACGCGATCGATCTCGCCCGACGCTCCGCGCTCGCCGTGGAGGCGAAGGATGCGCGCGCACGCGACCGCGAGCTCGTCGCCGCGGGCGGGGAGAGCATCACCGATGTCACCGCGCGGGAGCGCCGTGCCGGGGCGGAGATCGCGTCAGCGCCGGGCGCGCGCCCGCGCCTTTTGTGGGCGCGCATCGGAACCTCGCTGACGGTGCTGGCGTTCCTGTTCCACCTGGGCGCGACGGTGCTGCGCGGAATCGCGGCCGAGCGCGTGCCGTGGTCGAACATGTACGAGTTCGCCATGACGGGCCTGCTGCTGGTCGTGGCGGTGTACCTCGGCGTGCTCTTCCGGTACGACCTGCGCTTCCTCGGCACCTTCATCACCGGCCTCGTGGTCGTGCTGCTCGGGGGAGCGACGCTGTCGTTCTACGTCGAGGTGGTTCCGCTCATGGATCCCCTCAAGTCGGTGTGGCTCGTCATCCACGTGTTCGTCGCCTCGCTCGGCACCGCCCTGTTCGCGCTGGCCTTCGGTCTGTCGGTCGCGCAGCTGCTGCAGGCCCGCCGCGAGCGCAAGGTCGCCGAAGCGGCCGACGGCGCCGTCGTGCGCACGGGGCCCGGCTTCCTGCGCACGCTGCCGAGCGCGGACGCCCTGGAATCGCTGGCCTACCGCTTCGCGATCATCGGATTCATCTTCTGGACCTTCACCCTCATCGCCGGTGCGATCTGGGCGAACGACGCGTGGGGCCGCTATTGGGGGTTCGACACCAAGGAGGTGTGGACCTTCGTCATCTGGGTGCTCTACGCCGGATACATCCACGCCCGCGCCACGCGCGGCTGGCGCGGCACGCGGTCGGCGTGGCTGTCGATCATCGGCTTCCTGGCGGTGCTGTTCAACTTCACCATCGTCAACATGTTCTTCAAGGGCCTGCACGCTTACAGCGGCCTCTCCTGACCCCGCGCCTCGCGCCTCGCGGCCTGGCGCCCGAGAATGCGTGTTCACTTGCCGCTGGATGTCGCTTCGCGAGCGCTCAGCGACGTCTGGTGACAGGTGAACGTCGTGGCGGGAGGGTCAGGCCGGAAGCGGGTGCGCCGCCGGGGCGGACCGGCGCCGCGCGACCGCGATCACGGTGGCGATGAAGGCGAGCAGCATCCACACCGTGAGGCCGACCAGGGCCGCGCCGACGCTCCCGTCGGAGGTCAGGGCGGCCACCATGCCGCTGTAGGCGGGTGCGGTCGGCATGGCCCCGGCGAGCGAGGACAGCCATCCCGGAACGGTCGAGACGATGCCCGCGGCGACGGCGAGCACGGCCACGAGGGCGGCGATCCAGCGGCCCGCTCCGCCGAAGACGGCCACCAGCGCCTGGTTGACGCCGGCGAAGGCGATGCCCGCGACGACGCACACTCCCGCGAACACCGTCCACTCGCCGAACTCGTATGTCGCGGCGATCTGCACGACACCGGCGACGAGGAGCCCCTGCGCCGCGCCGATGGCGGCGGCGGGCGCGAGGCCCCGCAGCGCCAGCAGCGCGGAGGCCGACCGCGAGGTGAGCGCGCGAGCGGTCACGGCCTGGAGGGCGACGAAGGTGCCCAGCCCGCCGATCCACAGCGCCAGCGCCGCGAGGAGCGGAACCGCGGTGGCGCCGAACAGGTCGCTGCCGATCCCGTCGGCTTCGACCGGGTCGGCCACGACGCTCGCGAGCGTCTGGGCTTCATCGTCGGTGTACGAGGGGATCTCGTCGGCCGCGGTGTGCAGCCCCGAGGCGAGTTCGCCGGCTCCATCCGCGGTCTGATCGGAACCCGTCACGAGTGCCGTGCCACCGTCCGCGGCCTGCTGCGCGCCGTCCGCGAGCTGCTGGACGCCGTCGGCGACCTGTGCGGCCCCGGCGGAGGCCTCGTCGGCGCCGGTGCCGAGCGCGCCGGTGCCGGCCGCGATCTCGCGCACCCCCGATGCGGCCTGGCTCGCGCCGCCGGCGATGCCGCCGATGCCCGTCGCGATCTCGTCCGCGCCGGCGGCCGAGGCCTGCAGAGCCGCGGTGAGCTGCGGCCCGGCATCCTGGAACTGCGCGATGCCCGCGGCGATCTCATCCGAGTCGTCGAGGATCTCGGTCACCGTCGGCAGCGCGGCGTTGGTCTCGTCGGACAGCGCGATGATCTCGGCGCACACCGTGCCGGTGTCGCCGGCCGCGCGGCATTCGTCGGCGAGAGCGGTGAGGGTTGCGGCCGAGCCGGTCACGAACTGCCCGATCTCCTCGCTGTTGGCGGCGACCGCGTCGGCGGCGTCGATGACGCCCTGCGGGATCTCGGGGATCTGGGCGGTGAGGTCGGCGAGCGAGGACAGGCCGTCGGCGAGGTCGGATGCGCCGGTCGAGAGCGCACTCGCACCCCCGGCGAGGTCGTCGATCCCGTCGGCCGCCTCGTAGCCGCCGGCCGACAGGGCGGCGGCGCCGTCGGCGATCTCGCCGATGCCCGGCGCGAGGGCGGCGGCGCCGGTGGCGAGGGGCTGCGCGCCCGCCGCGAGCTGGCCCACGCCGTCGACGTACTGCGCGGTGCCGTCGGCGAGCTGGTCCGCCCCGCTGGCGAGCTGGTCGGCGCCGTCGGCGGCCTCGCCGAGCTGGTCGCCGAGGGTGGTGAACCCGAGGAAGACGTTCTCGAGGTACACCTCGGAGAGCTCCTGCCCCATGATGGATGCCGCCGCCGACGTGATCTGCGCGGTGATCGCGTCGTCGACGACGAGGTTGTCGGGTGCCGTGGTGACCTCGATGACCGCGCGCTCAGGGTCGTCTCCGGCGGTCGAGGTCGCGGCGGCGGAGAACTCGGCGGGGATCGTCACGACCGCGGAGTAGGTGCCGTCGGCGAGGCCCGCCGCCGCGTCGTCGTCGTTCGTGATCGTCCAGTCGAGGTTGCTCGGCAGGTCGTCCGAGCCCTCCACGAGCCCCGCGGTCAGCTGGCGCCCCAGCGGCACCGTCTGATCGTCGATCGTGACCGGCTCGTCGTCGTTCACGATCGCGGCGGTCACGTTGTCGAGGCGCTCTGCCGGGTCGTAGAACGCGGCGACGAGGATCGCGCCGACGACCACCGGCAGCAGCAGGGCGCCGATGATCGTCACCCACGTGACGGGGCGACGGGTGCGGGCGCGTTCGATCGGGAGAGTCATGCGTTCACCTCGGATGCGGTGGTGCGGGCGCTGAGGGCCAGCGCCTGGACGTGGGGGCGGTGGGCGTCGGAGAGCGCAGCGAGCGCGGGGCCCTCGGTGCGGGCGGTGGCCACGACGGTGAGGGGAGCGGATGCCGCGGCGCGCGCGCCGGCGTCGCGGATCAGCGCCGCGGCCTGGTCACGCGCGGCGCGGTCGAGCCGGTCGAGGCCGTCGACCACCACCAGGCGCGCGCCGCGCAGGGCCGTGCGCAGCGCCGCGAGCGGATCGTCGGCCTCGTCGAGAAGGGCGATGCCGACGTGCGCGCGCACCCACGCGGCGCGGCCGGGGAGCAGATGGCCGGCCACGCGCAGGCGCCCGTCGGTGGGATCGAGCCGCCCCGCGACGGTGAGGGCGAACGCGCGGGCGGCGCCGGCGTCCGCGGTGACGAGCAGGGTGTCCCCGGGATCGACGCGGAACGTCGCGCCGGCGAAGACGCGGCCGGCGTCGGTGCGCACGCCGAGGTCGTCGGCGACGACGACGGCGATGGTGTTCGGCTCGGGCCAGTCCGCCAGGGCGCGCTCGCGTTCGACGGCCTCGCCCTCGATGTCGAAGTGGGGCAGGATGCGGTCCAGCCAGCGCGGCATCCACCAGGCCTTCTCGCCGAGGAGCGCCATGACCGCCGGAACGAGCGTCATGCGCACGAGGAACGCGTCGACGGCGATGCCGACCGCGAGCCCGAGGGCGATCGGCTTGATCGAGGAGTCGCCCTCGGGTACGAACGCGGCGAAGACCGCGAACATGATCACCGCGGCGGCGGTGACCACGCGGGCCGACGAGACGAAACCGGTGCGCACGGCACCGACGGCGGTGAGCCGGTCCGCACGGCCGCCGCGGGCGCGGTGGGCGTGCACGTAGTCCTCGCGCATGCGCGAGACGAGGAACACCTGGTAGTCCATCGCGAGGCCGAACAGCACGCCCATGAGGATGATGGGCATGAAGCTGATGACGGGGCCGGTGCGCGTGACGTGCAGCGCGTCGGCGAGCCAGCCCCACTCGAACACGGCGGCCACCGCGCCGAACGACGCCGCCACCGACAGCAGGTATCCCGCGGCGGCCTTCAGCGGCACCCAGATCGAGCGGAACACGATCGTCAGCAGGATCAGCGAGAGCCCGACGACGAAGATCCCGAACGGGATCAGCGCGGCGCCCAGGCGGTCGGAGATGTCGATGCCGACGGCGGTGAAGCCGGTCACCTTCAGATCGACGCCGTACTCCTCGAGCCATTCGTCGTGGTGGGAACGAAGCTCCCGCACGAGGTCGGCGGTGGCGGGGTCGTCGGGGGCGGTCTCGGGGATCACCTGGATGAGCCCGGTGTCAGCGGTCTCGTTGGGCGTCGCCAGCGCGATCTCCTTGACGCCGGGAACGTCTGCGATCTCGTCGGCGAGGTCCTCCATGAGCCCGAGCGGGTCGGTGGAGGTGACGATCGTGCCGGTGAGGATGAGCGGGCCGTTCTCGCCCGGTCCGAAGTACTCCGCGGTCAGGTCGTAGGTCTGCCGGGCCTCGCTCGAGGTCGGCTGCGTGCCGGCGTTCGGAAGGGCCAGGGTGAGGCTCGCGGCCGGGATCGCCATCGTGCCGAGCACGGCGACGACCGAGACCGTGGTGACGATCGGATGCCGCGTGACGGCCCGCACCCACCGCTCGGCGAATCCGCGGCGTGGCCGGGTGCGCGCGCGGCGGGCGCGGCGGCTCGGACGGCGGCGCCATCCCACGACGCGCCCCTTCGCGAAGCCGAGGAGTGCGGGAGTGAGGGTCACCGCGACCAGGACGGCGATGGCGACGGCCACGGCCGCGGCGATCCCCATCGTGGTGAGGAAGGGGATGTTCGCGAACGACAGTCCGACCAGGGCGATGAGCACCGTCACGCCGGCGAAGACGACCGCGGAGCCGGCGGTGCCGGTCGCGCGCGCGGCGGATTCCTCGGGCTCGACGCCGGCGCGCACCTGATCCTGATGGCGCGCGACGATGAACAGGGCGTAGTCGATCCCGACCGCGAGCCCCAGCATGATCGCGAGCATCGGCGTGGTCGACGAGATCGTGGCGAAAGCCGTGGCGACGAAGATCAGCGCGATTGCGAGTCCGACGCCGATGAGGGCGCTCACGAGCGGGAACCACGCCACCGCGAAAGACCGGAAGGTCACGATCAGCACGAACAGGGCGATGAGCACGCCGACCGCTTCGATGGGAGAGAGTGAGGGGATCTCGGTGGAGAAGAGGTCGCCGCCGAGCACGACCTGCGCCTCGGGGAGGGCGGTCTGCAGATCGTCGGCGATCTCCTGCAGGTCCTCCTCCGTTCCCGCGGGGATGTCGGTGGCCTGACCGTCGAGCTGGAGTCGGATGATCGCCGCTTCGTCGTCGTCGGAGACGAGGCCCGAGACGTTCTCGTCGAAGGGGTCGGTGACCGCCAGCACCCCGTCGAGGTCGCCGAACGCCGACAGGGCGTCGTCGATCGCCGTGCGATACGCGTCGTCGGTGACCGCCTCCGCGTCGGGTGCCGCCACGAGCACCTGCGCGCTCGTGCCGCTGGCCTGCGGGAAGGTGCGATCCAGCTGCACGATGCCCTCCTGGGCCTCGGTGCCCGGGATCGAGAAGGAGTTGTCGGTCCCCGCCATGAAGGTCACCGCGCTCACGCCGGCCACGACCAGCAGCAGCAGCCACGTCGTGAGCACGCGCCAGGGGTGGCGGTAGGACCAGCGTCCGAGGCTGAACAGCAGAGTGGACACACGTCCTCCAGGCGGTCTGACGGGATTTGGATACATTTTTGTATCCGATGCGCTTCTGTATCGTAATGCGGAACATCGACGGCAACCTGGGCGACGCGTGTGAGAATCGGCGGGGGAGGGTCACCATGAGCGATACGGCGGGACCCTCGCGACGACGCGAGGAGACCAGACGCAGACTGCTGGATGCGGCGGCGGAGGTGTTCGCCGAGGTCGGCATGGACGCGGCGTCGGTCGAGGTCATCTGCGACCGCGCGGGGTTCACGCGGGGAGCGTTCTACTCGAACTTCGCCTCCAAGGACGAGCTCTTCTTCGCCCTCGTCGGGCTGGTCGCGCAGGAACGGGTGCGATCGGTCGCCGACCGGGTCGCGGCGCTCGAGGCCGACGGTGCGCTGGACATGACCGGCGGCAACGTCGTCGAGGTCGTGAGCCGCGTGCTCGAGATCGGACCCGAGGACCGGCTCGGCGTTCTGCTGTTCAACGAGATCCGCATCCACGCGCTTCGGGCGCCGGAGCTCGCGGCGGCGTACCTCGAGCAGGACACCGCCATTCTCGACAGCGTCGCGCGACTGGTCGATGACATCGTCGCCGGCAAGGACATCCGGTTCCGGCTCGAGCCGAGGGCGGTCGCCCGACTGCTCATGACGGTCTGGGAGTCGACGTCGGTCCGCGGGGTCATGGCGGGCCTTCCGCCCGCCGAGCTCGCCAGGCACACCGGCGAGGAGCTCGGACGCGTGGCCGCCGCGCTGATCGAGCGCTAACGTTCCTGCGCGACGGCGTGACAGCGACGGAGTCGCTCCAGCCACCACTCCCGCCGCTCGCGCGGGGCCGCGTGCCGATCGAGGAGCTCCGGGCTCGGCACCACGCGCCGCACCGCGATGCGACCGTCGCGCGCGACGAGGGGGTCGTCCGTGACGTCCGCGGCGAGCAGCGAGGCCGTGCCCAGTCCGCAGTCGAACGACAGCTCGGGCAGGCTCGCCGCGAGCGCGACGCCCATCCCGAGTCCGACCGACGTGTCGAGGGCGCTGGAGACCACGGCCGGAACGCCGGCGGCGGCGACGATCGACAGGGCACGCGCCACCCCTCCCAGCGGCTGCACCTTGACCACGACGAGGTCGGCCGCGCCGGCGGTGACGACGGCGATCGGGTCGTCGGCCTTGCGCACGCTCTCGTCGGCGGCCACGGGGATGCCGAGGTAGCGGATGCGGCGGCGGAGCTCGACGAGGTCCTCGACCTGCGCGCAGGGCTGCTCGACGTATTCCAGGTCGAACTCCGCGAGCGCGTGCACGGCGTGCTCGGCCTCGTCGAGGTTCCAGCCGCCGTTCGCATCGACGCGGATGCGCCCTTCCGGCCCCATGACCTCGCGCACCGCCCGCACGCGCGCGACGTCGTCGCCGAGCACCTGTCCGCGCTCGGCGACCTTGACCTTCGCGGTGCGGCAGCCGTGGAAGCGGGTGAGCACGTCGCCGACCTGGTCGGCCGCGACGGCGGGGACGGTCGCGTTCACCGGCACGGTCTCGCGCACCGCCGCGGGTCGCGGATGCCACGCGAAGTCGATAGCCGCGGTGAGCCACGTCGCCGCCTCGGCGTCGTCGTACTCCAGGAACGGCGAGAACTCCGCCCACCCCTCGGGTCCTTCCAGCAGCAGCGCCTCCCGCTCGTCGACCCCGCGGAAGCGGGTCGTCAGCGGGAGGGAGACCACCCGGGCGGTGTCGATGAGCCGGTCCAGAGCGGGGAGGGGTGAGGACATCTCCTCATCCTGCCCTCACCCGCTGCGCGCGGCCATAGGCTGAACCGCATGCTCGTCGACACCCCCGTCCGCCTCGGCATCCAGCTGCGGCCCCAGCACGTCACCTACCCCGACCTTCGCGACGCCGTCCTCCGCCTGGAGGAGATGGGCGTGGACATCCTGTTCAACTGGGACCACTTCTTCCCGCTCTTCGGTGAGCCGGACGGCCTCCACTTCGAGTCGTGGACGATGCTCGGCGCGTGGGCCGAGCAGACCGAACGCGTCGAGTTCGGGGCGCTGGTCAACTGCAACAGCTATCGCAACGCCGACCTGCAGGCCGACATGGCCCGGACCCTCGACCACATCAGCGCCAAGGGCGGCACGGGCCGCTTCATCTTCGGCACCGGCTCGGGGTGGTTCGAGCGGGATTACGACGAGTACGGGTACGAGTTCGGCACGGCGGGCAGTCGTCTGAACGATCTCGGCGTCGGCTTGGAGCGCATCACGGCGCGCTGGGACAAGCTCAACCCGCAGCCCACCCGCCGCATCCCGATCATGATCGGCGGAAAGGGCGAGCAGAAGACGCTGCGCTTCGTCGCGCGCCACGCGAACATCTGGCACAGCTTCGTCACGCCCGACGAGCTGCCGCACAAGCTCTCGGTGATCGACCGGTGGGCCCAGGCGGAGGAGCGCGACACGGCCGACCTGGTGGTCTCGAACGAGCTCGCGCGGCGCGACGAGGAGACCGCCGACGTCCTCTACGACGCCGGCACCCGGCTGTTCACCCTGGGGCTCGACGGGCCGGACTGGGACTATGACGTCGTGCGCGGATGGCTGCGCTGGCGCGACGCCAAGAACGCCTGACCCGCCGTCGTTACGCTGGGGGCATGGTCTCCGAGCTGTTCGACGCCGCGGAATGGATGCCGGCCCCCGGCGCCGAGGCGTTCACCGACATCACCGCGCATCTCTCACGCGACGGCCGGATCGCGCGCATCGCGTTCGACCGGCCCGAGGTGCGCAACGCGTTCCGTCCCCACACGGTCGACGAGCTGTACCGGGCGCTCGACGACGCCCGGCAGAACCCCCGGGTGGGCGTCGTGCTGCTCACCGGGAACGGGCCGAGCCCGAAGGACGGCGGCTGGGCGTTCTGCTCCGGCGGAGACCAGCGCATCCGTGGCCGCGACGGATACACCTATGCGTCCGACGATGCCACCGCTCCCGACCCCGCTCGCGCCGGGCGCCTGCACATCCTCGAGGTGCAGCGTCTCATCCGCTTCATGCCGAAGGTCGTGATCGCGGTGATCCCGGGATGGGCGGCCGGCGGCGGGCACTCGCTCCACGTCGTGTGCGACATGTCGGTCGCCAGCGCCGAGCACGGCCGGTTCAAGCAGACCGACGCCGATGTCGGCTCGTTCGACGCCGGCTACGGCTCCGCCTACTTCGCCCGTCAGATCGGCCAGAAGTTCGCCCGTGAGGTGTTCTTCCTCGCCGAGGAGTACTCGGCCCAGCGCGCGTACGAGATGGGCGCGGTCAACCGCGTCGTGCCGCACGCCGACCTCGAGCGCGAAGCGATCGCGATGGCGCGCACGATCCTCACGAAGTCGCCCACGGCGATCCGCATGCTGAAGTTCGCCTTCAATGCCGTCGATGACGGGATGGTCGGTCAGCAGGTGTTCGCCGGCGAGGCGACCCGCCTGGCCTACGGCACCGACGAGGCGGTCGAGGGCCGTGACGCGTTCCTGCAGAAGCGCGACCCCGACTGGTCGCCCTACCCGTGGCACTACTGAGCGCACGATGAGGCTCGAGGCGCTCACCACCGACGACCCGCGCGACGTGCTGCGGTCGCTGCGCGGCGCGCTGCACGGCGCCGGGCCGGCGCTCGCCCTGGGGATGGTGGGCGAGGCGCCGCCCGAGGTGCCCGCGGGAACCGCCGTCGTCGTGACGACGTCGGGGTCAACCGGCATCCCCAAGAGCGTCGTGCTCAGTCGCGACGCCCTGATCTCCAGCGCGATGGCCACGGCCGACCGCATCGGATCGGGCGGATGGCTGCTCGCCCTGCCGGCCGGCTACGTCGCCGGTCTCCAGGTGCTCGCGCGCGCCCTCGTCGCCGACCGCGAACCGGCCATCCTCGCCGGCCGCTTCACCCCCGAGGCGTTCGCCGCCGCCGCGCTGACGATGGCGTCCAGCCGCGGCGGCACCCGCATCCCGACGTACACCTCGCTCGTGCCGGCGCAGCTGACGCGCCTGCTCGACGCGGCCGAGGCAGACGGCACGGTGCTGGCGGCGCTGCGCTCGTTCGAGACCGTGCTGATCGGCGGTCAGGCACTCCCCGCGGCGACCCTCGAGCGGGCCGAGGCGGCGGGCGTGCGCGTCGTGCGCACCTACGGCTCCACCGAGACCAGCGGCGGATGCGTGTACGACGGGCGTGCTCTCACCGGCGTCACGGTGCGCATCGCCGCCGGGGAGGTGCAGATCGCCGGCCCGACGCTCGCCGAGGGATACCTCGACGACCCCGAGCGCACCGCCACGACGTTCATCGTCGACGGCGACGGCACGCGGTGGTACCGCACGGGCGACGCGGGGATCCTCGAGGACGGCGTGCTGCGGGTGCGCGGACGGATCGACAACGTCATCGTCTCGGGCGGCATCAACATCTCGCTCGATCGCGTCGAGCAGGCCGTCCGCGCGGTACCCGGCCTCGCGGGCGCCGTCGTGGTGGGGGTGGACGACACGCGCTGGGGCGAGGTTCCCGTCGTGGTCGCCACGCGGGGGGAGGCGCTGCGCCGCAGCGAGTCGGTGCAGTTCGAGGAGGCGCGGCAGACCGTCGAGCGCGAGATCGGCCCGCACGCGCGCCCGGCACGACTGGTGCTCGTCGACGAGCTGCCGAGCCTTCCGTCGGGCAAGCCCGACCGCGAGGCCATCCGTTCGGCGGTCGCGGGCCTGCACTGACCGGCGGTCTCAGCCGCCGCATCGCGTCGGCGCCCTAGGATGGCTCCTCGTGGCAGGCACACCCAGCAAGAAGCGCAAGAAGACGTCGACGCGCCCGTCTCGCTCGCGCGGCAACCCCGCGAAGGCGCGCGTCTCCGGGTCACCGGCGGCGGTCGCGCCGCCGACGGCCCGCGACTGGATCGGTGCCGCGCGCCTGCGCACTCTTCCGCTGGCGGTCACCCCCGTGCTCATCGGGACCGGGGCGGCCCTGGTGGTCACCGACGAATTCCACGGCATGATCGCTCTGGCGTGTCTCGCGGTCGCGGTCTTCCTTCAGATCGGCGTCAACTTCGCCAACGACTACAGCGACGGCATCCGCGGCACCGACGACCACCGCGTCGGACCCGCGCGCCTGACCGCGTCGCGCAAAGTGCCCGCGCGCCGTGTGCTCGCGGTGGCGCTGGGCTTCTTCGCGCTCGCCGCGATCGCGGGCCTGGCGATCGTCATCCGCACCGGGCAATGGTGGATGCTCGCGATCGGCGCGCTCGCGATCGCCGCCGCCTGGTTCTACACCGGCGGAAGGCGGCCGTACGGCTACTACGGGCTCGGTGAACTGTTCGTGTTCGTCTTCTTCGGGCTGGTCGCCACCCTCGGCACCACGTGGGTGCAGGCGTTCTCGCTGCCGCAGGAGGCGTGGTTCGGCGCCGTGGCCGCGGGGCTGCTGGCCTGCGCGGTGCTGCTGGCGAACAACCTGCGCGACATCGACCAGGATCGGGTGGCGGGCAAGCGCACGCTCACCGTGCTCATCGGCAGGCGGTGGACGCAGGTGCTGTTCCCCCTGTTCGTGCTCGTGCCGTTCGCGATCGCCGCGTTCCTGGCGCTGTTCTACCCGATCGCCTGGCTCGCGCTCATGGCGCTGCTGGCAGGCATCCCCGCGATCATCATCGTGTGGAGCTACCGCGAGGCCCGCGAGCTGGTGGTCGCCCTCGCGCTCACCTCGCTCACATCGGTGGGCTACGGAGCGCTGCTGTTCTGGGCGTTCGTCGGCTGATCCGCGCTCAGCGGCCGTCCTCGTCCGACCGACGCGCGTCGGCCTCCGCGCCGGCGGAAGGCATGCCGTCACCGGAACGTACGGCGCCTTCGCCGTAGACCGCGTCGGCTGCGGCGTCTTCGGCGGCGGAGTCGTCGGCGCGCTCGCGCTCGCGCCGGCGGTCGGCCAGCCCCGTGGTGACGCTGTTCAACGGGCGTCGCAGGAAGAGGATCGACAGGCTGAGACCGATGAGCGCGGCGAAGATCGCGGCGAGCCAGAACAGATCCTGGAACACCGGGAAGAGCATCAGGATGCCGAACGGCACCAGGAACGCCAGCAGGCGCAGCACCGTGTACACGAGGGCAGGACGGGCTTTCACGAGACCCATCGTAGGTGCGTCGCCTGAGCGGTACCGGGGCGACTGGGAGGTATGCCGCCCCTCACATGTCACTGTCAGGTCACGGCCAACCCGCCCCCGCGCGAGCGCGCCTAGGATGGAAGGCGTGACAAGGGTGCTGCTGATCGTGGCCCTGATCGCCGTGGCGTTCTGGGTCTTCACGATCGTCGACTGCGCCGTGCAGCCGAAGACACGGCACCGCGGAGTCAGCAAGCCGCTCTGGCTGGTCATCGTGATCGTCATCCCGGTGCTCGGCGGACTGATGTGGCTGATCGTCGGTCGTCGCCCGCGGCCGGCCCCGGCTGCCCCCCTGGCGCCCGACGACGATCCGCAGTTCACCGGCACGTTCGGTTCGATCCGCGATCAGGATGAGCGCATCCGCCGCCTCGAAGAGGAACTGGCGATGCTCGATGCGGAATCCGATTGGGATCCGCCGGTTCCCGACAAGCCCGTCGCCGACGCCGACGCGTCGACGGGAGAGACGACCGCCGAGGAGCCCTCCGGCGCGGACACAACGGCGGGGGAGCAGCGTCCTTCCGGTGAGCAGGCCACCGGATCCCGGCCCGACGACGACGAGCGCGGTCAGCGCGGCGCCGTCGGCTGACGTGTCCGGCGAGCCCGGCGACGACGTCGCCCCGACCGTCACCGGCGCCCCCGCGACCGATGCGGCCGCCGCTCTGCTGGGTGCACTCGTCGCCCGCGGCGTGCGCCACGTGGTGCTGAGCCCCGGTTCGCGCTCGCAGGCGCTCGCGCTCGTGGCCGCCGAACTCGAACGCGGCGGTCACGTGCAGCTCCACGTGCGCGTGGACGAGAGGGTCGCCGGCTTCACCGCGCTCGGCATCGCCCGGGAGACGCGGGTGCCCGCCGCCGTCGTGTGCACCTCGGGCACGGCCGTCGCGAACCTGCTGCCGGCGGTGCTCGAAGCGCACCACGCGGGTGTGCCGCTGCTGCTGCTGACGGCCGACCGTCCCCCCGAGCTGCGGGGCGTGGGCGCCAACCAGACCACGCGGCAACCCGGCCTTTTCTCCTCCGCCACCCGCTACGCCGCAGACCTCGCCGTGCCCGAGGAGAGCGACCCCGACGGCACCTCCGATGCGACCGCCACGCTGCGGGTCGTCGCGGCCGAGGCGGTGGATGCCGCACGCGGCGTGGGCCAGTGGTCGGCGGGACCGGTGCACCTGAACCTTCCGTATCGCGAGCCCCTCAGCGGTCCTGTCCCGACGTGGCTCGACGACGCGATCGCCGCGGGAGCGCAGGCCGCCGGCAGCGGCTCGGTCGATGACGCGGCGATGTCCGGCGCGCTCTATCAGGGCGGCGGCGGCATCGGCTCGCTCGATGTCGCCGACGAGGCCGGCGAGATCCCCGTCGCGCTCGACCGCGGCCCCCGAACGGTGGTCGTCGCCGGTGCCGATGCGGGGCCCGCTGCCGAAGCCCTCGCGCACGAGGGGCGGTGGCCGCTGATCGCCGAGATCGTCAGCGGTTCGCGCTTCGGCCGTCACGTCGTGCACGGCTATCGACAGCTCCTGCGCGACCCCGACCTCGGCGGCCGGATCGAGCGCGTCGTCGTCTTCGGGCACCCGACGCTCTCCCGCGAGGTGACGGCGCTCCTGTCCGATCCCGCTGTCGAGGTGATCGCGCTGCGCGGGCCCGGCGAACCGCTCGGGCTGAACGGCGCGACGCGTTCGGTGGACGCCGTGGCCGTCGCCGTCGACGGCGGCAGCCCCGAGGTCGTCGATGCCGAGCGCGCGTGGCTCGGGGCATGGATGCGCGCGTCGCGCGAGGCCGCGGTGGACCTGTCTCCGCCGGCGCCCGACGCCGACGCCCTCTCCTCGGCGGTGCCGCAGGAACGGCTCGGGGCCATCTCGGCCGAACTCGACGCGGTGCGCGCGCCCGTGGACCGCAACCTCCTCGTCGACGCGGTGTGGCGGGCCACGTGGCCGCACGACCGGCTCGTGTTCGGATCGTCGCGCCTGGTGCGCGTGGCCGACGCGGTGCTGCCCGGCAAGAAGGTGACGGTGCACGCCAACCGGGGGCTCGCCGGCATCGACGGCACCGTGGCGACGGCCACGGGCGTCGCCATCGCGAGCCAGAGCGCCGGCGCGCACGGGGTCACGCGCGTGCTTCTGGGCGATCTGGCGCTGCTCCACGATGCCGGAGCGCTGCTCGCCGCCATCGGCGAGGCCGAGCCGCGCATCCAGATCATCGTCGGCAACGACGGCGGCGGCACCATCTTCGACGGCCTCGAGGTGGCCGCCACCGCCGATGCCGAAGCGGCCGACCGGGTGCTCTACACGCCGCACGGCGTCGACGTCGGCCGCCTGGCGAGCGCGTACGGCTGGACGCACACGCGGGTGACCACGCGCGCCGCCCTCGACCAGGCGCTGACCACGCCGGCGGCCGCACGTCAGGTGATCGAGGTGCCGCTGGCCCGATGAGGGTGACGCCGCACCCGGCATCCGCCAAGATGTGGGGATGACCGGGACGAGACCTCTCCACGACGGCGGCGCGGGCGACCTGCGAGACATCGGCGACCTGCTGCGGGTGGGACCCGGGTTCCGCCTCGCCGACGTCGACACCGCATCGACGCCGGGCTACGGCGGCGGAAAGCGCGACGGCGCGGCGGATCTCGCCGCGGGTGTCGACGCGCTCGATGATCTGCAGGAGCGGCTGTTCGCGCGCAGTCGCGTGCAGAAGACCGACGCGGCGGTGCTCCTCGTGCTGCAGGCGATGGACTCCGCCGGCAAGGGCGGCATCGTGCGCCACGTCGTCGGCGCCGTCGATCCGCAGGGGGTCTCGCTCACGGCGTTCAAGAAGCCCACCGACGAAGAGCTTGCGCAGGACTTCCTGTGGCGCATCGAGAAGCGATTGCCCGAGCCGGGTCTCATCGGGGTGTTCGATCGCTCGCACTACGAGGACGTGCTCGTCGGGCGCGTGCGTCAGCTCGCACCCGCGGCGGAGATCGAACGGCGGTACGACGCCATCAACGCCTTCGAAGAGCGGGTGGTCGCCACCGGAACCCGCATCGTGAAGGTCATGCTCCACATCTCGGCCGACGAGCAGAAGAAGCGCCTGACCGAACGGCTCGACCGTGCGGACAAGCACTGGAAGTTCACGCCGGGAGACGTCGACGAACGGATGCTGTGGCCGCGCTACCAGCACGCCTACCAGGTGATGTTCGAGCGCACCTCCACCGCCCACGCGCCGTGGTACGTCGTGCCCGCCGATCGCAAGTGGTATGCGCGGCTGGCTGTTCAGCACCTGCTCCGGTCCGCGCTCGAAGACATCGATCCGCAGTGGCCGGCGGCCACCTACGACGTCGCCGAGCAGCGCGCCCGGCTGGCCGCCACCTGACGCGATCGCCTTACGCGAGGGCGTCGACGATCGGGCGGAACTTCACCCGGGTCTCGAGCATCTCGGCCTCGGGGTCGCTGCCCGCGACGATCCCCGCGCCGGCGAACGCCGTGACGGGGATGGTGCCGGTGGATGCGCTGACGCGCCGTGCGGGCAGGCCACCCACCTGAGCGCACCGGAGCGCGATGGCCCACTCGCCGTCTCCGGACCCGTCGACCCAGCCGACGGGTCCCGCGTACCGACCGCGGTCGAAGGGCTCGATGCGCCGGATGACCGCGAGGGCGGCATCGGTCGGCGTGCCCGCCACGGCGGCGGTGGGATGCAGCGATGCGACGAGGTCCAGCGACGACGCGTCGTCGCCGAGCACGCCGGCGACGTCGGTGGCCAGGTGCCACAGGTTCGGCAGCTCCAGCGCGAAGGGCTCCTCGTCGGCGGCGAGGGTGCGGGTGTGCGGTGCCAGGGCCTCCACGACGCTGCGCACTGCGAAACGGTGCTCGTCTCGATCTTTCCCGCTCTCGAGGAGCCGCGAGGCGGCGCCGGTGTCGTCGGCGTGGTCGGTGCCGCGCCCGGCCGTGCCGGCGAGAACGCGAGCGGTCACGGCTCCGCCCGCGACCGTGACGAGGGTCTCGGGGCTCGCGCCGATCAGGCCGTCGACGGCGAAGGTCCAGGTGTCGGGATAGTCGACCGACAGCGCCCGCACCAGCCGGCGCAGATCCGCCCCCGCCGGCACGGTTCCCACCAGGTCGCGGGCGACCACGACCTTGCCGACCTCGCCCGCGGTGATCGCCTCGAGCGCCGAGCGGACCGCGCCCTGATAGCCCGCCGGATCCAGCGACCCGGGGCCGAGCGTGCCGGACCACGACGGCCCGAGCGCGCGAGGCTGCGGCATGTCTGCGCCGGTGGGCGGATGCGGGTCGTCGGCGCGGCGGATGCGCGTCACCCAGGAGCGCCCGCCGCGGCGTCCGACGACGGTGGTGGGGATGATCAGGCGGCTGGGCCACGCCGAGCGCGCATCGAAGGTGAGCGCACCGAAGGCGATGAGGCCGGTGCCGGGAAGCCCCACGGGATCGTCGACGTCGGCCTCGGCGGCGATGAGGCGCCACGCGTCGGCCGCGGAGAGGGAGGAATCCGCCTCCGCGCCGACGTGCTCGTACCCGCTCTGTTCGCCGACGCCGACCACTCCCTCGCCGCGTCGCAGCCACGCGAGCGGTCGATCGGGATCGGCGTACGCGAGGAGGTCGCCGACGGGGTCGATCTCCCGGGTCTCGACGGACAGGCGGGGGAACGCGGGCACCCCTCCAGCCTAGTTTCGGTCGGCCACGGCGGTCGCCGGCTGGGCGGATGCCCACCGACGTGCGGCTTAGACTCGCGAGGTGACCGCCGACCTCCTGCGCCCCGAACCGGGCACCCGCACCGTGTTCCGCTGGCGCAAGTGGGACGGCGGCCCGCATTGGGTGCACGACTGCATCTATCTCGGTCACGACCGGTGGGGCGAGTGGTTCGGTCAGCCGGAGGGCACGCGGAGCTTCCGCCCCGGTCGGGACTTCCTCACCCGCGCGGCCAGCGTCACGCTCGTGCCGCCCTCGGGGGACCACGCCCTCACGGTCAACGTCGCGCCACCGGCATCCAGTCGCATCTACATCGACCTCGCGTGGGACGTGCGCTGGTCCGACACCGAGGCCGGCGTGCCCACCGGGATCGACATGGATCTCGACGTCGTGCGCGCCGTCGACGGCCGCGGCACGTGGATCGACGATCGCGACGAGTGGGACGAGCACCGCGTCGCGTACGGCTACCCGGCCGAGATCGTCGCGCACCTCGACGCGCTCGCGATCGAGCTCGAACGCAAGGTACGCGACCGTGTGGCGCCGTACGACGACGACACGGCGAACGCGTGGCTGGCTCGGCTGGCCGCCCTCGCCGGCGCCGGGCCGGCCGCGCGGGCCGACGCGTAGAGTCGAGGGGTGACCCCCGACACCGCCCCCCGACCCGCCGAGCCGAACCGCGCCGATCTGGGCAAGGACCCGGCACGGGTCTCGGGGATGTTCGACGGGGTCGCTGCCGGCTACGACCGCACCAACACCGTGCTCAGCCTCGGCAACGACCGTTCGTGGCGAGCCGCGACCACGCGTGCCGTCGCCCCGAAGCGCGGCGAGCGCATCCTCGACCTCGCCGCCGGGACGGGCGCCTCCAGCGCCTCCCTCGCCCGGAGCGGAGCAGAGGTCGTCGCCGCGGACTTCTCGCCGGGGATGCTCGCCGAAGGCGAACGCCGCCACGGCGCGTCGGCACCCGGCGGCGGCATGCCGAACCTCTCGTTCGTCGAGGCGGACGCGACCGCACTGCCGTTCGGCGACGACGCTTTCGACGCGGTCACGATGTCGTTCGGGCTGCGCAACGTCAACGAGCCGCGCGCGGCTCTGAGCGAGCTGCTGCGGGTGACCAAGCCGGGCGGGCGCCTGGTGATCTGCGAGTTCTCGCACCCGCCGTCGTCGCTGTTCCGGGCCCTCTACGGCTTCTACAACGATCGTGTGCTGCCGGTTGTGGCGAAGACGGTGAGCTCCAACAGCGAGGCATACGACTACCTGAACGAGTCCATCCGCGACTGGCCCGACCAGCGCACACTTATGGCGTGGATCCGGCAGGCGGGCTGGGGCGACGTCGCCTATCGCAACCTCACCGGCGGGATCGTCGCGCTGCACCGCGGGATCAAGCCCGTCGACCAAGGCGCCGGAACGACCGATCCGGCGGAATGAGCCGCCTCCGGGGGCGGTCCGGCGCCCCGGTGCGCGCCGGTAGGCTGGGAGCGTGACTCCCTCAGCGCAGGGCTCGCCGATCGCGGGCAGGCTCGGCCTGGCCGATCGCGTGTTCGCGGGTCCCCGATCCCGCCGACTGCTCGCGAAGGTCGAGGCGGGGCTCGAGCGCGTCGACCGCAACCTCGAAGCGGAGCTGACCACCGCCGACACGCTCACCAACGCGACCAGCCGCTACCTGTTCGACGCCGGCGGCAAGCGCGTGCGCCCGATGCTGGCGCTGCTGACGGCGCACCTGGGCGAGGGGACCACCGACGACGTCATCGACGCGGCCACCGCGCTCGAGCTCACCCACCTGGGCTCGCTCTACCACGACGATGTGATGGATGAGGCGGACCGCCGCCGCGGGGTGCCCAGTGCCCATTCGGTGTGGGGCAACAGCGTCGCCATCCTCACCGGAGACCTGCTGTTCTCGCGTGCCAGCCAGCTGATGGCCAAGCTCGGCGAGCGTGCCATCAAACTCCAGGCCGATACGTTCGAGCGGCTCGTGCTCGGTCAGATGCACGAGACGGTCGGACCGCACGAGAACGACGACCGGGTCGCGTTCTACCTGCAGGTGCTGGCGGACAAGACCGGATCGCTCATCGCCGCATCCGCTCAGGCCGGGGCGCTGTTCAGCGAAGCGCCGAGCGCCTACGAGCAGCCGCTCGTGGAATTCGGCGAGAAGGCGGGGGTCGCCTTCCAGCTCCTCGACGACGTCATCGACCTCTCGAGCGACCCCGACGAGACCGGCAAGGTGCCCGGCACCGACCTGCGCGCCGGCGTGCCGACGATGCCCTTCCTGCTGCTCGGGCAGCGCGACGACGACGCGTCGACCGACCTGCGCGAGCGCATCGACGAGGGCGTCGCCCGCATCGCCGACGGCGCCGATCCCGTCATCCTCGACGAGCCGCTGGCCGAGCTCCGCGACCACGAGGCGACGCGGGCCACCCTCGACCTCGCCCACTCGTGGTCGCGCGACGCCATCGCCGCGCTCGACCCGCTTCCCGACGGTCCCGTGCGCGAAGGACTCACGCGGTTCGCGCGCGCGGTGGCCGACCGCTCCAGCTGACCGGCGCCCTCCGGCGCGGTCGCGGATGCGCGACACGAAAGGACACCCATGACCAAGCTGCGACTGGCGATCGTCGGAGCCGGCCCCGCCGGCATCTACGCCGCCGACATCCTGCTGAAGGCCGAGCGCACCTTCGACGTGTCCATCGATCTGTTCGAGCACCTGCCGGCCCCGTACGGTCTGGTGCGATACGGCGTGGCGCCGGATCATCCCCGCATCAAGGGCATCATCACCGCGCTGCGCGGCGTGCTGGACCGGGGTGACATCCGGATCTTCGGCAACGTGCGCTTCGGTGAGGACATCACGCTCGACGACCTCAAGCACCACTACAACGCCGTCATCTTCTCCACGGGCGCCGCGCTCGACGCGTCGCTGGAGATCCCCGGCATCGATGCGGCCGGATCCTACGGTGCGGCCGATTTCGTCAGCTGGTTCGACGGCCACCCCGATGTGCCGCGCGACTGGCCCCTCGACGCGGAGTCGGTCGCCGTCATCGGCAACGGAAACGTCGCGCTCGACGTGGCCCGCATGCTCGCCAAGCATGCCGAGGACCTGCTGCCGACGGAGATCCCCGACAACGTGCACGCGGGTCTGGCCGCGTCCGCGATCACCGATGTGCACGTGTTCGGGCGCCGGGGACCCGCCCAGGTGAAGTTCACGCCCCTCGAGCTGCGCGAACTCGGCGAGCAGCGCGACGTCGACATGGTGGTCTACGACGAGGACTTCGACTACGACGAGGCGTCGAAGGACGCCATCGCCAGCAACAAGCAGGTCATGGTCATCGACCGGGTGCTGCAGTCGTGGCGCAAGCTCGACTCCGCGAACGGCGCCGGCGGCACCGCATCGCGCCGGCTGCACCTGCACTTCTGGGCCAGGCCCGTCGAGGTGAAGAAGGATGCCGCCGGACGCGTGGCCGCGCTCGTGTACGAGCGCACGCGACCCGACGACGAGGGCGGCGTGGTCGGCACCGGCGAGATGCGCGAAGTGGCCATCCAGCAGCTCTACCGCGCCGTCGGCTACTTCGGTTCGCCCCTCCCCGGCGTCCCGTTCGATGACCGCCACGGCGTCATCCCGAACCACGAGGGGCAGGTGCTGCATCCGGAGAACAACGAGCGGGTGCCCGGCGTCTACGCCACGGGGTGGATCAAGCGCGGACCGGTGGGGCTGATCGGACACACCAAATCGGATGCGATGGAGACGGTGCGCCATCTCATCAACGATCAGGGCTCGTGGTGGCACCCGGCGGACCCCTCGGAGGAGGCGATCCCCGCCCTCCTCGCCGAGCGGGGCGTGGCGTGGACCGACCTTGAGGGCTGGCACCGCCTCGACGAGCACGAGATCGCCCTGGGCGCTCCGCACGAGCGTGCCCGCATCAAGGTCGTGCCACGCGACGAGATGGTCGCCGTCTCGCGCGGCGAGTGAGCGGCGCTCCCCGCCTCACCTCGGGGCTGGTCGCCACCCTCGGATTCCTCGCCGCGGTCGGTCCGTTCGCGACGGACATGTATCTCGCGTCGTTCACCGAGATCGCCGCGGATCTCGGCTCGTCGGCGTCGGCCGTGCAGCTCACCCTCACGGCCTTCCTGCTCGGGATCGGCGCCGGCCAGCTGCTGCTCGGACCGCTCTCGGACCGGTTCGGACGCCGCCCCGTCATGGTGCTGTCGATGGGTGTCTTCGCCCTCTCGAGCGTGCTGATGGTGTTCACCCCGACGATCGAGGTGTTCGTCGGCCTGCGACTGGTGCAGGGTGTCGCCGGTGCGGCGGGAATCGTCGTGGCGCGGGCGATCGCGGTCGACCTCAGCGAGGGCGAGACCGCCGTGCGCGCCCTCAGCCTCATCGCGACGGTGACGGCGCTCGGGCCCCTCGTGGCGCCGCCGATCGGCGGCGCGGTGGGTGTGCTGACCGGCTGGCGCGGCGTGCTGATCGTGCTGGCCGCCATCTCGGCGGCGATGTTCCTGCTCGCCGTGCTCGTGGTGCCCGAATCGCTCCCGCCGGAACGTCGACACGGCGGCGGGGTGCGGGCGATCGCCCGCATGCTCGGCACCGTCGCGAGCACCCGCGGATTCGGCGCCTACACCCTCACCGTCGCCGCGGCGTTCGCGGGCATGATGGCCTACATCTCCGCGTCGCCGTTCGTCGGGCAGGAGGTGCTCGGCATGGACCCGCTCGTCTATGCGCTGGGATTCGCCGCGGGTGCGCTCGGTGTGGTGTCGGCGAACCTTCTCAATGCACGTATCGCTCCTCGGGTGGGCCCCGGTCGCATGCTCACCCTCGGTGTCTCGTTCCTCGTTCTCGCCTCCTGCGTCCTCGCGCTCCTGGCGATCACCGGATGGCTCCGTCCGGCCTCCTTCATCGGATGCGCGGTGGTGCTGACCGCCGGTGCCGGCTTCACGATGTCGAACGCCTCCGCGCTCGCCCTCGCCCGTACGCCTCACATGCGCGGCTCCGGCGCGGCCGTGCTCGGGGCGACGCAATTCGTGCTCGGCGGAGCGATGTCGCCCGTGGTCGGTGCGTGGGGAGAGGACACGGCCGTGCCGATGGCGGTGATCGTCGCGTGCGCCGCGATCGCGGCTGCGGGCTCCCGGCTGGTGGCGCGTCGGCGCCTGCGCGGCATCGCCTGAGCCCGGCGCACCGGGTCCGCATCCGGTGTCTCGCCCTGCGCGTACTACAGGCAGGTCGTGCCGCGCAAGAGCGTGGCGCATCGCCCGGGTTTGGCGCACCATGCTGGAACAGGGTCGATGAACGACCGGTGAAGGCGAGGGGGCCGGATGCGCGGCAGGAGGATGATGGGCGCCGGTGTCGCGCTGGCCGTCGTCGCGAGTCTCGGAGCCTGCTCCGCCGACGACGGGACTCCCACCCTCACCTGGTACATCAACCCCGACGCCGGCGGCCAGGAGCGCATCGCCGCATCCTGCACCGAGGCTGCCGACGGGGCGTACCGCATCGAGACGACGCTGCTGCCGCGTGACGCGGCGTCGCAGCGCGAGCAGCTCGCGCGGCGGCTCGCCGCCAGCGACCGCTCCCTGGACATCATGAGTCTCGACCCGCCCTTCATCCCGGAGCTCGCCGAACCCGGCTTCCTCGCACCCGTTCCCGACGAGCTGCAGGACACGGAGGGCATCGTGCAGGGCGCCGTCGACTCGGCGAGCTGGAACGACGAACTGGTCACGGTCCCGTTCTGGGCGAACACCCAGCTGCTCTGGTATCGCGAATCGGTCGTCGAGGAGGCGGGCCTGGACATGAGCGAGCCGGTCACGTGGGACCAGATCATCGAGGTCGCGGAGGAGAACGATCTGCAGCTCGGTGTCCAGGGCGCGCTCGCCGAATCCCTCACCGTCTGGGTGAACGCCCTGATCGCCTCGGCGGGCGGCGAGATCCTCGAGACCCCCGACGCACCGCCGAAGGACATGGAGCTGGGCATCGACTCCGACGCCGGTCGCGCCGCGGCAGAGGTGCTCCAGCGGATCGGCGAGAACCGGCTGGGAGGTGCCGGACTCCCGACGGCGAACGAGAATGCGAGCCTCAATCTGTTCGAGGGCGAGCAGGGATCCTTCATGGTCAACTGGCCCTTCGTGTGGCCGGCTCTCAACGAATCGTCCCCGGAGGTCGCCGACGACCTCGGATGGGCCGTGTATCCGCGCATGGATGCCGACACCCCGGCGGCCCCGCCCGTCGGCGGCATCAACCTCGGTGTGGGGGCCTTCAGCGAGAACCAGGACCTCGCGTGGCAGGCGGTGGAGTGCATCGTGCAGCCCGAGAACCAGGCCGAGTACTTCGTCAGCGACGGCAACCCGCCCTCGAACGCCGCCGCCTACGACGACGAGGCGGTGCAGGAGGAGTTCCCCATGGCCGACGTCATCCGCGAGTCCCTCGACCTCGGGGTTCCGCGCCCGCAGACGCCGTACTACAACGAGATCTCGATCGGGCTGCAGCGCACGTGGCACCCGCCGGCCGGGGTCGATCCGGACACGACGCCCGAGACGTCGTCGGAGTTCATCCTCGCCGTCCTGCAGGGGGAGAGGCTGCTATGAGCGCGCCCGCCGTCGAGCGCCCGGCGCCGCCGCGCGCCGAGGAGAAGCGGCCGGCGCGAGGCCGCCGCTCGGAGCGCTCGCGGGCCGAAGCGCGCCTCGGATGGATGCTGGCAGGCCCGGCGTTCGTGCTCATGCTGCTCGTGACGATGTATCCGATCCTGCAGGCCTTCTTCGACTCGCTTTTCTCCCTGCGCCTGACCGCTCCCGACGAGCGGGAGTTCATCTGGTTCCGCAATTACGCCGTGGTGCTCGGCGATCCCGCGTTCTGGCAGTCGATGGGCGTGACGCTGTTCATCACCGTCGTCACCGTGATCCTCGAGCTGATCCTCGGGTTCCTCCTCGCCCTCGTGATGCACCGCGCCGTGAAAAAGCTGCGCGGCTTCGCGCGCACCGCCATCCTCGTGCCCTACGGCATCGTCACGGTGGTCGCCGCGTTCGCCTGGTTCTACGCGTTCGACATCAACTCCGGCTACATCAACAGCTGGCTGGCGTGGGTGCCGGGCTTCGACGAGGACTTCAACTGGTTCGCCTATCAGGGCTCGTCGCTGTTCGTGATCATCCTCTCCGAGGTGTGGAAGACGACGCCGTTCATCTCGCTGCTGCTGCTGTCGGGGCTGGCGCAGGTGCCGGGAGACCTCGAGGAGGCGGCGAAGGTCGACGGGGCCACCGGGTGGGAGGTCATGCGACGCGTGATCCTGCCCAACATGAAGGCCGCGATCATGGTGGCCGTGCTCTTCCGCACGCTCGAGGCCTTCCGCATCTTCGACAACATCTACATCATGACCGCCGGGGCCAACGACACCGAGGCGCTGTCGCTCCTGGCGTACAACACCTCTATCGGGCGGCTGGAGATCGGACTCGGATCGGCGATCTCGGTGCTGCTGTTCCTCAGCGTGCTGATCATCGCCGGGATCTTCATCAAAGGCTTCCGGGTCGACCTGGCGGGGGGACGGAACTCCTGATGCGTGCGATGACCTGGCCCCAGCGCATCGGCTGGATCGTGATCACGGTGGCGGTGCTCGTGTGGTCGCTGTTCCCGGTGTTCTCCATCCTCATGACCTCCTTCAAGACCCCCGGGGGACTCTTCTCCGGCACGCTGCTGCCCGAGGAGTGGACGTGGGAGAACTACGGCGAGATCCTCGCCCCGGGCGGCGGTGCACAGGAACTGTTCCTCACGTCGCTGCGGAACTCGATCGGCATCTCGCTGATCGCGACGGCGATCGCGGTGGTGCTGGCCACGCTGTGCGCCTACGCGATCGCCCGGCTCGACTTCCCCGGCAAGCGCATGATCCTCGTCACGGCGCTCGCCGTCTCGGTCTTCCCCGTGGTGTCGATCGTGACGCCGCTGTTCAACCTGTGGCGCACCATCGGGCTCTACGACACGTGGCTGGGGCTCATCATCCCCTATCTCTCGCTCACGCTGCCGATCTCGATCTGGACGCTCGCGGCGTTCTTCCGCCAGATCCCGTGGGAACTCGAACAGGCCGCGCAGGTCGACGGCGCGACGCCGTTCGAGGCCTTCCGCAAAACGGTCGTGCCGCTTGCGGCGCCGGGGGTGTTCACGACCGCGATCATCGCGTTCTTCATCGCCTGGAACGACTTCGTCTACGGCATCTCGCTCACCTCGACCGATGCCGCGCGCCCGGTGCCGGCGGCGCTGTCGTTCTTCACCGGCGCGTCGCAGTTCGAAGATCCGACGGGGGCGATCTCCGCGGCCGCGATCGTGGTGACGATCCCCATCGTCATCGTCGTGGTCATCTTCCAACGGCGCATCGTCTCCGGCCTCACGCAGGGCGCGGTGAAGGGATGACCTGCCGCGCCGTCGCCACGCAATCCACGTCCTCGAAGGAGTCGTCATGGCATCCATCACGCTGAACAACGTCGTCAAGACCTATGACGACGGCTTCACGGCGGTCAAGGGCATCGACCTCGACATCGCCGATGGGGAGTTCGTGATCCTCGTCGGTCCGTCCGGATGCGGCAAGTCGACGCTGCTGCGGATGATCGTCGGGCTGGAGGACATCACCGACGGCGACCTTCGCATCGACGATCGCGTGGTCAACGACAAGGCGCCGAAGGACCGCAACCTCGCGATGGTCTTCCAGAACTACGCGCTGTACCCGCACCTGACGGTGTACGAGAACATCGCCTTTCCGATGCGGTTGAAGTCCAGCGACGTCGACGACAAGGAGATCGACGAGCGGGTCAAGCGGGCCTCGCGCCTTCTGGAGCTCGACGAGCACCTGGAGCGGAAGCCTGCGAACCTCTCCGGCGGGCAGCGACAGCGGGTCGCGATGGGCCGAGCGATCGTGCGCAACGCCGATGCCTTCCTCTTCGACGAGCCGCTGTCGAACCTCGACGCGAAGCTGCGCGGGCAGATGCGCACCGAGATCGCGCGGCTGCAGCGCTCGCTCGGCATCACGACCGTCTATGTCACGCACGATCAGACCGAGGCGATGACGCTCGGCGACCGCGTCGCGGTGCTCCGGCGTGGCGAACTGCAGCAGGTGGCGAGTCCGCGCGGGCTCTACGAGCAGCCGGCCAACCTCTTCGTCGCGGGGTTCATCGGGTCACCGCCCATGAATTTCCTGAACGGTGCGGTCGAGGGCGACACGCTGCGCCTGCCGATGATGGATGTGCCCATCGACGACAGGCTGCGCGCCGCGATCGGCGACCGGTCCACGGTGATCGTCGGGGTGCGGCCGGACGCCTTCCAGGACGTCGATGCGATGGAGAACGAGCCGAGCGACGGCGTGCGCGTGAGCGTCGACGTGGAGATGACGGAGTGGCTGGGGGAGGTGCTGTACGCGTACGTGCCGTTCGAGACCGACGAGGCGGTGCGCGAGACCCTCTCGCAGCTGGACAAAGACCTGGACGGGGAGAGCCTGCGCACCGAGATGGTGATCGCGCTCGACGCGAACAGCCTCATCACCGGAGGGGACACGGCGAACCTGTGGCTCTCGCCGGACTCGCTGTACGTGTTCGACCCGGAGACGAGCGTCAACCTCACCCGAGACGAATCCCGTGCCGAGAAGCTCGAGGAGCAGGGTCGCACGCAGCGGCAGCGCGCCCTCGAGCGCGCGAAGGAGCGGGAGGCGAAGGCCACCGCCTGAGCCGGCGCCGGCGTTCGGCCGCGCCCGCATCCTGCCTGCGCGGCGTCGCCGCTCACCTGCCCCCGAGAGGAGATCCCGCTCCAAGAGGACATTCTCGCTGGCTGAGTCCTCTGGAAGCGGGATATCCTCGCGGGGCGCGGGGCGTCTGATCCTCCCCGGCGGCCGATATCGGTGCGCCATCCACAGCGGAGGGGATGCGAGCACGTGCAGTGTGGTGCGGGGTGCAGCCTGTCCGCATGGGAGTGACGCGTTCGAGAGCGACGACGAGCCGGGCGGTCGAGGTCACGGATGCTGTTGTCCGACGCGGTGGTGTCGTCCGAACGTCCGTTCTTCGCGACGCCGGGCTCTCCCCCGTGTCCGTCGAGGCGGCGATCGCCGCCGGGAGGATCTTCCGCGTCAGGCGCGGGTGGGTGGCCTCCGTCGATGCGGATCCTGCCCTCGTCGGGGCGGCGGAGCGGGGCGTCGTGCTCTCCTGCGTGACGCAGGCTCGCCGAAACGGGCTGTGGGTGTACGGCCGCGAGGAGGCGCCGCATGTCGCCGCCCGGTCCAATTCCAGCAGAGCCCACCTCGCGGCGGCCCACGTGCATTGGGCGACGCCCGTCGTGCCACGGCATCCGGATGCGCTCGAGGACGGCATCGAGAATGTGCTCGCGCTGGTGGCGACGTGCCAGCCGCACGAATCGGCGCTCGCGATCTGGGAGTCGGCATTGCGCCAGCGAGTGGTTGACGCCGAGCTCCTGCGGCGACTGAATCTGCCGCCCGCCGCTCGCCGCATGCTCGAGGAAGCCGACCAATTCGCCGACTCCGGGCTCGAGACCTTCGTCGTGCCCCGGTTGCGATGGCTGGGTCTCCCACTGCGTCGCCAGATCTGGCTCCACGGGCACCGCGTCGACCTGCTCATCGGCGAACGCATCGCGCTGCAGATCGACGGCGGACACCACGTCGGGGCGCAGCGCGCCGCCGACATCGCTCACGACGCCGACCTCATGCTGCGTGGATATCACGTGATTCGCGTGACGTACGTGCAGGTCACCGAGCAGTGGCCCGAGGTGCAGGAGCGCATCATGCTCGCCGTGGCGCAGGGGCTTCACCTCGCCCGCTGATGCACGCCCGCTCCCATGGCGCATCCCGCCCGCCGCCGCGCATGCGCCCGCCGCCGCGCATCCGCCGCCGCGCATCCGCCTGCCGCTGCGCATCCGCTTGCCGAGCATCCCCTTCGAGAGGAGATCACGCTTCGAGAGGACACCCCGGCAGGTGGCCATCCTCTCCAGGCGGGATCTCCAAATTAAGACACCGGTGCGGATGCCTC
The DNA here is from genome assembly GCF_042846595.1 of Microbacterium sp. MTN4-26. NCBI lineage: Bacteria > Bacillati > Actinomycetota > Actinomycetes > Micrococcales > Microbacteriaceae > Microbacterium > Microbacterium sp. MTN4-26. The sequence goes on from NZ_BTGO01000005.1 coordinate 208,171, forward strand.
CCCGAGAGACGTCCGCACCGGTGCCGGTCATGAGCCGAATCGGATCAGCTGATCGCGATCTCGTTCGGCGTGTGGTCGAGCTCGACGCTTGCGACGACCTCCCCGGTGGTGAGATCGACCGCGTGGACCGAGTTCGTCGCCGGCTCGGTCACGTAGGCGATGTCGCCCGCGACCTTGATGGCTGGGTGAGCATCCTGCCACTCGTCCGGGCCCTCCCACGCCTCGACGACGGGGTACGCGTCGGTCAGCTCACCGGTCTCGGGGTCGAGAACGTGGATCTGGCCGTCGCTGGCGAGGATGAACGCCAGGTCGCTGGGGCCGCGCGCGATGTCACGGAACGTGTACTGGACTTCGTCGGGAAGGTCGACGACCTCGTAGGTCTGTGCGGCGGTGTCGATCAGCGTGACCGCGTTGAGCAGGTAGCCCTCTGCGTCGGGGTCGTTCTTGTAGTCGCCGACGACGATGGGGCTCGTCTCCGACACGAAGGCGTTGCCCATGCGGCCGTACTCGTCGGGCGCGGTGAAGCTCACGAACTCCCCGTCCGCGTACAGCAGGGCGCCGTTCTCGCAGCCGAAGATCACGGCCTCGTCGGCCGCCGTGCCTTCGCCGTGGATGCCGGGGCAGTCCGCGCTCATCGCCTCTTCGTCCCAGTGGTCCTCGTGCGCGTGCAGCGCGACGGCACCGCTGCGGTCGGAGAGCGTGGTGACCAGCTCGCCGTCTTCGAGCACGATCGAGACGCCGTGGTGGGGCTCGTCGGCGGTGTACGTGGTCGTCTCGGGGAGCGCGTCGTAGCCGTCGGCGAAGGCGTCGGTGGCCACGATCGTGGATGTTCCGGTGCCATCGTCGAACAGGACGGTGTTGCCCTCGTGTGAGACGACGTGACCGGCCGTGGTCGCCTCGAAGACGAGGTCGGTCAGCGCCGGCTCCGACGTGTCGAGCATCTGGAATCCGGCCGACGTGGTGACCGCGACGGTTTTTCCGTCACCGAAGGTGTTGAGGCGGATGAACTCCTCCGACGCGAATTCGTCGACGACCTCGAGGGTCTCGGGGTCGAGGACGGCGACGCCTCCCTCGTACGCGACGGCGATGCGCCCCTCGACGGTTTCGGTGCCGGATTCGGTGGTGGTCGAACCGCTCGTGTCCTCGGCGGTTCCGCTCGCGCAGCCCGCCGCAAGCAGCGAGATGCCGGCCACGGTCGCGGCGACGGCGACCCGTCGCTTGTGCTGTGTCATGGTGTTTCCTTTCAGGTTCCCTCAGCGGGTGAGGCCTTCGGAGATGCGCGCGGTGTTCTCGCGCATCATCGTGAGGTAGGTGTCGGCGCCTTCGCCGGGTTCGGTCAGCGACTCGGTGAACAGCTCGACGACGTCGACGTCGATGCCGACCTCGCTCGCGAGGACCTGGACGAGGCGGTCGGGCTGCGAGGACTCCGCGAAGATCGTCGGAACCCCTGAGGTCTCGATCGCCGTGGCCAGATCGCGCAGGTCGGCTGCGCTCGGGGCCGCGAGGGTGGTGCCGCCGGGGATGACGGCACCGACGACGTCGAAGTCGAATCTGTCGGCGAGGTAGCCGAAGACGTGGTGGTTGGTCACGAGCGCTCGCTGCGATGCCGGGATGGCGGCGAACGCCGACGTCATCTCCGCGTCGAGCGCGTCGAGCTCGTCGAGGTAGGCTTCCGCGTTCTCCTCGACGACGACCGGGTCGACGCCGTCGACGGCGCCGAGTGCGGCCTCCACGGCCTCGACGACGTCGACCATTCGGGCCGGGTCGGTCCAGAAGTGCGGGTCGGGGGTGCCGAGTGCGTCGCCGGATGAGTAGTCGAGCACGTCGATCTCGTCGCCGGCGATCACCATGGCGACGCCGGCCTCCGTCGCCCGGTCGAGGTGCTGCTGCAGGCCTTCCTCGAGACCCAGTCCGTTCGAGACGAGGAGATCGGCGTCGTCGAGCGTCGCCGCCTCCTGGGCGGAGATCTCGAACGAGTGCGGGTCGGCGTTGGGCTTCATGAGAGTGGTCACGTGCGCCTCGTCGCCGGCGATCTCGGTCACGACGTCACCCAGGATGTTCGTGGTGACCACGACCTGCGGCTCGTCGTCGGTGGAGCTCGAGGTGCAGCCGGCGAGCCCGAGCGCCGCGAGGGCGGCCGCGGCGAGCGCGAGCGGTCGCCACGGCCTCATCGTCCGACCTCCGACAGGAACGCCGGGGAGGTGGGGGTGTCGAGCGTGCGCGCGATGCGCGCGCCGTCGGCATAGTCGATCTCGTAGACCACAGCGGCCGCGGGGTCGTTGAGGTACGCGCGCTGGCCGTCGACGGTGAGCGAGGTCGCCTCGTCCGGGGCGCCCACGAGCACGTCGGTGGCGGCGATCTCCTCACCGGTCGCTGCCGCGTAGACCCGCACGCGCCCGTCGGTGTCGAGCGCGACGACGTGTCCGGCCTCGTCGTCGACGGCGGTCACGTGCACGAGCGTGTGCTCCGTCGCGACGTGAGTCCAGGTCTCCTCGCGGGTGTCGAGCAGCCAGAATCCCGAAGCATCGGTCAGGCCCGCGACCGTGGGGCGTCCCTTCCGCCCGTCGAAGGCGACGGCGCGTTCGGCGTCGACGTCGTCGGGATACGGGATGACGGAGAACTCCGCCTCGTCCTCGTCGCCGGTGACGAGCACGGCGCCCTCGGCGCATCCGATCGCGAGCCCGACGACCGTGGTGATCGCGCCCGCCGCGTCGGTGCACGAGACGGACTGCTCCGTCTGCCTGCCTTCCGCGTCGTAGACCCCCAGCGCGTCGGCTTCGCTGATGATCGCTCCGTCACCGAGCGGAGCCACGACGGCATCGGCGTCGACATCGACGCGGAAACGCTCGACGATCTCGCCTTCCGCGAGAGCTTCGTTCTCGAGCAGCACGGCGTCGCCCGAACCGGCGAAGTGCAGGGCGGTCGAACCGTCGGTCGAGAGCATTCCCCAGGTCACCGTGGCTATCCCCGATCCGGGAACCGTCCCGGGCATCTCGGGCGAGCCGAGGTAGTAGTGGAAGTGGTCACCGTGGTTCCAGCTCCAGCGCGCCGAGTCGACGATGTCGACACCTTCCGCGGTGGACACGAACACGTACCGACCGTCGCTCGCGAGTCCGGTCGGTGCGCCGGCGGATCCCAGGTCCTCGCTCTCTCCCGACAGCAGGTCGAGCAACCCGACGCGGCCGTCGGCGTCGACCGACACGAGGGCCAGCGGCGGCTCTTCGACCTCGGCGGCGGTGGCGATCTCACCGTGCCCGTCGGAGACGTCGTCGACCGGGGTGGCGGTCGGCTCGGACTCGACGCCGCATCCGGCGAGGGCGACGAGCGCGAGGGCGACCGCGGTGGTGGCGGCGAGCGGGCGTGGGGTGATCACGAGGTCCTTTCAGGCACCTGTGCGGGGGCACGGGTGAGGGAGGGGAGGGGATGGATGCTCCGCATCCGTCGCGCCGCAAGCGTCCGGGCCGACGAAGAGAGCGCGGCGAGCAGGATCGCCGTCGCGGCGATGGAAGCTCCTGCCGCCGTTGCGAAGTGCCACGACACGAGAAGTCCGATGGCGACAGCGAGGACGCCGATCGCGGCGCCGAGCGCCATCGTGGCGGGGATGCGGGCGGTCCAGCTGCGAGCCGCCACGGCGGGCGCGAGAAGCAGGCCCACCACGAGGAGCGTGCCGACGGCTTGGAAGGAGGCGACCACGGCGAGTGTCACCAGCCCGACCAGCGCCACGTGCGCCCGCTGCGGCCGCAGTCCCAGCGTCTCGGCGATCCGCGGATCGAATGCGGCGACCACGAAGGCTCGGTGGAACCCGATCGTGACCGCGAGGGTGAGGGCGAGCGCGGCGGCGAGGACGACGATGTCCGCCGGCCGGATGGCCAGGATGTCGCCGAACAGGAGGGCCGTGGCGTCCGTGGCGAAACTGCGCGAGTGCGACACGATGATCACGCCGACCGAGAGCATCGCGACGAACAGCAGCCCGATGCTGGTGTCGTAGGAGAGCCTGCCGCGCCGCTGCAGCGCGCCGATGGCGGCGCTCATCGCGACGGCGCTGGCCGCAGCGCCCAGCAGCAGCGGGAGGCCGAGCACCGTTGCCAGCGCAACGCCCGGGAGCATCCCGTGGCCGATGGCCTCTCCGAGGAATGCCATGCCGCGGATGACGACCCATGTGCCCACGACGCCGCAGATGACCGCGACGAGAGCGCCGCCCACGAGCGCACGAGCGAAGAACTCGGTGCTGAGCGGATCGGTGAGCCAGGACACGGGTCGAGACTCTACAAGTAAATGAGAACGATTATCAAACTCGTACACTGATGAATGTGAATTCCCAGGTCGCCGCTGTTGAGACGCGAGGCGTCTGCTTCTCGTACGCCGCCGACGATGTCGTCCATGACGTGTCGGTGCGCGTCGATTTCGGCGAGGTCGTCGCCGTTGCCGGGCCCAACGGTTCGGGTAAGTCCACCCTCGTGGAGATCATGGCGGGCGTCAGACCTCCGCGGGTCGGGGCCGTGCATCGAAACGGCGACCTTGCGCTCGTCGTGCAGCGACCTGCCGCGCCGGAGATGCTTCCGGTGACGGCGGCGGATGTCGTCGCGATGGGCACCTGGAAGCGCGGTGCTCGCCTCGAGCGCCGCGCGGCGAAGGGGGCTGTCGCCGATGCGCTCGATCGGGTGGGGATGGCCGCGTTCGCGACCCGATCGCTCGCGAGCCTCTCGGGTGGTCAGCGTCAGCGCGTCTTCCTTGCGCAGGGCATCGTGCGCCGGCCCGATGTGATTCTCCTCGACGAGCCCGCCGCGGGGTTGGACGGTGACAGTGTCGCCCGCACGCAGCGGATCCTCGCCGAAGAGGCCGCCCGCGGTGCGGCGGTCGTCTGCGTGACGCACGATGACGACGCGATCGCCCACGCGGACCGCGTCATCAGGCTGGACGGTGGTGTCGTCGTCAGGCAGTGACTGGGGAGGAGCGTTGCCTGTGGCGCCTGACCTTCGCCGATCCGCCAGGCCTCGGCGTCCCACTCCCGACGTAGCCTGGGACCATGACCGTCGCGTCGGAGACCGTCGTTGAACTCAGCTCGCGCTTCGCCCGAGCCTTCCCGGAGTTGGCGGTGCCGTGGCACGCGGCGGAGTTCCCCGACGCCCAGTTGCTCGTGCTCAACGAGCCGCTCGCGGTCGAACTGGGCCTCGACCCCACGGCGTTGCGCGCCGGCAACGGTGTCGGCCTCCTCACGGGCAATCGGCTCCCCGCATCCGCAATGCCTGTCGCGCAGGCCTACGCGGGGCACCAGTTCGGCGGCTATTCGCCCGTGCTCGGCGACGGCCGCGCGTTGCTGCTCGGCGAGCTCGCCACACCGGACGGGCGTCTGCGCGACCTGCATCTGAAGGGATCGGGACGCACCCCGTTCGCGCGAGGGGGCGACGGACTGGCCGCCATCGGGCCGATGCTGCGAGAGTTCCTCATCAGCGAGGCCATGCACGCGCTCGGGGTCCCGACCACCCGCGCCCTCGCGGTCACCGCGACAGGCGTTCCCGTGCAGCGCGAGACCGTTCTTCCCGGGGCCGTGCTCGCCCGCGTCGCGGCAAGCCACCTGCGGGTGGGGACCTTCCAATACGCCGCCGCCGCCGGCGGCGGCGATCTGGTTCGCCGACTGGTGGCCGCGGCGCTCGAGCGCCACTATCCCCACCTCGCCGACGCCGACAACCCATCGCTGTCGCTTCTCGAGGCGGTGGTCGACGCGCAGGCGTCCCTCATCGCCCGGTGGGTACTGGTCGGGTTCGTGCACGGCGTGATGAACACCGACAACATGACGATCTCGGGTGAGACGATCGACTACGGGCCGTGCGCTTTCATGGAGGCCTTCGATCCGGCGACTGTCTACAGCTCGATCGACCTCCAGGGCCGCTACGCGTTCGGGCGCCAGTCGCGCATCGGCGAGTGGAACCTCGCGCGTTTCGCCGAGGCGCTACTGCCGACGATCGACGCCGACACCGACCGTGCCATCGAGCTCGCCCAGAACGCGCTCAGCCGATACGCGGACGCGTTCAACGCCGAATGGTCGGAGGGAATGCGAGTCAAGCTCGGCATCCCGGCCGATGCCGACGAAGCCGTCTCGACGGCCCTGTCGACCGATCTGGTCAGTCTGCTGCAGGTCGGGCGCGTCGACTACACGGGGTTCTTCCGCCGGCTCGCGGAGGCCGCGCGGGGCGAAGCGGGGCCGGCGCAAGAGCTGTTCGCGGACCCCGAGCCGTTCAACCTCTGGGCACAGCGGTGGCTGGCCCTCGGCCCGGATGCTGCGGCGATGGATGCCCGGAACCCGGTGTACATCCCGCGCAATCACCTGGTGGAAGAGGCGCTGGATGCGGCCACAGCCGGTGACCTCGAGCCGTTCGAGCACCTGCTGGCCGTGGTCCGCTCACCCTTCGTCGAGCGAGAGGGGTGGGAGCGTTTCGCGCAGCCGGCGCCGGACAGCTTCGGGCCCTACCGGACCTTCTGCGGCACCTGAGCGCATCCGTCGCGACGCGACCGCATCGGCTGCGCAGCGCCTCGGCGGTGGTTGACGAAACGAGTCGGGGGGTTTGAGGGTGGTTGAGGA
>NZ_BTGO01000006.1:0-214098 GCF_042846595.1 Microbacterium sp. MTN4-26
GCGTGTCGATCCTCTCGAGACCGGATCTCCTCTCGAAGCGTCGGGTGATCCGGTGCCGAGCCGACGAGTTCCGAGCCAGGGTCAGGCGGTGGCGGCGCGGATCGCAGCGTCGACCTCGGCGAGAACGTGCGGCGGCGTGAACATCAGAGCCGTCGACAGGGCTCGACGCGTGCCCCACACCGTTCCCGTGCGCACCGCATCCACCCGTTCGGGCGCGTGCTCGGAGAGGGTGTCGAGCAGGGCCCGGTAGGCGCGCGGGTCGTCGATGACGTCGGCGAGCATCGCGTCGAGTCCGGGTAGAGCCGGATGCTGCCGCGGCGCCGCGGCGGCGACGCGCCACTCGTGGGAACCGGATGCGACCTCCCGCGCGGCTCCGTCGCCCAGATCGACCTCGGCGACGGTATTGGCCGGGACGACGGCCGACACCACGATCTCGTCGCCCTCGCGCCGCCACGCCACGGCAGCCTCGCCATAGGGCGTGAGGTGCCGGGTCGACGCGTGCTCGAGTGCGGGGAGAGGGCGCGGAGCGATGCGCAGCCTGCGGTACCCGGGCGCCGCCGGAGCGAGCCCGGCCACCGAGCGGTGCAGCCAGTCGGCCACCGCACCCAGCGCGTAGTGGTTGAACGAGGTCATCTCCCCGGGGTTGATCGACCCGTCGGGCAGCATGGAATCCCAGCGCTCCCACACGGTCGTCGCTCCCATCGTCACCGGGTAGAGCCACGAGGGACACTCCGTCTGCAGCAGCAGGCGTTCGGCGACGTCCAGGTGCCCGGCCTCGGTGAGAGCATCGGTGACAAGGGGCGTGCCGACGAAGCCCGTGCCGATGCGGTAGCCGCCCTCGCGCACGAGGTCGGCGAGCCGCGCCGCGAGTCTCGTGCGCAGCGCCGGGTCGGTCACCAGGTCGAATTCCAGCGCGAGGGCATACGCCGTCGGGGCGTCGTCCATCATGCGCCCGGCCGGTGTGACGTACTCGGCGACGAACGCGCTGCGGGATGCGTCGGCGAGCCGGGCGTATCGGTCCCGATCCGCTTCGTGGCCCAGCAGGTCGGCCGCCTCGGCGACGCGTCGCAGCGAGCGGGCGAGATAGGCCGAGGCGACGATGTCGCCCGATACCTTGGCCGCCCCGGGGTCATCCGGCGGGGCGGAGGGGTCGAGCCAGTCGCCCAGCTGCATGCGACCGGTCCAGAGCCCCGACCCGTCGGTGTCGGCCAGCACCGCCTCGATCCAGCCGAGCATCGAGGAATACTGTGCGGCGACGACGCCCGCATCTCCGAAGCGCTCGTGGAGCACGTCGGGCACGACCGTCGCGGCGTCTCCCCAGGCCGCCGTCGGGCCGCCGGGCCCGAAGGCGGGCAGAGCCGCGGGCACGACCAGCGGCACCGAGCCGTCGGCGGTGCGCGCCTGCTCGTAGGCCAGGTCCCGCAGCCAGGAGGTGAGGAATCCGTCGCAGTCGTACAGGTAGCTCGCGGTCGGGGCGAAGACCTGGATGTCGCCGGTCCAGCCGAGGCGTTCGTCGCGCTGCGGGCAGTCCGTCGGGATGGACAGGAAGTTGCCGCGCATGCCCCATACGACGTTCTCGTGCAGGCGGTTGAGCTCGGCGTGCGACGAGTCGAACCATCCGGTGCGGCGCATGTCGGTGTGCAGCACGACCGCCTCGACGTCGTCGGGAGAGACATCGGTGCCGGTGATCTCCGCGTAGCGGAAGCCGTAGAAGCTGAAGCGCGATTCCAGCACGTCGTCGCCGCCGGACAGATCGAAGGTGGCGGTCGCGGCGGCGTTGCGAAGCGGTCGGATGCCGAGCTCGCCGTCTTCGAGCACCTCGGCGTGACGCACGACGAGCCGGGCGTCGCGGTCGCCCCTCACCCGGATCCGCACGCGGCCGACGAGGTTCTGTCCGAAGTCGAGGATGCGGCCGCCTGTCGCCGAGACGACGACCTCTGCGACGGGCAGCGTCTGCGTGCGCCGCACCGGCGCTGCGATGCGGGCTTCGGGAACGGGCACGCTCTCATATCCGGGCTTCGCGGCGGCACCGACGCGCACGGGCGCCCAGCTCGTCGCGGAGCGCCGGAGATCCTGGTGCTCTCCGGCGTAGATCCCGCTGTCCACCACGGGCCCCCCGGCCGCCTCCCATGACGCGTCGGTCGCGGCGACCGTGCGCACCGTCCCGTCGAGGCCGGTCACCCGAACCTGGGCGAGGAAGGCCGGCTGCGACCCGTAGAGCCGGTCGGTGAAGGTGAAGAAGCCGTACTTCTCGGTGTACCAGGCGCCGGCCACCGTGGCGGCGAGCTCGTTCTCGCCCGGGTGCACGAGGGCGGTGACGTCGACCGTCTCATGCACCAGCCGGTCGCGGTAGGCCGTCCATCCCGGCGCGAGGACGTCGTCGGACACGGGTGAGCCGTTCACGCGCGGCTCCGCGACACCGAGCGCCGTCCACAGCAGCTCCGCCCGTGCGATGTCATCGCCGAGGGTGAAGCGCGTGCGCGCTTCGAACGGCTGCGCCTCGCGGGTGGGGGATGCCAGCCCGACGGGTTCGGCGATCCACTCGTCCGCAGCGAGGAATCCCGCTACGAGGGTGACGGCGGTGCTCCAGGCCGTGGTCGCCCCGGCCGTTGAGTGCACGCGCACGGCGACGTCACGGCGCTCGCCGGCCGCCAGCGGGGAGAAGGGCCAGGCGACGAGCACGCTCTCGGCCGTTTCGAGGACCACGGTGTCGGTGCCGTCGGTGAGCTCCGCCGAGCGCTGCCGCCATCCGTCCGGCGCATCCGTGATCTGCCAGGTCAGTCGCGGCGTCGCCGTCGCGACGAGTGGGACGTCATCCCGCAGCTCCGCCCGCAGACAAGCGGTCGCACCCGTCATCCGTCGTGCCCCTCCGCCTCCCACGACGATACGGCGACCCGGCCGGCGACCGCGTAGACGCCGATGACCCGGCCGGTGAACGACTCGGTCACCTCGCTCGACAGGAATCGTCCGTCGATGCGCGCGAGATCCACGCGGGTCCCGTCGACGGTCGCCGCCAGGTGGAACTCATCGCTCGTGGTCACCATGGCGGCACCGGCCTGTGGCGGTCGGGACCCGAGGTGGAGGTCGATGACGTCCGACGCCGCGGCCGCCGACCACTCCTGCAGCAGCCCGCCGATGTGGGCGCGCGCGGTGACCGATTCCCCGTCGGCCTCGATCTCGATGAAGAATCGCTCGTCGTATCGCACGGCGAGTCCACCGGTGCCGTCGGAGACGTCGATGCGAACCGTCACCTCGTTCGTGAGGTGCTCCTGACGGCGCCCGACGAACACCGGCTGGGAATCGGCGAGGGTCGAGCCGTCGGCGGTCAACACGAGACGGTTCCCGTCCCGATGCGACACGTCTTCGGGGAGCCGGCGCACGGCCATCCACTCCGCGTCCAGCGGAGCGGAGAAGTCGATGTCGACGCGCGTGCCGGGGCGCGGGTTCAGCTCGACGGGAGCGATGCTCGGCCACCCGTCCTGCCACGTGACCGGGGTCACGAAGGTCTCACGGCCCAGCGCCGAGAAGGCTCGGGTTCCGCTGCGCGGGCGCACGCCGAGCAGCACGCACAGCCACTGTCCGTCGGGGCCGACGACGAGATCGCCGTGGCCGGTGTTCTGGATGGGCCGCGGCGTCGACCGTGCCGAGACGAGGGGATTGCGCGGAGCGCCCTCGAAGGGTCCTTCCGGGCTGTCGCCGCGAGCGATGCTGATGCCATGCCCGCGCTCCGTACCGCCCTCGGCGATCATCAGGTACCAGGAGCCGTCGATCTCGTAGAGGTGAGGAGCTTCGGGGAACATCAGCCCGGTGCCCGACCACAGCGACCGCGGCGCCTCGAGGGCAGTGTGGGTGTCGAGGTCGACGCGCACCTGCTGGATCCCCAGGTGAGTCGGTGCATTCGGGTTCAGGTCGCCCGAGAGGAGCAGGCCGGAGAAGGTGATGTAGCAGGTGCCGTCGGCGTCCCACGCGATGTCGGGGTCGATGCCGAACACGCTCTCCGAGCCGTCGGCCATCACGATCAGATCGCCGTCCGACCACGGCCCCGCCGCGTCTTCGGCGGTGAAGTGCAGCATCCCACGGCCCATCGCGTCGGTTATCACGAGGTGGAACCGGCCGTCGTGGTGGCGGATCGTGGGGGCCCACGCGCCGCCGCCGGTCGGGACCGACTCGACACCGAGCTGACCCGCCCGGGTGGCGACGTGGCCGATCAGCTCCCACGTCACGAAGTCCCTCGAGCGGTGGATGGGGATGCCCGGCAGGTATTCGAACGTGCTGGTCGCGATGTAGTACCACCCGTCGACCGCGACGACACTCGGATCGGGGTGGAACCCGTTGATCAGGGGGTTGTGAAGCGTTGTCATGCGTTGATGCTCCAATCCAGCTCGAGGTTCGACGCCGCAACGGACGCGCCGATCCGCAGGGTGTACGTGCCGGGCTCGACCTGCCAGCCGGCGCCGTTCCAGTGGGCGAAGCGGCGGGCGGGCAGCGCGATACGGGCTGTCACCGTCGCGCCGGCCGCAGCGCGCACGACGCCGTACCCGACCAGCCAGCGCACCGGACGCTCGACCGACGAGTCGGCGCGCTCGGCGTAGACCTGCACGACCTGCTTGCCGGCGCGGGCGCCGGTGTTCGCGATGGTGACCTCGAGCGCGTCGCCGTCGCGCTGCGCCGCGCCCCACGACCACGTCGTGTAGCCCAGGCCGTGTCCGAACGGGAACGCCGGAGCGGCCGCATCCTTCAGCCACGCCCGGTAGCCGATGTGGATCCCCTCCTCGTACCGCAGAATGCCGTCGGTCGGAGTGACGGCGGTGACGGGGACGTCGGCCAGGGCAGCGGGCCAACTGGTGGGGAGCCGTCCGCCGGGCTCGGCGGTGCCGGTGAGCACGTCGGCCAGGGCGGCGCCGAACTCCTGGCCACCGAAGTAGCCCTGCACGATCGCGGCGACATCGGCGGCCCACGGCAGTTCGACCGGTGAGCCGGCGTTGACGACGACCACGGTCGGCGTGCCCGTGGCGGCCACCGCGCGCACCAGATCGTCCTGACGACCGGGAAGGGCCAGGTCGGTGCGGTCGTAGCCCTCCGATTCCACCTTCGAGTTCGTGCCGACGACGACCACGGCGACCTCGGCGTCGTCCGCCGAAGCGACCGCACGGGCGATGAGCTCGTCGGGGTCGGTGCGCTCCGGGGCGATCCCGAGCGTGACGGACAGGGCGCCGCTGAGCGCGCTCTCGACCTCGTTCACGCGCAATTCCAGCCGGATGCGGCGGGCGACGCCCTGCTCCACGGGCACCGTCGCGGTCAGCGACGGCGGGTTGAGGAAGGCCGCGCCGAGGTCGGTGCCCTCGATCACGGGCGCCTCGTCGAGAACCGTCTCGCCGTCGACCTGCAGGACACCGCGATTGGCGCCGGCGAAGCCCAGCTCGACCTCGCCGGTCTCGTCGGCGACGAAGTCCGCCTCGAGCACGACGCGTCGGCTCGCCGCGATCGGGGCGTCGCCGCCGAACCACACCAGGGCGGTCGAGCGGCGGTCCTCGGCGAACAGCTCCGCCCCGTGAGCGTCGAAGAAGCTCACCCGCACTCCGGGCGCACCGGTCACGGGGTTCGCGATCTGCTCGAGCGGGATCTCCGCCACACCTTCCTGCACCACGGCCCCGATCTCGTACGAGACCTCGGCGTTCGCGAAGGCGGTGCGGATGCCCTCGAGCGGCGTCACGATCTGCTCGGGCAGCACGGTCGCGCTGCCGCCGCCCTGCGTGCGCGCTTCGAGAGCGTTGTGACCGATCACGGCGATGCGAGACAGCGCCGGGGACAGCGGAAGGGACCCGTCGTTCGCCAGCAGCACGGTTCCCTCGACGGCGGCCTCGCGCGCGAACGCGCGGGCGTCCACCGGATTCGGCGTGACAGCGGCATCCGCCCCGAGCGCCCCGACGCGCTCGGCAAGCAGCAGCAGCCGCAGCACCTTGCGGTCGAGGTCGGATTCGGACACGCCGCCCTCGCGCACGGCGTCGACGAGCCCGGCCCACGCCGGCGCGGGACCGGGCATCGCGAGATCCTGCGAGGCGGCGACCGCGTCGAGTGACCGCACGGCCGTCCAGTCGCTGATCACAACGCCATCGAAGCCCCACTCGGAGTTCAGCGGCGTCTCGAGCAGGTCGTTCTCGGTCATGGTCACGCCGCGCACCGAGTTGTACGCGCTCATGATCGTCCACGCGCCGGCGTCGGCGACCGCGCGCTCGAACGGCGCGAGGTACAGCTCGCGCAGCGGGCGGTCATCGAGCTGCACGTCGACGGTGAAGCGGTCGGTCTCCGAGTCGTTCGCGACGTAGTGCTTCGGGCAGGCGGCGACGCCGTTGTCCTGCAGGCCGCGCACGTAGGCGGCGGCGAGTCCCGACGTGAGCTCGGGGTCTTCGCTGAAGCACTCGAAGTGGCGTCCGCCGAGAGGCGAGCGGTGCAGGTTGATCGTCGGGCCGAGCACGACGTCGACGTCTTTCCGGCGCGCCTCGGATGCCGCGGCGGCGCCGTACCGGTACGCGAGCGCGTCGTCCCACGAGGCCGCGAGAGCCGACCCCGAAGGCAGGTTGAGCGAGGGCTCGCGCTCATCCCAGCGGGGACCGCGCACGCCGGCGGGGCCGTCGGAGAGCGTCATCGCGCGCAGGCCGATCCTCGGCAGCGGAACCGTCGTCCAGAAGTCCGCGCCCTGCACGAGCGCCGCCTTCTCCTCGAGGGTGAGCTGCTGCAGCAGCGGCACGAGATGATCGACCTCGGTGGTGGCGGGGGCAGTCATGCGGCTTCTCCTTCGGCCTGGGCGCGCAGAGCGGCGCGTTCGTGGCGACGCTGCTCCTGCTTGTCGGGATCGGGCAGCGGGGCGGCCATGAACAGGCGCTGGGTGTAGGGGTGCTGCGGGTGCGAGGTCACCTGGTCGCCGTCGCCGTTCTCGACGATCTCGCCGTGATACATCACCGCGACGCGGTGGCTGATGTGGCGAACGACGGCGAGGTCGTGGGTGATGAACAGGTAGGCGACGCCGGTGCGCTCCTGGATCTCGATGAAGAGGTCGAGCACGCGTGCCTGGGTGGACAGGTCGAGCGCGGAGACCGGTTCGTCGCACACGATGAGCTTCGGGTCGAGCGCGAGGGCGCGCGCGATGGCGATGCGCTGCCGCTGGCCACCGGAGAACTCCCGGGGCAGCCGTGAGCGCGCCCCGTCCGGAAGGCCGACGCGGTCGAGGAGGTCTCGCACGCGCGTCTTGGCCTCCCTGGCGGAGGTGCCCCGGGCGGTGAGCGGTTCCGACAGGATCTGCTCGATCGTCATCGCGGGGTTCAGCGAGGAGTACGGGTCCTGGAAGACGACCTGGATCTCGCTGGAGAGCTCGCGTCGCTCGCCGCGGGAGAGGTGGCCGATGTCGCGGCCGGCATAACGGACGGACCCCTCGGTGACCGGAGCGAGCCCGAGCAGCGCGCGACCGAGGGTGGTCTTGCCCGACCCGGATTCGCCGACCAGGCCCACCGTCTCGCCGGGCCGGATGTCGAGCGAGACGCCCTTCAGGGCGCGGAACGGCTTGGCGCGGAACCCCTTGCCGGGATACTCCACGACGAGGTCCTTCACATCCAGCAGCGGCGCGGTCATGCCCGGCCTCCTTCCTGACGGGAGGCGTAGGCCGGCCGGGCGGGGCCCTCGTCGAGGATCGCGTCGAGGAGCGACTGCGTGTAGGGGTGGGACGGGGAGCCGAGGATCGTGCGCACCGGGCCGGACTCGACGAACAGGCCCTGCTGCATCACGGTCACGCGGTCGCAGAGATCGGCGACCACGCCGAAGTTGTGGGTGACCAGCAGCATGGCCATTCCACGCTCCTTCTGCAGGTCGCGCAGAAGGTCGAGGACCTCGGCCTGCACGGTCACATCCAGAGCCGTGGTCGGCTCGTCGGCGATGATCAGGTCGGGATCGGTCGACACGGCGCCCGCGATCAGCACACGCTGCGCCATGCCGCCCGACACCTCGAACGGGTAGGCGTCGAAGGTGCGCTGCGGGTTCGGGATGCCGACCCGGTCGAGCAGGCTGAGTGCGCGCTCGGTGGCGTCCTTCTTGGACATCCCGAGGCCGACCCGGAGCGGCTCGACCAGCTGGCTGCCGATCGTGAACGACGGGTCCAGGTTCGACATCGGCTCCTGGGGGATGTAGCCCATGCGCGTCCCGCGCAGCGCCGTGTACTGCTTCTCCGAGGCTGCGGTCAGGTCGCTGCCATCGAAGTCGATGCGCCCGCCCGACACGTGACCGCCGCGGGGGAGCAGTCCGAGCACGCTGAACGCGGTCTGGGTCTTGCCCGATCCCGACTCGCCGATCAGACCGTGCACCTCGCCGGCCCGGATCTTCAGGCTCACGCCGTGCACGACCTCGACGACGGATCCATCCGATTGGTCGTACGCGACGTGGAGGTCGTCGACCGCAAGCAGCGTGCGACCGGGGGTGTCGTCATCGTGCACGATGGTCTCGCCGCCGACCGGGATGGGGCCGGAGTCCTCCAGTGCGAGGTCACCACCCGAGGTGGAGATCGACGTCGTCACCGCCGCGATGGAGGTCGTCGCGCCTGTCACGGCGCGGCGACGCCGACGTCGGACGGGGATGGTCCGCTCGAGCTCATCGCGCATCGCGTTCGCCAGGAGGGTCAGTGCGATACACGTGAGGGCGATCGCGAGCGCGGGCCAGAGCATCAGCAGTGGTGCGCGGTAGATGCTCTGGAACGCGTCGTTGAGCATCTGCCCCCACGTCGGCACCGAGAGGTCGCCGAGTCCGAGGAATTCCAGGCCCGCCTGAATCGCGATGGTGATGCCGGCCACGATCGCCGACTGGATGATGATCGGCGCGCGCACGACCGAGAAGACGTGCCGGCCGATGATGCGCATGTCGCTGAGGCCTGCGACGCGGGCGGCGTCGACATAGAGCTCGCTCCGCACGGCATTCACCGATGCGTAGACCAGGCGGAAGTAGGCCGGCGAGATGAGCACGCCGAAGACGAGCATCGCGATCCACACCGACGGGCCGACGACCGCCTGAACGGCCAGCAGCACGATGATCCCGGGAAGCGCCATGAACAGCGAGGTGACCCACGAGGCGACGGTGTCGAACCATCCGTGGAAGTACCCCGCGATGAGGCCCGAGACCACGCCGATGATCAGGGAGGTGATCAGGGCGACGAGCGAGGCGGCGACGGAGACCTGCGTGGCCGCGAGCAGCCGGGAGAAGACGTCGCGACCGGCGCTGTCGTTGCCGAGGAGGTGCTCGGGCGAGGGTGGCGCGAGGATCAGCGACAGGGATGCTTGGTTGGGGTCGTAGGGGGCGAGGAGGGGGCCGAAGACGGCCACCAGCGCGACGAGCGCGAGGAAGACGAGCGATGCCACGGCGAGCGGTCGGCGCAGCAGTCGCCGCATGATGTGGGCGTTCCCGGTGCCGCGGGTCGGTACGGTCTGCGGGGTGTCGATGGCGGTCATGACAGTCGCACCTTCGGGTTGAGAGCGGCCTGCGCGAGGTCGATGAGGAGATTGACGACGACGACGATCACCGCCGTGGCGACGACGACCCCCATCACCACGGGGATGTCGCCGGAGCTGGTGGCCGAGACGGTCAGCTGGCCGATGCCGGGCAGGGCGAAGACCTGTTCGACGATCACGGCGCCGCCGAGGAGGCCGACGAACTGCACCGCCAGCACCGCGAGGGCGGGGCCGCCGGCGTTGCGCAGCACGTGCTTGTAGACGACGCGGTTCGTGCTGAGGCCTCGGGCGCGGAGTGTGCGCACGTAGTCACGAGACGTGGCGTCGATCACGGATCCGCGGACCTGCTGCGCCACCGCCGCGATCGCGCTCAACGAGAGCGCCGCGATGGGCAGGGTGACCGAGGAGAGCCACCCGGTGAAGGACTCCCCGATGGGGACGTATCCGGTGGCGCGGAACCATCCGAGGTCGATGGCGAACCACAGCACGAGGTAGAGGGCGATGAGGAAGCCCGGCACGGCGAAGCCGACGACGGCGATGAACTGCACCACCCCGTCGACCCAGCCGCCGCGGCGGGCGGCGAGGACGCCCAGCACGACTGAGACGACGGCCGCGACGATCGTCGTGCCCACCACGAGCGTGAGGGTCACCGCGAGACGGCTCGACAGGCTTGCCGTGACCGGCTGGCTCGTGAACCACGACACCCCGAAGTCGCCGGTGAGCGCCGAGGTGAGCCAGTTGCCGTACTGCACGATCAGCGGCTGGTCGAGACCGAGCTGCTGAGCCCGGAGGGCGACGACCTCCTCGGAGGCGTTCTGGCCCATGATCCGGCGGGCGATGTCGCCGCCGCCCGCGTAGAGCAGGCTGAAGGCGACCGCCGAGACCGCGACGATGAGCACCAGGCCGGCGAGCAGGCGCCGGACGATGAAGGTGAGCATGCTGAGCGTCCTTGACAGTGTGATTCCCGGGGCCCGCCCGCATGGGCGGACCCCGGAGGTGATCAGTTGGCGGGGTAGATGTCGTAGATGGCCGGGTAGGTGTTGGTCGGCAGCATCTCGACGACGGTGTCCGCGTCGGACGGGAAGTTGCCCTGCACGCGGTACAGCGGCGCGAACCACGCCTGCTCGACCAGGTAGCGGTTCAGCTCCGCCGCGACCTCGTCCTGCGTGGCCTGGTCACCGAATTGGAACTCCTCGATCCACGCGTCCACCTGGTCGTCCTGGTAGCCGAACGGGTTGAAGATGGCGGTGGGCGAGACCATGAATTGGATGAGCTGCCAGTCGGGGTTCTGCTCCAGCGGGATGTAGCCCGCGGGGAACTTCGGCGCCAGGAAGTCGGCGATGAAGTTGCTTCCCGGATCGGTGTACTCCACGGTGATGCCGATGTCGGCCAGGGCCTGCTCGTGCAGCGTGTAGGTGGTCGCGCCCAGCTGGGCGGAGTTCGGCAGCGACAGCGTGAAGCCGTCGGCATAGCCGGCTTCTGCCATCAGCTCGCGCGCCTTCTCGGGGTCGTATCCGTAGTAGTCGTCCAGCTCCGGGTCGTAGGCCGCCGAGCTCTCGGGGAACATCTGGCCGGTGACGGTGCCGTAGCCGCTCTCCAGCGCCTGCAGGAGACCCTCGCGGTCGAATGCGTAGTTGATGGCCTGACGCACACGCACATCGCCGAGGGCTTCGTTCATCTCGCCCGCGCGGTCCATCAGCAGAATGCTGGCGACGTCGAGCTCGTTGGAGTTGATGGTCCAGCCGGCTCCCTCGATCTCGGCGAGGTTCTCGCTGCTGAACACCTTGACGGCGTTGGCCTCGCCGGCGCGAATCGCGTTCAGCTGGGCCGTGGCGTCGCCGAGCACGTTGATCACCAGCTCGTCGTAATGCTGCACATCCGGGTTCCAGTAGTCCGGGTTCGCGGTGTAGCGATAGCTCGTCCCCGGCACCGAGGCGGCGGCGTCGTAGATGTAGGGGCCGGAGCCGATCGGGTTGGTGGCCAGGTCTCCGGCGGCGATGGCCTCGCTCGAGGCGACGAGGCCGGCATCGCGCGTGAGGTAGTTCAGCATCGACGGGTCGGGTGCGACGAGGTTGATCGCCACGGTGCCGGCGTCGACCGCCTCGAACGTGTCGACGTTCGCGAAGTACGACGCGTCGGGCGAGGTGCCGTCCTTGAAGCGCTGCAGGTTCTCGACGACCACGTCGGCGGTCATCTCGCTGCCGTCACTGAAGGTGACGTCGTCGCGCAGGGTGAGGGTGAGGACGGTGTTGTCTTCGTTGTACTCCCACGCGGTCGCGAGCCAGGGCTCGATCGTTCCCTCGGGGGTCGCGACCAGAAGCGTGTCGTACATCGCCTGGTAGTACGGCGAGCGGTTGCCCCACTCGGCACCGGACGGATCGAGGGTCAACGGCTCGATCGCCGCGCCCAGCGTGAGTGTTCCACCGCTCGCGTCACCGCCGTTCCCGGAGTCCGAGCCTCCGCCCGAGCATCCGGTCAGTGCGAGTGCCGCGATGGCGAATGTGGCTGCTGTGGCCTTCCATCGGAACATCCTTGGTCCCCTTCGGGTCGTGGCGATTCCCCTGTGGATCGCCGGGTTGTCTGCGACCGTAACAGTAATTCCGAGCGCACACTAGGTTTTTGGCCTAAAAAACTAGCGGTCGCTAGGAATTCGTTATAGAACGGTACCGAAGGGACCTCGACACGGCGCCGAGGAGGGCGCTGAGGCCGGGGATACGGTGGTCAGATGACGAACGCGAAGACGGCGGCGCCGCCGCGCAAACGCCGCGGCGAGTACGCGAAATCGGAGGCGACGCGTGCCGCGATCCTCGACGCGGCTCTCGCCGTCTTCGCAGAGTCGGGGTACCGAGCGGGGTCCCTGCGCGAGATCGCACAGCGCGTCGGCATGAGCGAAGCGGGCCTGCTTCACCACTTCAAGAACAAGAGCGAACTGTTGATGGCTGTGCTGGACCGTCGCGACGAACACGCTTTCGACATCACGAGATTCAACGAGGTCGACGGGATCGAGCGGCTTCGAGGTCTCGTGCGCCTCGCCGCCTACAACGCCTCCGTACCGGGGGTCGTCGAGCTCTACTGCACGCTGTCGGCCGAGGCCACCTCGGCCGATCATCCCGCCCACGCGTACTTCCTCAACCGCTACGAGTGGACGCGGCGCGAGGTGACCCGCTCGTTCGATCAGATCGCGGAGGAGGGCCGGCTGTCCTCGGCGACGACGCCGACCGCTGCGGCGATCGCGACGATCTCGCTCATGGACGGCCTGCAGGTGCAGTGGCTGCTGGATCGCACCGTGGTCGACATGGCAGACGAACTCGCCCGCTACTTCCGCACCATCGTGAGCGGATTCGATCTCGAGTCGCTCGAATCGTTCCTCGACGGAAAGGTCCCCGCCGAATGATCCGCACGTCCTTCCCCGGTTCCTGGACGGTCGGACCGAAGCTCGGCGCCTTCGAGCGGCCCGATGCCTCGACCGCCCCGCGACCGGTCCGGCTTCCCCATGACGCCCTGCGGGACCTCGCCCGTGACCCGCGCACGGAGCAGGGGGTCCACGCCGGCTACATCCCGGGCGGCGTCTTCGAGTACGCCGTCGAGTTCGACGCCCCCGCCGAGTGGCGCGAGAAGACGGTGCTCGTCGAATTCGAGGCCGTCTACCGCGACGCCGTCGTCTGCGTGAACGGCGACTTCGCCGCCCACCACGCCGGCGGATACTCCGCCTTCACCGTCTCCCTGGACGGACACCTCCGATTCGGGGAGACCAACCGTCTCACCGTCGAGGCGCGCGTGCACAAGGACAGCCGCTGGTACACCGGCGCCGGCATCTACCGACCCGTGCACCTCGTCGTCGCCGACCCGGTTCACATCGTCCTCGACGGGGTCCGCGCCGAGGCGGCAGACGTGGATGCGGAGCGGGCGATGCTCGCGCTGTCGACCGATGTCGTCAACACCACGCGGCGCACGCGCACCACGCGGGTCGCGTGGGAGGTGCACGATCCGCGCGGGGTCTCGGTCGCCGCCGTCTCGGTGCCGCTCACGCTGGCGCCCGGCGAGACCGGCACGGCTCGCGCCCGTGTGGCCGTGCTCCATCCGCAGCTGTGGGGTCCGGAGTCGCCGCACCTCTACACCGTGGACACGACGCTCGACGACGAGACCGACGGTGCGCGCCTGGACCGGGCCAGCGTCGTCACCGGCATCCGCACCCTTCAGCTGGATCCGCTCCGGGGTCTGCGCATCAACGGCGCGCGCGTCGACCTTCGGGGAGCCTGCGTGCACCACGACAACGGCGTCCTCGGCGCGGCAGGTGACGCCGCGGCGGAGGACCGCCGCATCCGGCGATTGAAGGACGCCGGGTTCAACGCGATCCGCAGTGCGCACAACCCCGCCTCGCGAGCGGTGCTCGAAGCCTGCGATCGCCACGGCATGCTCGTGATGGACGAGCTCACCGACGTCTGGACCCGCTCGAAGACCGCCTTCGACTCGTCTCTCGCCTTTCCGTCGACCTGGCGCGAGGAGGTGGCGGCTCTGGTCGCGAAGGACCGCGCCCACCCGAGCGTGATCATGTACTCGATCGGCAACGAGATCCTCGAACTCGGCCGTCCCCTCGGCGCGGCGTGGGGCCGTCGCATCGCGGAGGAGTTCCGTTCGCTCGATCCGTCGCGGTACGTCACGAACGGGATCAACGGCATCATCGCCAACCTCGACGCGGTCGCCGAGTCGATGGCTGCCGCCGAGGAGGACGCGGCCGATCCGAACACGATGATGGCCAACATGGGCGCACAGATGGCCGCGGCGAACGCCTCGGAGGCGATCTCCCGCTCGATCGAGGAGTCTGCCTCCGTGCTCGATGTGGTCGGCTTCAATTACGCCGACTCCCGCTACCGGCAGGATGCCCACGATCACCCGCACCGGGTGATCGTGGGGTCGGAGACCTTTCCCGATCGCATCGCCGAGCTGTGGCGCCTGGTCACCGAGCTTCCGCACGTCATCGGGGACTTCACCTGGACCGGGTGGGACTACATCGGCGAGGCGGGGATCGGGCGCGTCGACTACACCGACGTCGACGGCTACGTGCCGACCGGCACCGCCGGCCCCTACCCCTATCTGCTGGCCGACTGCGGAGACATCGACATCACCGGGCACCGGCTTCCGGCGTCGTTCTACCGCGAGATCGCCTTCGGGCTGCGTCGCGATCCCTACATCGCCGTCCACCGCCCGCAGCACCACGGTCGCCCGACGGCCAAGACGCCGTGGTCATGGGATGACGTGGTCGCGAGCTGGTCGTGGGACGCGCCGCAGGGCGCACCGGTGACGGTCGACGTCTACGCCGACGCCGACGAAGTGGAGCTGCTCCTCGACGGGCGGTCGCTCGGGCTCGAGCCGGTCGGCCGGGTGCGAGACCTCGTGGCGAGGTTCGAGGTCGGCTATGCGCCCGGGGAGCTCACCGCGGTAGCCCGCCGTGAGGGGACCGTCATCGGCACGCACGCCCTGGCATCCGCAAGCGGTGACGTCAAGCTGCATGTCGATATGGAGGAGGAGATCCTCGCGGGTCCGCTGTCCTTCGTCGACATCTCGCTCGCCGACGGAGCGGGGATCGTTCCGTGCGATCGGGATGTGCGCGTGACGGTCGAGGTGACCGGCGCCGCGGAGATCGCGGGACTCGGAACCGGTCGCGCGCGTACGGAGGAGGGCTTCGCCGGGCCGTCCTGCACGACCTTCGACGGGCGCGCCCTCGCGGTCGTCCGCCGCGTGGGCGAGGGTCCGGTCTCGGTGTCGGTCGCCGCGGACGGCTTCACCCCGGTCGATATCTCCCTGCCCTGACGTGTACACGGAAGGTGCGCAGACTGGCGGTGGTCACGCGCCTGAAGAGGAGGTCCCGCCTGGAGAGGATCTGCGGACGGCGTTCCGTCCTCGGCAGCCGTGATCTCCTCCGCGCGGGCGCGTCAGGATGCCGGATTAGGATGCCGCGGTTCGGCGCCACGAGAGCGCCGGCACCGTGACGGCGGCGTCGCCGACGCGCACCACGCGGTCGGCGGCATCCAGATTCGCGACGACGACCTCTCCGGCCTCGACATCGCGGATCGCCCACACGAGGCCATCTGCGGTTCCGCCCGTCGCGACGACGCGGCCCTGAAGCGCGGCCAGCATCTCGATCGCCTCGGTCACCGGCCGTGAGGAGCCGTCGGCGCGGAACACCCCGCGCGGCCCCCATTCCTCGAAGTAGGCGAGTGTCGCGACGCCGGGCGCGGTGAAGGCCGCTGCGCTCGCGAGCGTCCAGGCCGCGAGCTCGGGCGCATCCATCCGGGGGTCGGCGGCATCCAGCAGCGCCGGCCCGTAGCCGTCGCGCAGGTCGCCGTGGGCGGACATCGGCGGTGGAGTGGTCGCCACGTCGTTGACATGCGGTCGCAGCGAGATCGGCCCGATGTGCACGGCGCCGCCGCCGGCGATCTCGACGGTCTGCTCGGCGACCAGGCGCTGCATGGCGACCGCTTCGGTCAGCTGCGCCGTGCTGAGGCTGTGGAACAGCGGTGTGCTGCTGAAGACGATGCCGTCCAGCCCTTCGGGGAGCCGATGCTGCTCGCGGTTGAGCTCGGTGAAGTGCGATCGCACCCCGCCGGCGAGGAACGCGGTGATCCCGGCGTCGCGCAGCGCAGCCCTCACGAGCGCGACGGCGGCCGTGTCCGACACGAGCCGCGCGTCGCCCGTCGGCCAGAACGCCGTGACACGGGCGAGGTCGAGGCCGGCGAGCTCACCCGCCGCGGCCTCGATGAGGAGCGGCTCGGCATCGGCGAGGATGAAGCGCACGTCGAGCGGCCGGTCCGACGCCGCCGCACGATCGAGCGCCGCCCGCCATGTCGGCGAGGCGAGGTCGAGTTCGACGAGGCTTGCGGCCCACGGGATCGCCGGCAGCTGCGGAGCCGGATCCGGTGCCGTCGACGCCGACACGGCCAGGAGCGGCATCCTGACCGGATCGCCCAGCATCACGACGTCGCGGTCGGGGCGTGCGGATTCACCGGGGCCCGAGGTGACGGAGACGGTGACGGCCTGCGAGACGGTCTCCCCCTCGGCGAGTCGGTACGGAAAGGGCAGCGAGAGCGGCCGGCTGTAGGTCTTGAACGACGCATCGGTCCAGTTGCGCTGGTCCTCCATCTCGAACACGTCGCCGTGGAACCGCAACGCCACGTCGCCGCCGCGACCCTCCCACGACAGTCCCGCGATGTCGAAGGCCGGCTGATGCGGGCTGATTCTCACCGGGAAGGCACTCGCCTCGGACGAGCCGTCGGTGTGGTCTATCCGCATCGCGGCACCGGCGAGCGTGGCCGGGTGCAGCACGACGAGGCCCGTGCGGTTGGTCTCGAAGTCGGCGGCCGCGCGCAGGTCGAGGGCGACGGTCACCGTGTCGCCGGCGGCATCCACCCGCACCTGGCCGGTCAGGTCGGCGCCGAGTTCGCGGGTGTGAACCCGGATCGTGAGCCCGCCCTCGCGCTCGATCACCTCGTCGACGGTGAGCGCCGCCGTGTCCCAGTCGCGATCGCGGACCACGGCGCGCACCGAGCGCAGCACGACGGCGCCGTCGACGGCGAGGTCGGCGATCTCGTCGCCGCGCAGCTCGGCGCTCCAGCGCCCGCTCGTCCACGCGCGGGAGGTCTCGGCCCACAGCGCGCTCAGCGACGAGGCCATCAGAGCGAGGTCATGCCGCCGTCGACCTGGAAGGTCGCGCCGGTGGCGAACGCGCCGTCGTCGCTGGCGAGGTAGACCATGATCCCCGCGACGTCGTCCGGAGTGCCGGCCCGTCCGATGGGGATGCGCGAGACGATCGCCGCGCGGGACTCCGGGTCGTCGCTGATGGCGGCGACGAGCGGTGTCTCGGTGTAGGCGGGCTGCACCGTGTTCACGCGGATGCCGCGATCGGCATACGCCGCCGCGACGGTGCGGCCGAGGCCGTGCATCCCGGCCTTCGACGCGCTGTACGCGGTGAAGTCCTTGCCCTCGCCGTTGATCGCGGTGGGGCTTCCGGTGAGGATGATCGACCCGCCGCCGTGGGCGAGCATCGTGCGCACCGCGTGCTTGACCGTGAGGAAGGTGCCGGTGAGGTTGATGTCGACCGTGCGACGCCAGACCTCGAGGTCGAGGTCGGCGATGGGCGCGTCCTGCCCGAACAGCTGCACGCCGGCGTTGGCGACGACCACATCCGGTGCCCAGCCGTCGGCTTCCACCGCGGCGAACGCCGCCGCGACGGCGGCCTCGTCCGAAATGTCCATCGTGACCGCGCGGGCTCTCTCGCCGATCTCCGCCGCCGCGGCCGCGGCGCCGTCGCCGTTGCGGTCGGCGAGGATGACACGCGCGCCCTCGCGGGCGAATCGCTGCGCGACCGCCAGCCCGATGCCGAGCGCGCCTCCGGTGATCAGCGCGGTCTTTCCCTCGAGTCGAGTCATGGTGCTCCTCAGTATGTCGGCGGTCAGCGCTGGATGCGGTCGAGGTGCAGCATGCGCGCCAGGTTCTTGTCGAGCTCGTCGTCGCGGAAGATCTTCTTCCAGTCGTCCTTGATGATCGACTCGCGGCCGTAGTCCATCGCGATCAGGCACGCGTCGCTGAACGGGTTGTCGCCGCGCAGGCCGTTGGCCAGAGCGACCTGGGTGTGCCCGTAGAGGATGCTCCGCGCGGCTGCTTCCGGCACGCCCATGGTGTGGATCGCCTCGTCGAGCGCCTCGTTCAGCAGCGACCCGATCATGCAGGCGACGGTCTCGACGAGAGTCGGCTCGAGCTGGGCGAGCTGCTTGACGGTGACGAAGTGCACGTCGATGACGGGAGCGTAGATCGCGCGGACGGTCGCCTCGACGATCTCCCTGTGTGCGGGGTCGTCGCTCTCGACGGCGGCGATCGCGTCCTGCGGGGCGGCGATGCCGCCGAAGGTGTCGGCCCACTCCTCCTTGGTCGTGCGCTCCAGGAACACGGACGGGTGGCAGGGGTGCGCGACGGCCTGGACGACGTCGTCGCGCGTGGTGAGCAGCCCCGCGTATGCGGCGGCGGGGTCGAGCGTCAGCACGATCGCCCCGGCCTTCATCTGCGGCACGAGGTCGGCGGTGACGGGCCCGAGGGCGAGGTCGGGCACGGCGAGCACGACGATGTCGGCGTCGGCGACGGCGGTCGCGGCATCCGACAGCTCGCGGCCCGCGTCGAGGGTGCGCTGCTGCCCGGCGGGCGAGGTCTCGACGTACCAGACGGTGTGGTCGGTGCGGACGAGGTTGTTGGACACGCGCATGCCCATCTTGCCGCCCGCGCCGATGACGGCGATCTTGTACGTGGTCGTGGTCTCGGCGGTGGTGCTCATGACGTGCTCCTCAGGTAGTCGACGGTGTTGCGGGTCCATTCCCGCTCGGTTCGGATGGTGGTCTCGGCGTCGCCCTGCCAGGACAGCCAGTGCTCGACGATCTCGTTGACGCCTCGCGCGCGCGGGCCGACGGTCTCCAGCAGGTGCGCATAGTCGTGCAAGCCCTCACCCATGCGGGCTCCGCCGTAGGTGAATCCGACCCAGCCGGCCTGGCGTGCGAAGGCGAAGTCCTTCACGTGCACGTTCTTCACCCACGGCGCCGTCGCCTCGACGCAGGCGCGGGGGGACTCCAGCCGCGCGACGACGTTCGCCGGATCGAGGCAGATCCGGAGGCGGTCGCTGTCGACGCGCTCGATGAGCCCGATGAGGTCGGCGGTCGGGAGCTGCTCGTACGTCTCGAGCGCGAGGGTCACGCCGGCGGCTTCGTAGTCCGGGATCGCTGCCCGCAGCGCGCTCTCCGCCTCGGCGAGCGTCGGGCGCGTCGTGGGTCCGTTCACCATGCTCCGCACCAGCCGGGCATCGAAGACATCGGCGAGCTCGAGGAAGCGCGAGAGGCGATCGGGTTCGATGCCCTTGGTGCCCAGCTCGATCGCGACGCCGAGGTCGCGCGCGGCGGCTGCCGCGTCGGCGAGGTCGCGCGCGGTCATCGACTCCAGCGGGGCGTAGTCGCAGATCTGGAACAGCTCGACGCCCATCTCGCGAGTCGCTTCGAGAGCGTCGACGAGCGACAGCGGAGCGGGCACCCGATCGGAGTGCTGCCAGAAGAAGGCGTACGTGCCCAGGCCGATCACGACGCGCTCCGGGCATCGGCGAGGGCGGCGGCTTCGTCGATCACGGCGAGCAGGTTGTCCGGATCGTGGGCGAAGCGGCCGAGGAAGAGGCCGTCCGCTGCGCCGTCGAGGCGGGCGAGGAGGCCGGGCCCGGCGGATCCGCCGTAGATGACGACGCTCCCGGCGCGGCCCGCGTCGGCGTCGATCGCGCCGCGCAGGGCGCGCGTGACGGTCGCGATGTGGTCGTCGGGTGCGGGCTCGGTGGCGCCGATCGCCCAGACCGGCTCGTAGGCGACGACGACCGGTCCGGCCGGAGCGCCCTCGAGGTCCGCGGCGAGCTGGTCGAGATTGGCGGAGGCCGCGTCGGCGCCGCTCATGCGGGCATCCTCGCCGATGCAGAGCACGGGGGTCATGCCGTGCTCGAGCGACGCGGCGGCCTTGCTCGCCGTGACCTCGTCGGTCTCGCCGAAGAGCCGCCGGCGCTCGGCGTGGCCGATCTCGGCGACCTGAACCCCGACCTCGGCGAGTTCGGCGGCGGTGATCTCACCCGTGAACGCGCCCGGCGGGTGGGCGGAGACATCCTGCGCCCCGACGAGCACCGGAGTCGCCGCGAACGCTTCGATCGCAGCCGGGATCTGCAGGTAGGTGGGGATGACGAAGAATCGCACCCGACCGTCGGCGATCGCCGGGTGGGCCTGCAGTCGCGGTGCGACCTCAGCGAACCAGTCGCGCGCGCGGGCGTTGCCGAAGTAGGTCTTCAGGCTCACACCGACGGTGACGGGTGCGGTCATCAGCAGGATCCGGTCTGCTCGTACGCGCCGATGACGGCGACCTTCTCGGCGGAGGCCGAGCTCGGGTCGAAGCGGTAGGTGAGCCACTCGCGCACGAGACGGCGGGCGAGCTCGATGCCGACCACGCGCTGACCCATCGTGAGCACCTGCGCATCGTTGGAGAGCACGCCGCGCTCGACGGAGAACGAGTCGTGGGCGGTGACGGCGCGGATGCCGGCGACCTTGTTGGCGGCGATCGCGACGCCGAGGCCCGTGCCGCAGATCAGCAGGGCCCGGTCCGCCTCGCCGCGCGCGACGCGCTCCGCGGCTTCGATCGCGACCTTGGGGTAGGGGGTGTGCCCGTCGGCATCGACGCCGACATCCACCACCGACGCGACACCGGGGTTCTGTTCAAGGTCCTTCTTGAGGATCTCCTTGTAGTCGTAGCCGGCGTCGTCGCAGCCGATGATCAGGCGCAGCGGTGTGGTGTCGGACATGTCAGTTCTCCTCGGGGGTCGGATCGGCGAGCATCGCGCCCACCGCGCTGGCGATCAGGGCGAGCGAGTGCGCACCCGGGTCGGGGGTTCCCACGCTGTGCTCGCCGTGCGTGCGCGCACGGCCCATGCGGGGGAGGAGGTCGGCCGTCGCAGCGGCGGCCTCGGTCGACGCCTTCGCGGCAGCCGTCCACGCGGCGGCGAGGTCGCGCGAGGCGACCTGTGCGGTGAGCGTCTCGGCGAAGGGAACGAGGGCATCGACGAGGGTCTTGTCGCCGACCTCGGCCTTGCCGTAGGCCATCACGCCGCGAGCGGCCGCATCCACCCCGCGCGCGACGGCGGTCGGCTCGGGTGCGCCGGCGTCGCCGAGCTCGGTGGCGATCGACGACAGGATCACGCCCCACAGCGCGCCCGAGGTGCCGCCGGCCCGATCGGACCACGCATCGGCGGCGCGCTCGAGCGTCGTGCGGGCCCCGGCGCCGGCGGTGACGGCGTTCGTGGCGGCGGCGAGGGCGGCGTGCGAGCCGCGCTGCATGCCGATGCCGTGGTCGCCGTCGCCGGCGACGGAGTCCATCCGGCCGAGTTCGTCGACGTGGGTGTCGATCGTGTCGACGAGGGTCCGAAGCGCCGTGTGGACGAGCCGGGCGGCCCGTCGCGAGGCGTCGTCGGCGTCGGGGATGGCGTCGATGTCGCCGTCGGCGACCTCAGCCGCGTCGGCCTGGGCGACGGGACCCACCGAGCCGCGCCGGTAGGCGGGGGTGTCGACCGGCGTCTCCCAGAGGCCGGCGAGCTCGTCATCGAGCCAGAAGAGGGTGAGCGAGGTGCCGGCCATGTCGAACGACGTGCAGTACTCGCCCACGTGCGGGTCGACGACCTCGACCCCGGCGTCTTCGAGCAGCCGGGCGATGCGCCGGTACACGACGAACATCTCCTCGTACTTGAGCGATCCGAGCCCGTTGAGGATCGGGACCACGCGCGCTCCCGGCACCGTCACGCCGTCGGGGATCTCGCCGAGCAGGCGAGAGACGAGGAGGTCGGCGAGCTCGTCGGCGGTGGGGATCGCCGCCTCGTCCACCCCGGGTTCGCCGTGGATGCCGAGGCCGATCGCCATGCGTCCCTCGGGCACGGTGAACAGAGGTGCGCCGGCACCGGGGAGGGTGCACCCGCTGAAGGCGACGCCGAACGAGCGGGTGCGGGCGTTGGCGTGGGCGGCGATGCGTGCGACCTCGCCGAGATCGGCGCCGGCCTCCGCCGCAGCGGCCGCGCTGCGGAAGACGGTGAGGTCCCCGGCGATCCCGCGACGCTTGTGCGCCTCGGCCGCGGGGGCGCTGGCGACGTCGTCGGTGACCGTGACGGTCTCGCATCGGATGCCCTCGGCGCGCAGGCGCTCCTGCGCCGCGTCGAAGTTGAGCACGTCGCCGGCGTAATTGCCGTAGCTGAGGAAGACGCCGCCGCCGGCATCCGCTGCCTTCGCCACCGCGTACACCTGCTGCGTCGACGGCGAGGCGAAGAGGTTGCCCATCGCCGCGCCGTGCGCGAGACCCGGACCGACCAGCCCGCCGAATGCGGGGTAGTGCCCCGAGCCGCCGCCGACGACGACGGCCACCTGGCCCGAGGGAACGACGGTGCTGCGCACGACCCCGCCGGTCACGCGTCGCACCGAGCGGCCATTGGCAGCGACGAAGCCGTCGATCATCTCGTCGGCGAAGTCGGCCGGATCGTTCCACAGTCGCGTCATTGCGGCTCCTCACAGCGATGATCGATGCGCGGGTGCGCAACCCCCATCTTCCACAACCGGTTGACCAATTGCAAACAACCGGTGGACCAATCTTCGCCCACGATGATCGGACCGGATAGGTTGATCACCATGCCCGCCTACTCCGACGACCGCTCGGCCGCGATCGCATCGGCGCTCGCCGCCGTGCCCGCCGGCTCGCCGGTGTCGGAGGTCGCGCGGCGCCTGCTCGACCTGTTCACGAGCGGATCCATCGCGGCCGGCACGCGGCTCCCGCCGGAGCGCCACCTCGCGGCGACTCTCGAGGTCGGCCGCTCCGCCGTGCGCGAGGCGCTCGCAGCGCTCGAGATCCTCGGCATCGTCGACGTGCGTCCCGGTTCGGGCACCTACCTGCGTGGAACGGCCAGCGAGCTGCTGCCGCAGACGCTGCGGTGGGGGCTGCTGATCGGCGAGCGGAACACCGCCGAGCTGCTCGAGCTGCGCTCGGGCCTGGAGATCTTCGTCGCTCGCCTGGCGGCCGGGCGGGTCGACGAGAGCTCCCTGGCCGGCATGCGCGCAACGGTCGATCGGATGCGCGCGTCGGTCGACGATCTTCGGGCCTTCGCCGCGGCGGACCGCGATTTCCACCTCGCCCTCGCCGCCGCGGCCGGGAACGGCGTGCTGGTCGATCAGCTCGACGTCGTGCGCTCCCTCCTGCGAGTCTACGCCGACCGGGCGGTCCACGACGCCGACGCGGCTCGCGTGGCGGTCCAGGAGCACGCCACGATCCTCGCGGCTCTCGAGCGCGCCGACGCCGACGCCGCTGCGTCGGCCATGGCGCTGCACATGGCGACGGCCTCCGCGCGCCTCGCAGACGCCTGAATCGTCGCCGCCCGGCGGACGCCTGCCGCTCCGGGTGTTCACGCGGCATTCAGGTGTCGTATCCCTCGCCGGCCATGTCCCGCCGGAAAGATGCCGGGCATGCGCGAGCACACCGCCCTGAGGTTCCTCGACGGGCTGAGGTTCGGGCCGATGCACCGCCGCGTGTGGTGGCTGTCGGCGATGGGCATCATGCTCGACGGCTTCGATTTCTTCATCATCGGCGTCGCCTCGCCGCTCATCGTCGCGCAGTGGAGCATCACGCCCTTCGAGACGGGTCTGCTCACGAGCGCCGCCGTCCTCGGGGCGATCGTGGGAGCAGCCCTCATGGGGCCGCTGTCGGATCGGATCGGCCGCAAGATCGCCTTCCGGATCGATCTGGCCATGTTCGTCGTGTTCTCGCTGGCGTCGGCCTTCGCCCCCGACATCTGGTGGCTCATCGCCTTCCGCTTCCTTCTCGGCGTCGGAATCGGCGCCGACTACCCGATCGCCGCCAGCTACGTGTCCGAGATCTCTCCCCGCCGGCTGCGGCCGCGGCTGCTCATCGGCGCCTTCAGCTTCCAGGCGGTCGGTCAGCTCCTGGGTGCCCTCGTGGGATTGGCCGTGCTGCTGCTCGACCCGCACCCGGAGGCGTGGCGGTGGATGCTCGCCGCCGGCGTCGTCCCCGCCACCGCGATCGTGATCCTGCGGCGCGGGGTGCCGGAGAGCCCCATGTGGCTGGCGTCGCAGGCGAAGTATCTCGAAGCGGCCGCCGCGCTCTCCCCGTTCGCGGGGCGGACGGTCACGGTCAGCGAGCTCCACGACAGGTCCCCGTCGGAGGGCCACGCGGTGCTCGTCGCCGCGACCCGCACCGTGCCGTCCGCTCGCCGTGGCGCCCTCTTCTCCGCTCGGCACCGAGCCGCCACCGTGCTGACGAGTGCGCCCTGGTTCCTCATGGACATCGCGACCTACGGCGTCGGCGTGTTCACGCCGACCATCCTCGCCGCACTCGCGCTCGGATCCGCCGCGAACACCCCTTACATCGCCGACGACATCGTCTCGACCGAGGGTGCCGCGGTGCTCGACATCTTCCTCGTCGTCGGTTTCGCCGCGGCGATCCTCCTCGTGCGCCGACTCGGTCTGGTCGCGATGCAGTCCGTGGGCTTCTTCGTGATGGCGGGGGCGCTCGTCGTGCTCGGCGCGACCGAACTGATGGCGCAGTCAGCGCTCCAGCTCGCGATCGTCTCCCTCGCCTTCGCGGCGTTCAACCTGTTCATGAACGCCGGACCCAACGCGACCACCTTCGCGATGCCGACCGCCGTCTTCCCCGTCGAGGTGCGCGGTGCCGGCGCCGGCTTCGCGGCCGCTGCCGGCAAGGCGGGCGCAGCGGTGGGAACGTTCTTCTTCCCGCAGCTCCAGGCCGGGATCGGACTGTTCGGAACGCTGTCGATCATCGCCGCCGGCTGCGCCGTGGCGGGCGTCGTCACGATCGTGCTGCGGCGCCTGGTCAGTCCGCGTGAGGTCGTGCCGGACGCGCCGGGCGGCGCGGCGCCGGTTCCGGTCGGCTGACCGCGCGGCCGCGCCGCGGGGCCGCACGGCCGTCTGTCAGCGGGATGGGCGTCGTCTGGGCGATCGGCTCGCTGAACTCCTCCGGCGTCGGCCGCACCACGGACAGTGGGCGGGTCTCGTCGATCGTGAGGCGGAAACGGCGAGCCTCGTGGCGGTGCACACGACCCGACGACAGCAGCCAGACGAGGCCGATCGAGAAGGCGACCACGCCGGCTCCCGCTCCGACGAGAATGCCCACGCGCGG
This sequence comes from Microbacterium sp. MTN4-26, assembly GCF_042846595.1. Taxonomy (NCBI): domain Bacteria; kingdom Bacillati; phylum Actinomycetota; class Actinomycetes; order Micrococcales; family Microbacteriaceae; genus Microbacterium; species Microbacterium sp. MTN4-26. The sequence goes on from NZ_BTGO01000006.1 coordinate 25,227, forward strand.
GCCGAACGCGTCGACGACCGCGCCGACGATGGGTGCGCCGAACGGCATGCCGCCCATGAGCACCGCCATGTAGAGCGCGAGCACCCGGCCGCGCAGGGCCGGCTCCGTCGTCGTCTGCACGTAGCCGTTGGCCGTCGTGAGCATCGTCACGATCGAGAACCCGAGGAACATGAGCGTGATGGCATACGCCCAGTACACGGGCATGTAGGCGCCCACCGCCGCGGAGACGGCGAACAGCCCGACACCGAACAGGATGATGCGGAAGCGGGCGCGGTCGCGGCGCGCGGCCAGCAGCGCGCCCGTCAGGGAGCCCACGGCGAGGATCGAGCTCAGGAGACCGAAGCCGTCGGCCTCCTGGCCGAACTCGATCGCCATCGTGGAGGCGTAGATGGGGAAGTTCATGCCGAACGCGCCGATGATGAACACGATCACGAACGTCACCAGCAGATCGCTGCGGCGCGCGACGTAGCGGAAGCCGTCGGCCAGGCGCGCCCGGCCCTGGGCCTTCGCGCGCGGGACCAGTTCATCGGGGCGGATGATCGCGAGCGCGGCGATCATCCCGACGAAGGTCAGGGCGTTGATGACGAACACCCAGCCGGTGCCGACCGCGACGATCACGACGCCCGCGACGGCGGGGCCCAGCATGCGGGCGGAGTTGAAGGATGCCGCGTTCAGCGCGATCGCGTTCGAGGCGTTCTCGCGGGCGACGAGGTCGGAGACGAACGCCTGCCGGGTGGGGTTGTCGAACGCGGCGACGATGCCGAGCACCAGCGCGAAGCCGTACATCAGCGGCAGCGACATCGCCCCGACCAGAATGAGGAGGCCGATCGCGCCGCCGAGCAGCATGAGGGCCCCCTGCGTGATCATCAGCAGGCGCCGCCGGTCGAAGCGGTCGGCGACCCATCCGGTCACCCCCACCAGCAGCAGCGGCGGACCGAACTGCAGCGCCATGGTGACCCCCATCGCGCCGGCGTCGTTGTCGGTGAGCACGGTCAGCACCACCCAGCTGAGGGCGGTCGCCTGCATCCACTGGCCCACGTTCGACACCAGGGCGCCGATGAACCACACGCGGTAGTTGAAGACCGAGAAGGAACGGAACATGCTCATCGTGCGGCCAGCTCCTTCATGATCTCGGATGCGGCCGCGAGCGTGCGCCGCTGCGCGGGGGTGAGTGAGGCGAGGCCGTGATCGAGCCACGCGTCGCGCCGGCGCACGGTCTCATCGACGACGTCGCGTCCGGGGCCGGTGAGGGCGATGTTGACCTTGCGGCGGTCGGTCTCATCCGCGGTGCGGCTGAGAAATCCGAGCTCTTCGAGGCAGTTCACGGTGCGGTTCATCGACGGAGCCGTCACGCGCTCGCGCTCGGCCAGCTCGCTCAGCGTGTGCGGGCCGTGGACCTTGAGCGCGGCGAGCACGGCGAACTGGCCGTCGCTCATGCTGTCGATCGCGCGTTCTGCGCGGAGGCGTCGGGCCAAGCGGAAGGTCGCCATGCGGAAGTCGGCGGCGGAGATGTCGCGTTCGAGTTCGTCGGCGTGAACGGCTGCTGGGGCGGTGGTGGGTGTTTCGGGAGAGTCCATGCGGTTCTTTAGCATAGCTCATTAGTCCTGCTAAAGGAATGTCGGCGGACGTGCTGCGCCTAGACTCGGCCCATGCCCGAGTTCATCGACGCACACGGGGTCGCGATCGTCTACGACGTGCACGCCGCCCGCACGCCGGCCCGCGGAGTCGTGCAGCTGCTGCACGGCGTCGGCGAGCACGCCGGCCGCTACGCCGCCCTCATCGAGGCGCTCACCGCCGACGGTTTCACCGTGTACGCCGACGATCACCGCGGGCACGGCCGCACCGGCCTCCGTCAGCACGGCGGCTCCGGCAAGCTCGGCCGCCTCGGCAAGGGCGGACATCGCGCCGCCGTCGACGCGCTGTGGCGGTTCACCCGGCTCATCCGTGACGAGAACCCCGGTCTGCCGCTGGTTCTGCTCGGCCACTCGTGGGGGTCGTTCCTCGCGCAGAAGCTCGTCAATGCGCATCCCACCGCCTACGACGGTCTGGTGCTGTCGGGTTCCGCGCTGCCGTGGCCCGGCACCCTCAACTCCGGCCCGCTGAACAAGCCGTGGAGCGGTCCGGATGCGACCGGCGTCGAGTGGCTCTCGTCCGACCCCGCGACCGGCGCCGCGTTCCTCGACGATCCGCTCACCACGGCCACGCCGATGCTGCAGCTGTTCGGTCCCTGGAACACCCTCCAGGTGCTGTCGCGGCCGAAGCGCGGTCTGGCGCGCGACATTCCGACACTGATGCTGGTCGGGAGCGAGGACACCGTGGGGGGTCCGAAGAGCGTGCATCGCCTGGCGGATGCCTACCGGCGTCGGTCGGGGTTCGGCGATGTCACGACACTGGTCTACCCCGGCATCCGCCACGAGGTCTTCAACGACGTGGCCCAGGCCGAGGTGCGAGCCGACCTCTCGGCATGGCTCGACGCGCGCTTCCCCGTGCGGGTCTGACGCGCGTCGAGCCGCCGATCAGTTCGCGACGTTGCCGCCGCGCGCCGCGCCCGAGCGTCCGCGCCCGCCGCGGCGCGACCGGCGCCGACGGTTCGACGGCGCTTCGGCCGGGTTGTGCGCCGCGGCCGACCCCTGGGCGCCCGCCCGCTGACGCTGACCGTGCACGGCGCCGCCGTGGCCGGCCGCGGGCTTGTCGCCGCGAGCCGAGCGGCTCTGGCCGCCCGCGCGCTTCTGGCCGCCACCGGACTGCTTCTGTCCACCGGTCGATGCGACCGGAGGGGCGGGCTTCACCGCGGGGGCGGACTCCCCGACGAGCTCGGCGACGGTCGCGTGCGCGGCGTCGACCGGCTCCAGGGCCGCCGTGATCTGCGCCTTCCGCAGCAGGTCCTTCACCTCGCGGCGCTGCGCCTCGAGCGCGATCGTCACGACCACGCCGTCGGCACCCGCGCGTGCGGTGCGGCCGGAGCGGTGCAGGTACGACTTGTGCTCCACGGGCGGGTCGACGTGCACGACGAGCTCCACGCCGTCGACGTGCACGCCGCGTGCGGCGACGTCGGTGGCGACGAGCACGCGCACGCCGCCGGCATCCGGGTTCGCGCCGAAGGCGGCGAGGTTGCGCTCGCGCGCGTTCTGCGACAGGTTGCCGTGCAGGTCGACGGCGGGAATGCCGGCCGCGGTGAGCTGCTTGGCGAGCTTCTTCGCCTGGTGCTTGGTGCGGGTGAACAGGATGCGGCGGCCGTATCCCGAGGCGATGCGGCGCACGAGGGCGGTCTTGGCCTCGGCGTCGGCCGCGACGAAGACGCGGTGGATCATCGTGCCCTCGGGCACCGAGGACTCGTCGACGGAGTGACGCACCTCGTTCTGGAGGAACTTCGACACGAGGGTGTCGACGCCACGGTCGAGGGTGGCCGAGAAGAGCATGCGCTGACCACCCTGCGGCGTGGCCTTGAGGATGCGGGTCACGCCGGGCAGGAATCCGAGGTCGGCCATGTGGTCGGCTTCGTCGAGCACCGTGACCTCGATGCGGTCGAGCTTGACGATGCCCTGCTGCATGAGGTCCTCGAGGCGACCGGGGCAGGCCACGACGATGTCGACGCCGGCGCGGATCGCGTCGGCCTGCGGACGCTGGCTGACGCCGCCGAAGACGGTGGTGACCGTCAGGCCGGTCGCATCGGCGAGGGGCTTGATGGTCGCCGCGATCTGCGAGGCGAGCTCGCGCGTGGGGGCGAGGACCAGTCCGCGCGGGTGCCCGCCGGTGCGGCGGGCGGCGTTCGCGCCGGAGAGGCGCGCGACCATCGGAAGCGAGAACGCGATCGTCTTGCCGCTGCCGGTGCGGCCGCGGCCGAGCACGTCACGGCCGGCGAGGGCGTCGGGCAGGGTGTCGCGCTGGATCGGGAACGGCTCGGTCACGCCGCGCGAGGCGAGGGAGGAGGCGAGGGTCTCGGGCACGCCGAGAGCGAGGAAGGAGGACATGGGGGAGTGCTTTCTGACAGAGCGCGGCACGCGAGAAGTCGCGGGGCGCGGGGTGGGCGACGGCGCGGGATCGCGCATCGGTTCGCCGATCGAGAAGAAGTCGCGGCTCGGGAGGCCGGAAAGCGTATCGTCGACGCAGCGGCAGGAAGCCGCACCACGACGGTAGCACGCCGACGCTCGAGGCGGCTGGGAGGCCCGTTCCGTGGCTATCGGGTGCGCAGGTGATCCGGGCGCCGGAGGAAGCAGACGGCCACGACGCCGAGCGCCATGACCGCGGCGGGAAGCAGCATCGACTGGGCCATCGCGGTGGCGAACGGGCCGGCCAGGTCGGCGGGGAGCTCGGTGGCGGCGGCGACGTCACCCGCAGCCGATCCGGCGGGCAGCTGTGCTCGAGGCTCAGCTGCATCATCGCCGCGATCGACGATGATCCGAGCACCGATCCCACGGTGCGGGTGGTGTTGTAGATCCCGGCGCCCGCCCCCGCCTGATGGCGCGGAAGATCGCGGGTGGCCGTCGTCGCGAGCGGTCCCCACATGCCCGCGTTGCCGATCCCCATCATCGCCGCCGGGATGAGGAACGCCCAGACCGGCGTGTCCATGTTCATGAGCGCGGCATACAACACGAGGGCGCCCGTGACCGTCAGCAGTCCCGGCACCAGGAGAGCGCGCGGATCGACGCGGTCGAGCAGGCGTCCGGCCAACGGGGAGAGCACGCCGGCGAACACGGCCGTCGGCACGAGCAGCAGGGCCGCCTGCGTCGGCGAGAGTCCCCGGGCGAGCTGGATGAAGAACATCAGCGGCAGCGACATGCTCGTGACGGTGAACCCGACGATGGCGACTCCGGCGCTGGCGAGCGCGAAGTTGCGATCGCCGAACAGTCCCAGCGGCACGAGGGGCTCGCCCCGTGTGAGCTTCTGCTGCCAGAGGAACAGCCCGAGCACGACGACACCGGCGCCGATCATCACCCACACCCACGGCGCCCAGTCATACGCCTCACCCTCCTGAAGCCCGAAGACGATGAGGAACAGTGCGGTGGCGCTCAGGACGACGCCGACCACGTCGAAGCGGTGCGGCTGCCTGCCGAGGTCGGGCACGAGCATCCATGCCAGAACGAACCCGACGATGCCGACGGGGATGTTGATGAAGAAGATCCACTCCCACCCGAGGCCGTCGACGAGGAAGCCGCCCGCCAAGGGGCCGACGAGCATCGCGACGCCGGATGTTCCGCCCCACAGCCCCATCGCCGCGCCGCGCTGACCGGCCGGGAAGGTGCGGGTGATCACCGCCATCGTCTGCGGGGTCATCATCGACGCGCCCAGCCCCTGCACCGCGCGGAACGCGATGAGCGCGCCGAGCGTCGGCGACAGGCCGCACGCGAGGGACGCCAGGGTGAACAGCGCGAGACCGCTCAGGTAGATGCTCTTCGGGCCGAACCGGTCGCCGAGGCGTCCGGTGATGAGCAGCGGCACGGCGTACGCGAGCAGGTAGGCGCTGGTGACCCACACGACGTTGTCGAGGTTGGCGGTGCCCGGGTCGAGGGCGGCCTTGATGGCCGGGTTCGCGACGGCGACGATGGTGGTGTCGACGAGGATCATGAAGAACCCGATGATCAGCGCCCACAGCGCCGGCCACGGGCTCCGGGGGCGTGTGTCGACTGCGCCGGTTCGTGCGTGGGTCTGGGTCATTCGCGCGCCGCCTTCCGCTGAGCGAGATAGTGATCGCTCTTTTTGCCGGCGGCGGCGTGGCCCCAGGGCAGCTGCGGATTCTGCAGGCGTCCCAGGAAGTCCGCCAGCCAGATCGTCTCGGCCACGCACAGGGCCCGTTCGCGGTCGTCCTCGACGAGGAACTGCTCGTCGACGGGAACCCGCCGGGCGGCGGCGAGGCTCTCCTCCAGTTCCGCGAGGTCCTGCGTGAGCCGTGCGAGCCGGCGCGTCAGCAGATCCCGCACCTCATCGCGCGGCAGGTTGTGGGCCTCGGACAGGGCGATCCGGAAGTCGCCGGGACGATCGATCCGCTCGAGCTCGTCCCGCAGCCACGATCGCATCGCGTCGCCGCCGGAGGGCAGGAGCGTGTACGTGGTGCGCTCCGGCCGATTCCCCTCGCGGTCGACGCCGACCTCGGCGATCAGACCGTCGCGCTGCAGTCGCGCGACGGTGTGGTACATCGTCCCGTTGGTCACGCTGAGCATGCGGTCGTCGTGTCGCTGCTTCATCAGGCGCAGCATCTCGTACGGATGCATGTCGTCCTCATCGAGGAGGGCGAGCACCATCAGGCTCAGCGGCGTCAGTCGGCGCGCGGTCATGAATACTCCGAATCGATTAGCCCAATTGGACTATACCGGACGAGTCGTCCTCGCGGGCCGACGGCCGGGCGCCGTAGGCTGGCACCCGTGCACGGCGAATACAAGGTCCCCGGCGGAAAGCTCGTCGTCGTCGACCTCGAGGTGGTCGACGGCCGCATCAGCGGATTCCATCTCGCAGGCGATTTCTTCCTCGAGCCCGACACGGCGCTCGACGACATCGACGCCGCCGTCAACGGGCTCCCGGCCGAGACGGATGCGGCCGCCATCGCCGCGGCGGTTCGGGGCGCCCTGCCGCAGGGGGCCCAGCTGCTCGGCTTCACCCCGGAGGCGGTCGGCACGGCGGTGCGCCGCGCGCTGGTCACGGCTCCCGGCTGGAAGGACTTCGACTGGGAGGTCGTGCACGAGCCGCCCGTCTCGCCGCGCATGAACCTCGCGCTCGACGAGGTGCTCACCACGCGTGTCGGCGACGGGCGCCGTCGCCCCACGCTGCGGCTGTGGGAGTGGAACGAGTCGGCCGTCGTCATCGGATCGTTCCAGTCGTTCCGCAACGAGGTCGACCCCGAGGGGGCCGTGCGCCACGGCTTCGATGTCGTGCGGCGCATCTCCGGCGGCGGGGCGATGCTGATGGGCGCCGGATCGATCGTGACCTACTCGCTCTACGTGCCCGCCACGCTCGTGGCCGGCATGACCTTCGCCGACTCGTACGCCTTCCTCGACGACTGGGTGCTGCAGGCGCTGCGCGGCATGGGGGTCGAGGCGACCTACCAGCCGCTCAACGACATCGCCTCGCCGCAGGGCAAGATCGGCGGCGCCGCCCAGAAGCGGCTGGCCAACGGCGGCGTGCTCCACCACGCCACGCTCTCCTACGACATGGACGGCGCGGTGCTCACCGACGTGCTGCGCATCGGGCGGGAGAAGCTCAGCGACAAGGGAACCGTCTCGGCCGCCAAGCGCGTCGATCCCCTCCGGCGGCAGACGGGTCTGTCGCGCGAGGAGATCCTGGAACGCCTCGCATCCACCTTCACCAGCCTCTACGGCGCCGATCGGGGCACGATCAGCGCGGAGGAGTACGCCGAGGCCGAGAAGCTCGTGGCGTCGAAGTTCGCCACCGACGCGTGGCTGCACCGGGTGCCGTGACCGCCGAAGAGGACGGACCGGGAGAGGTCGTCATCCACCACGGCGACAATCTCGAGGTGGCACGCGGGCTCGAATCGGGCGCCTACACGCTCGTCTATCTCGACCCGCCGTTCAACACCGGCCGCGCCCAGCGTCGTGCCGTCGAGACCGCCGTCTGGCGCATCGCGGAGCCGCCCGACGCCGCCGCGCCGTCGCCCGACGACGCCGCCGCCTCGCCCGATGCCGGCGCGGACGCCGACGCCGCCGCGGCCTCGCCCGATGCCGGCGCGCTCTCGCCCGATGCCGATGGTCCGTCGTTCACAACTCCTCAAGATCGGCACGTAGAGGCTCCCTCCGGGGCCGAATCGCCGCACCAGGGCGCGGTTCCGAGGAGTTCTGAACGGCGCGAGGAGCCGCCGGTGGTCCGGCGCGGCTTCCACGGACGAGAGTACGAGCGCCTCCGCGGCGACCTGCGAGCCTACGACGATCGGTTCGACGACTACTGGGGCTGGCTCGAGCCGCGGCTGGGGGAGGCCTGGCGGCTCCTCGCCGACGACGGCACGCTCTACCTGCACCTGGACTACCGCGAGGCGCACTACGCCAAAGTGCTGATGGACGCGCTCTTCGGCCGCGAGCGGTTCCTCAACGAGCTGATCTGGGCCTACGACTACGGGGCGAAATCCCGGCGCCGGTGGCCCACCAAGCACGACACGATCCTCGTGTACGTCAAGAACCCGGCGACCTACTGGTTCGACTCCGACGCGGTCGACCGGGAGCCCTACATGGCGCCGGGGCTCGTGACGCCGGAGAAGGCCGCCCGGGGGAAGCTCCCCACCGACGTCTGGTGGCACACGATCGTCCCGACCACGGGCCGCGAGAAGACCGGCTACCCGACACAGAAGCCCGAGGGCATCCTCCGTCGCATCGTGCAGGCCTCCAGCCGGCCCGGGGACCGCGTACTCGACCTCTTCGCCGGTAGCGGCACCACCGGCGCGGTCGCCTCGGCGCTCGGCCGCCGCGCAGACCTCGTCGACGCCAACCCCGACGCGATCGCGGTGATGGCGGCCCGCATCCCGCACGCCCGCGTCGACGTCGGGAGCGATTCCACGCGGGGCGAGACGGCGGTGGAGGTCGCCCCCTAGGCTGAGCGGGTGCGATTCGGAATCTTCATCCCGCAGGGCTGGCGTCACGACCTCGTCGACATCGAGCCGACCGATCAATGGCGTGTGATGTGCGCCCTGGCGCAGCGCGCCGACGCCGCGGCGTGGGAGTCGCTGTGGGTCTACGACCACTTCCACACCGTGCCGGTGCCGACCGACGAGGCCACCCACGAGGCGTGGACGCTCATGTCGGCCTTCGGTGCGGCCACCGACCGCATCCGTCTCGGCCAGATGTGCACGTGCATGGGCTACCGCAACCCCGCCTACCTGGCGAAGGTCGCCGCCACCGTCGACCACGTGTCGGCCGGACGCACCGAGATGGGGATCGGCGGCGGCTGGTACGAGCACGAATGGACCGCGTACGGCTACGGCTTCCCGCGCATCGGCGAGCGACTCGGGATGCTGCGCGAGGGCGTCGAGATCATGCGCCAGGCCTGGACGACCGGCACGGCCACACTCGCCGGGAAGCACTACCAGGTCGACGGCGCGATCGTGCGGCCGCTGCCCGTGCAGGACGGCGGCATCCCGATGTGGATCGCCGGCAGCGGCGAGAAGGTGACGCTGCGCATCGCGGCGGAATACGCCTCGTACACGAACTTCGCCGGCAGCCTCGAGGAGTTCGACCACAAGGACGCGGTGCTCCGTGGTCACTGCGACGACATCGGTCGCGACCAGGCGGAGATCGTCCGCAGCTCGAATTTCAACACGATCGTGGGGGAGACCGAGGCGGAGGCGTCCGAGCGGCTCGCCGCCGTCGTCGCCCGCGTGCGGCCGTACATCGGCGCCGAACGTGCCGACGCGCTCGAGCAGGAGTATCTCGCCTCGCCCGGCTTCGGCACGGTCGAGCAGGTGGCCGAGCGCCTCGCCGAGCGCGGGCGGCACGGTCTCGGCTACGCCATCCACTACTTCCCCGAGGCCGCCTACGACACCTCCGGCATGGACCTCTTCGAGCGCCACGTCATCCCGTCCCTCGCCTGACCCGCTCCGCCGGCGGGCGTGCAGGCGAGGGTCGGTGCCGCGGCCGCCGGTGAACAACACAGGAGATCCGCGCGCAACACCCGCTGAGAGCCACCGGCAGCCCGGAATCCGACTGTTTCTCCTGTCTTGTTCACACCATGTGGCCTGCGTCGCGTCGCCGCTCGCCTGCACCCGACCCGGATACTCCTCTCGTGACGAGACGCGGGCGCGCTGCGCTCCGCCGGTGAACAACACAGGAGATCCGCGCGGTGTGGCCGCTATCCGGGCGCCCACGGCCCTTTCCCCGTCGTTTCTCCTGTGCTGTTCACCGGAGGCGGCCGCGGCCACTTCTCCTCCCCGGCTCGGCAGTTGCCGCATCGATCCACAGGGTGGTCGCGACTTGCCCGGACGTCTGCGGCATCCGGGCACGGTTGGCCGATGGCCAGACATGCCGAACCCGCCCCGCTTCTCGCCCGTCGCCGCGATCTGCGCGAGGAAGGCGTCACGGATCGCGACCTCGCGCGAGCCGTGACGGCGGGCACGCTCCTGCACCCGCGACGAAACGCCTATCTTCCGATGGGCGTGCCCGTCGACACGGTGGACGCGGTGAGCATCGGGGGCCTGTTGACGTGCACGTCCGAGCTGCGTCGCGCCGGCGTCTTCGTGATGGAGCGCGCCGATCTCGACGTTCATCTTCCGGAGCACGCCTCCCGTGTGCCCGGGATATCCCGGCCGGTGCGGCGTCACTGGGGGCGGTTGGTCCGTCGCCCACACCCGTGCGCCACCTCCGTCGAACCGCTCGACGCGGTCGCGTGCGCGGTGAGGTGCCAGAGTCCTCGCGCGGCGATCGCCTCGATCGACTCGGCGCTGCAGCGGGGGTATGTGCACCGCGACGACCTGCGGGAACTGTTCGGCGCGCTCGCCGGGAGGTACACGGCCCTACTGCCCCTGGTCGACGGCAGAGCTGAGTCGGGACCGGAGACACTGGTGCGGCTGATCCTTCGGGCCCTCGGCCTGCGTTACGAGGTGCAGGTCCGGATCACCGGCGTCGGGCGGGTCGACTTCCTCGTCGACGGGTGGCTCATCATCGAGTGCGACAGCGAGGAGTTCCACTCCGATTGGGAGGCGCAGCGCCGCGACCGTCGTCGGGATCAGGCGGCTGCCGCGCGTGGCTTCGCGGTGTATCGGCCGATCGCGGAAGACATCATGTGGGGACCGGAGGAGGTGGTCGCAGCCATCCGCGGACTCTTCTCGGGCACCGCCGGAGGCGCTCTGTCGCGGCGCGTTGCGTGAACAACACCGGAGATCTGTGGCGCGTCGGCCCTGTGGAGGCCAGGAGCGCGGGATTCGCCCGGAATCTCCTGCGTTGTTGACGCGCGCGGCGGCGTTGTCTACGCGCGAGGCGGCGTTGTCGACGTGGGAGGCGGAGTCACACGCGCCGAGTCACAGGAGACTGGTCAGCACGCGACGGGTCACACGAGCGGGGCGACGGAGCGGTAGCCGTCGGCAATCACCCCGGGCAGCGGCCCTGACCCGCCGAAGACGCGGGTGGTGCCGGGCGCCTCCGACCATGGTCGCCACCCCGGGTCTCCCGTGCGGGCGAAGGCGGCGGCGCTGTCGTGCACCGCGGCCGCGAGGGCCCGCGGCGGAGCCTCGCCGGCGATCGCGGCGACCCGCTCCGCGGAGAGCACGTCAAACCAGAAGGGCACGTCGAGACAGTGCAGCGCCCAACCCTTCGTCGGCGACACCCACGAGAACCGGTAGGCCCACGTCGGGGCGGGCGCGCCCTCCCGCGCCTGCGCGACGCGCGCCACGAGCGACCGGAAGACGACATCGCCGAGGTATCGGCCGAGGACCGCGGCCGTGCCTCGGCGGCGCTGCTCGGCGTTCGCCGCGAGGTAGTCGCGGCGCCGCCCCCGCTCGACGCCGAGCAGTCCCAGGGCGATACCCGCCGGCACCACGCGAAGGGGCCGTCGCGCCCGGTCGGTGATGAAGGTCATCTCGTCATCGACCGCGCCGATCACCAGCGGGATGTCGTCTCCCGCGCCGTCGCGGATCGCATCCACCGTGGGTCGTTCGATGAGTTCACCGTCGACGGCGGGTCCCCACGACAGCGCGTCGTCGACGAGCGCCCGGAGCGCCTCGAGTCTCGAGCCGGACTCCGGTCTCGCTGCCCGACGCTCGAGGGCGGGGAGATCCTCGCGCGGCACGGCACCGAATCCCTCCCGCGTGGCGGGCACGCCGGCGAGGTGTGCGATCCTCGCCGACAGTGAGCGTGCCGTCTCGGGCGAGACGTCGGCGAGGGCGGGCGACATCGCCCACGCCGCGCGGAACAGTCCGCGTGCGGCGGGGAGCGCGAGCAGGGTGAGCACGGCTCCGCCGCCGGCAGACTGGCCCGCGAGCGTCACGCGGTCGGGGTCGCCGCCGAACGCGGCGATGTTCTCCCGCACCCACTCCAGCGCGGCGACCCAGTCCCGCACCCCGCGATTCGCCGGGGCGCCCGGAACATGCCCGAACCCGTCGAACCCGAGCCGGTACGACAGGGTCACCGTGACGACACCGTCGCGCGCGAAGGCCGCGCCGTCGTACCAGGCGCTCGCGGGCGACCCCGAGACGTACCCGCCGCCGTGGATGTAGACGATGACCGGCAGGTGGTCGCCACCAGGCGCGGGTGTGAAGACGTTCACCGACAGGATGTCCTCTCCCGCGATCGCCGGTTCCGGGATGAGCGTCTCGCCGCCGTCGATCCGCTGCGGGGTCGCGCCGAATCCGGTCGCGTCGCGCTCGCCGTCCCAGGGCGTACGCGGCACGGGCGCGGCGAACCGCAGGTCGCCCACCGGCGGCTCGGCGTACGGAATGCCGAGGAAGGCCGCCGAACGGATGCCGTCGACGTCGCGCCACCGGCCGCGCACGCGGCCTGCGGAGGTATCGGCGACCGGATCGGCGCTCACGTCGCATCCTCCCTGGGCGGCACGAGGATGTCGAGGAGCGCGCCGGTCGCGGCGGCCATGTCGAGGTCGGGCTCGAGCATCCACTGCAGCTGCAGGCCGTCGGCAACCGCCTGCAGCAGGCGCCCGGCTGTCTCCGGGTCGACGCGCGGGTCGAGGCGATCCTCGATGGCCTCGGCGAGGGTCTCTCGCAGGCGCCTGTTCCGCTCGATGAAGTAGTCGTGCGCCGGGTGCTCCGCGTCCGCGGCGTCGACGGACAGCGCGGCGAACAGGTGCACCAGTCCCGGCACGCGCTGGTTGTGGCGGATGACGCCGACCCAGCCCTCGCGCATGGCGTCGTCGTGCGTCCGGTCGCCGGTCGCGGCGCCGAGCGCGGCATTGTCGAGCTCGTCGCGCTTGCGGAGGATCTCCGTGAACAGCTGCTCCTTCGTGCCGAAGTAGTGCAGGAGCCCGGCCTGGCTGAGGCCGACGGCCTCGGCCAGGTCTTTGACGGATGTGCGACGGAACCCCTCGCGCGCGATCACGTCGAGGGCTCGCTCGAGGATCTCCTCCCGCTTCGCCACGCCCTTCGCGTAGGAACCTCTTCGTGCCATGGGAGAAGTAAACCGAACAATGCTCGAACCTCAAAGCCAAATGTCGTATGGCTTATGTGTCTGCTCGCGTGCCGGGTCAGAGACGGGATGCGGCGATGCCGACGACATACACGGCGCACGCCGTGCCGATGGTCACCAGGGCTCCGAGCATGAGAACCAGCGCCGCCCCGTCGGTCGGCAGCTCGCCGTCGGTGCTCAGGGCCTGGTGCGCCCGGCGATAGCGGTGCCCGGCGGCGACGTAGGCGGCGATGGCCATGACCAGCCCCACCACCCCGAAGGCGATCGCGGCGACCCCGAGGATCTCGGCGGCGAAGCGCACCGAGACGAGGCTCGCGACCGCGAGGGCCAGGCACGTGCGACGCCACGACAGGAGCGTCCGCTCGGGCTGCAGGCCGGGGTCGAACGGGCGGTCGGTCACCGCAGCTCCAGCACGAAGCCGGCGAGCACGAGGCCGACGGCGACCACGACGCCCACGACGATGATCAGGGCGGTCGCGGGCGCGGGCAGGGCGCTGCTGCGACGGAGCGCGCGTTCGGTGCGGGCCCAGCTCAGCCATGCGTGCACGGCGGCCAGCAGGCCCAGGAGCACGAAGATCAGGGCGGCGGCGAGGCGGAAGCCGGTGTTCTCGGGAAGTTCGAGAGCCTCGAGCGCGACCCCGCCGGCCATGAGGGCGAGGGCCGTGCGCACCCACGCGAGAAAGGTGCGCTCGTTGGCGAGACTGAACCGCGGGTCGGGTTCGTCGCCCTCGCGGTAGACGGATGCGGGGAATCGTCGGGGGGTCTCGCTCACGCCGTCCTCCTGGTGCGGGTCGGTGGCTCACCCAGGCTACTCCGGCGCCGCCGCGCCCCCGTGCGCCGCGGCGGCGGCGGAGATTCACACCGACAGGAACGCCGAGAGAGCCTCGTTCACTTGGTCGGCGTGGGTCCACAGCAGGCCGTGCGGTGCCCCTTCGAGCTCGACGTACGTCGCCTGTGGCAGGAGATCCCGCAGCCGTCGGGCCGACGCGTCGATGGGCACGACGTTGTCGGCGGTGCCGTGCACGATCAGGCACGGGATGCCGCTCGCGGCCACTTCGGCGATGTCGGCGCGGAAGTCGGTCGGCCACGTCAGCGTCGCATCGGCGATCGCGACGTTGCCCGCGTGCGCGGCCACCTGCACGTTCGCGTCGACGGCGTCTTGCGAGATGCGCCGGTCGAGGTTCTCCTCGAGGTTGTAGAAGCCCTCGAAGAACCCGCGCACGAAGGCGAAGCGGTCATCCCTCACCTGTGCGCGCAGGTCGTCGAAGAACCCCTGCGGCCCCGCGCCGTCGGGGTTGTCGTCGGTGGCGAGCAGGTAGGGGAGGATGCCGCTGAGCAGCCCGGCCTTGGCGACGCGGTCGGCGCCGTAGCGGCCCAGGTAGCGGGCGATCTCGCCGGTGCCCATGGAGAAGCCGAGGAGCACGGCGTCGCGAAGGTCCAGCTCTTCCATGAGTGCGTGGAGGTCGGCGGCGTACGTGTCGTAGTCGGCGCCGGAGGCGGTCTTCGTGGATGCCCCGAAGCCGCGCCGGTCGTAGGCGATGACGCGGTAGCCGGCATCCAGCAGCGGATACTGCTGCCGGGCCCACGACTCCCCGTTCAGCGGATAGCCGTGGATGAGCACGACCGGTGTTCCGGTGCTCGGTCCCTGGTCGGTGTAGTGGAGCTCGACGTCGACCGAGTTCTCGGTCCCGACGGTGATGTACGCCACGTGCGGTCGCCCTTCTCGCTGCGCTCCCGGGATGCCGGGGCGGACCGGAGTGTCCGATCCGCCGTCGACGCTACGGCCGGCGACACGTGCGAGCCAGGGCTTGACCGTCCGCGATGCGCGTGGTGGGGTACGGCCGCTGCGAGGCCTCAGGCGTCGCGGCCGGCGCCGGCGGCGGCGGTGACAGAGAACACGTGAGGGTCGGCGAAGCCGCGAGCGGCGAACGCACGCCGCACGGCGTCGGTCACGTCGGCGACCTTCTCGCGCGAGACCAGGGCGATCGCGGCCCCGCCGAACCCGCCGCCGGTCATGCGGGCGCCGATCGCGCCGGCGGCCAGCGCGGCATCCACCGCGGTGTCGAGCTCGGGCACCGAGATCTCGAAGTCGTCTCGCATCGACGCGTGCGAGGCGACGAGGAGCTCGCCGATCGCGGTGGGTCCGGCATCCCGCAGCACCGCCACGGTGTCCAGCACGCGCTGGTTCTCGGTCACGATGTGGCGCACGCGGCGGAACGTCACCTCGTCGACGCGCTCGGCCACCCGCGGCAGGTCGTCGACCGAGACGTCGCGGAGCGCCGCGACCTCCATCGCCGCGGCCCCGCGCTCGCAGGCGGCACGGCGCTCGCCGTAGCCGCCGGTGGCGTGGGAGTGCTTCACGCCGGTGTCCATCACGACGAGCTCGAGGTCGGCGGCGTCGAACCCGAGGTCGACGACCTCGGTGGCGAGCGTGCGGCAGTCCAGGAAGATGGCCGCGTCGGCTTCGCCCAGCATCGAGGCCATCTGATCCATGATCCCGGTGGGTGCTCCCACCGCATCATTTTCGGCGGTGCGTCCGGCCCGGGCGAGGGCGACCCGGTCGAGATCGAGCCCCCACGTGTCGGCGAGCGCGGTCGCCGTTGCCCCCTCGATCGCCGCGGACGACGACAGGCCCGCGCCCACCGGCACATCGGACGAGAAGGCCAGGTCGGCGCCGGTGACGTCGGTCGCGGCGGTTCCGGATGCGGCGAGCAGCGCCCACGCGACACCGAGCGGGTACCGGGCCCACTCCGGCACCTCGTCGCGACGCGCGGGGAACAGGGCCTCGAGTTCGGCGACCGGCACCTCGACCAGCACCGGGTCGACCTCCGACACGACCCGCAGCACGCCGTCGGTGCGTGGAGCCACCGCGACGTGCGTGCGGAAGGGGATGGCGAAGGGCAGCACGAAGCCGTCGTTGTAGTCGGTGTGCTCGCCGATGAGGTTCACTCGGCCCGGCGCCGACCACGTTCCCACCGGCTCGGCTCCGGTCAGCTCGCGGAAGAGCTCGCGTGCCTGCCGGGCGGTGTCGGATGCGGGTTCGGGCGAGGTCACAGGGACACCTCCGGGATGGATGCGACGGCCTCGCGCAGGCGGTCGGCGGCGGTTTCGGGCGGGATGTCGCCGATCCAGGCCCCCATGGCGGCCTCGGATCCGGCGAGGTACTTCAGCTTGTCGGCGGCGCGGCGCGGGGAGGTCAGCTGCAGGTGCAGGCGCGCCGTGTCGCGTCCGACGGCGACCGGGGCCTGGTGCCACGCGGCGATGTACGGCGTGGGGGTGTCGTACAGGGTGTCGACGCCGCGGAGCAGACGCAGGTAGACCGTCGCGAGTTCGTCGCGCTCGGCATCCGTCAGCTCGGTGAAGTCGGCGGCATGGCGCCGGGGTGCGAGGTGCAGTTCGATCGGCCAGCGCGCCGCGAAGGGCACGTAGGCGAGCCAGTGCTCGGCTTCGAGCACGACGCGGGGACCGGCCGCCTCGAACGCGACGATGCGCGCGAACAGGTCGTCGCCCTCGCGGGCGATCGAGCGCAGCAGCGACTGGGTGCGGGGAGTGATGTACGGATAGGAGTAGATCTGACCGTGCGGGTGCTGAAGGGTGACCCCGATCTCTTCGCCGCGGTTCTCGAACGGAAACACCTGCGCGATGCCGGGCAGGGAGGAGAGCGCGGCGGTGCGATCGGCCCACGCCTCGATGACGGTGCGGGCGCGTGTGGCGCTCTGGGTGCCGAACGACCCCGCGTGCTCGGGGCTGAAGCACACGACCTCGCAGCGTCCGACCGACGTGCGGGTGCGGCCGAGCCCCGGAGCGTCGAGGTCGTCGAGGCTCTGCGGCGCATCGTCGGCTGCGGGTGCGTCGCCGGTGGCGCGGGCCAGGGCCGGGCCGAACGAGGGCGACTTGTTCTCGAACACCGCGACGTCGTAGACGGAGGGCACCTCCGACGGGTTGGTCGCGGTCTGCGGGGCGAGCGGATCGAGGTGCGCCGGCGGCAG
The DNA here is from genome assembly GCF_042846595.1 of Microbacterium sp. MTN4-26. Taxonomy (NCBI): domain Bacteria; kingdom Bacillati; phylum Actinomycetota; class Actinomycetes; order Micrococcales; family Microbacteriaceae; genus Microbacterium; species Microbacterium sp. MTN4-26. Next base: position 42,279 of record NZ_BTGO01000006.1, read on the forward strand.
GAACGCGCGGTTCTGACGTGCCGCGGCGATCGAGACCCAGTCGCCGGTGAGCACATCCCGCCGCATCGTCGCGGTGGCGGGGCGCGCATCCAGGGTGCGGGCGTCAATGGCGCGCTCGGCCGGCAGCGACGTGTCCGGGTCGTCGAAGTAGATCAGCTCGCGGCCGTCGGCGAGGCGGGTGGCCCGCTTGACGACGCCGCCGGACAGCTCGGCCGTGAAGAACTCAGGTGTGTTCACGTCAACACGGTACCTGGAGGGGTGTGTTAGCGTCAACATGCCTGCGTTGTTCACCCGATGACGCGGGTCGGTGCGAGAGGGGAACGCATGCCGAGGCGGATCGCGGGACAGGTGCGGCGGGTCTCGATGGCTGACGTGGCCGCGCGCGCCGGCGTCTCCGGACAGACGGTCTCGCGCGTGGTCAACGGCAGCCCGCGGGTGGATCCGGCGACGCGGGCGCGCGTCGAGGCGGCGATGGCCGAGCTGGGCTACCGGCCGCATCGCGCGGCACGTGCGCTGCGCACCGGTCGCACCCACACCATCGGGCTCGTGGTGTCGACCCTCGCCACGGTCGGCAACTCGCGCATGCTGCAAGCGGTCTCGGATGCGGCCGCGTCCCGGGGCCTCGCCCTCGTCGTGGTCACGCTGCACGCCGAGGTCGACGGCGGCATCGCGTCGGCCTTCGAGCGGCTCGAGGACCAGGGCGTCGACGGTGTAGTCGTGCTGAACGAGGCGACCCTCCTCGCACGGGACGTCGCACCGCCGGAGGGCCTGCGGCTGGTCGTCGTCGACGCGCCCGCGGAGGATGCGGCGGGGCCGGGGAGTTCCGCACATCCCGCCACCGCCTCGCCGCGGAACGGTCGGCCGGGTGCCGGGCAGGCGGGTGCCGGGCAGGCGGGTGCCGGGCGCACCGGTACCGCGCAGACCGACCATGCCGGCGGCGCGCGGGCGGCGACACGGCACCTCATCGCGCTCGGTCATACGCGCATCCGTCACCTCGCCGGTCCGCTGGGCAGCTACGCGGCGGCCGAGCGCGAGCGCGGTTGGCGCGAGGCGCTCGAGAATGCGGGGCTCGAGGTCGCGGAGCCGCTGCGCGGTGCGTGGACGTCGGGCGCCGGCCACACCGCCGCGGCACTGCTTGACGACGCCGCGACGGCGGTGTTCTGCGCGAACGACCAAATGGCGCTCGGGATGCTCCGGGGCCTCGCCGAGCGGGGGCTCGACGTTCCCGCGGACGTGAGCGTGGTCGGATTCGACGACGTGCCGGACGCCCGGGACTACCGGCCGCCGCTGACGACCGTGCGGCAGGACTTCGACGCGCTCGGCGAGGCTGCCGTATCGGCCCTCGTCGATGATTCGTCCGGGGGTGGCGCGGTCATCCCGGCCCAGCTCGTCGAACGGGTCAGCACGGCACCTCGACGGTGACCGCGTGTGCCGCGTCGCGCGGCCGCTGACTCCGCTGGGAGGCGGAGGCGGAGGATCCGACGGGCGGGGGATGCGGCGGGAGCGTCCTCGCGGGACGATCGATGCATGACGCGTTCATCCCTCACGCCCGGTACCGTCGTCGCAACGCCTCGCGGGGAGGGGGAGGTCATCGACGTTCGAGCGACGCCATCGGGGAAGTTCGTCGTCGGGGTCGAGATCGAGACCGGCGAGGTCGTCCATGTGACGGGGGGCACCGCGCGGCCGGTCGACGCCTAGTTGTGATGTCCAGGGACGTTGCTACGTGAATCGCGAGTGATTTGCTGACGGGCGAGGGCCTCCCGTTGTGAAGTGGAGCTGTCTAGGAACCGCTTCGTGCAACAGGAGGCCCTCGTGTCCCACGCTAATGCTGCTCTCACGCCCCGCGCACGGCTCAGGCTCGCGCGATTGATCGTCGAGGATCGGTGGCCGGCGACGGCCGCCGCAAAGATGTTCATGGTGTCGCCGATCACCGCTCGTAAGTGGGCCGCCCGGTTCCGTGCCGAGGGCGCCGCCGGGATGACCGATCGGCCCAGTCGGCCCCGGTCGATGCCGAGCAAGACACCAGCGCGGACGGTCAAGCAGATCGTGCGGTTGCGGTGGCGGCGTCGCCTGGGTCCAGCGCAGATCTCGGAGGAGCTCCAGATCCCGGCCTCGACGGTCCACGCGGTGCTGGTCCGGTGCCGGATCAGTCGGCTCAGCCATATCGACCGGGTCACGGGCGAGCCGATCCGCCGCTACGAGCACGACCATCCCGGTTCACTGCTGCACGTCGACGTCACGAAGTTCGGCAACATTCCTGACGGCGGCGGATGGCGATACGTCGGCAAGCAGCAGGGCGACCGGAACCGCGAGACCACGGCGAAGCGCACCGGGAAACGGAGGGGCTACGAACCCAACGTCGGGACCGCGTTCCTCCACACCGTCGTTGATGACCACTCGCGTGTTGCCTACGTCGAGATCTGCCCCGACGAGAAGGCCGTCACCGCGATCGGCGTGCTCGAGCGCGCCGTCGCGTGGTTCGCCGACCGCGGCGTGACTGTCGAACGGGTGCTCTCGGACAACGGGTCGGCCTACAAGTCGTTCGCCTGGCGAGACGCCTGCGCTGGGCTGGGCATCACGCACAAACGGACGCGGCCCTACCGACCGCAGACGAACGGCAAGATCGAGCGATTCCACCGCACCCTCGCCGATGGGTGGGCTTACGCCCGGTTCTACCGATCCGACTCTGAGCGTCGCGAAGCGCTACCAGGCTGGGTCCACTTCTACAATCACCACAGGCGCCACTCCGCAATCGGAGCCCCGCCCCTCACCAGACTCAACAACCTGCCTGGACATCACACCTAGTCGCTTCGTCCTTTCGAGTGGAATACGCTTTCCGTGGGATGCTCCACCGGAGTCCATCCCATCGCGACCGCGTCGACGAAGGAGTGGCATGACCGGAGCGACCGAGGGCCGTCCTCCAGGCACCGTGGTGCTCGCGGTGGACTCGTTCAAAGGCTCGATCGCCGCAGACGCCGCCGCTGACGCGCTTGAAGCGGGGTGGCACCACGTGCGACCGGGCGACCGGATCGTGCACCGGCCGATGGCGGACGGCGGCGAAGGCACCGTCGCCGCCTTCGCGGCGGCCGTGCCCGGGGCGACGCTCATGCCCGTGACGGTCGATGGACCGGAGGGCGCGCCCGTCGAGGCGCACTGGCTGCTGCTTCCGCCGACCGCCGACGCCGACGCCGACGCCGGCACCGGGGTCGTCGAACTCGCCGGCACCTCGGGCATCGAGCTGCTGGGAACGCCCCCGCGACTCCGGCCGCTCGACGCCGACACACGCGGCTTCGGGCAGGCGATCGCCGCCGCGCTCGACCACGGCGTCTCGCGGTTGGTCCTCGGGATCGGTTCGAGCGCGTCGACGGACGCGGGGGTGGGGATGCTCGCCGCGCTCGGCGCGCGCGTGCTCGACGTCGACGGCGCGCCCGTCGCTCCCGGTGCGCGCGGACTCGGCGATGTGGCCGAGGTCGATCTGTCGGGTCTCGCCCCGCTTCCAGCCGGCGGCGTCCGTGTGTTGAGCGACGTCACGCATCCGCTGACGGGCCCGCGGGGAGCGGCAGCCGTCTTCGGTCCGCAGAAGGGTCTGGGTGGGGACGACATCCCGGCTGTGGATGCAGCGCTCGCCCGCCTCGCCGACCTCGTCGGGGTCGACCCGGACGCACCCGGTTCGGGTGCCGCCGGCGGTACCGGCTTCGCCCTGCGCCTGTGGGGCGGCGATCTCGTTCCCGGCGCCGAAGAGGTCGCCGAGCTCATCCGGCTCGCCGACGCGATCGGCGGCGCCGCCGTCGTCGTCACGGGCGAGGGCGCATTCGACGGCCAGTCGGCCGCCGGCAAGGTGCCGTCCCGGGTGCACCACCTGGCGGCGGTTGCCGGCGTGCCCGCGATGCTCGTCGCCGGCCGCATCTCGCCCGAGGCCGACACCTCGGCCTTCGCCGCCACCGCGTCGCTGACCGACCTGGCGGGAACGCCGGAGGCGGCCATGGCCGACCCCGCGACGTGGCTCGCGCAAGCCGGCGCCGCCCTCGCCGCATCCCTCTGACCTTCCTCCGTCCACCCGACCTCCTCCGCCTCTGACCCCGCCGCCTGCCCGCCCCCGGTCGCCCCGACCTCCCTCCGCCCGCGTGCTGGTGCCTAACTCAGGCTGAGGAGGTCCAGATGCGGCCTGGTATCGATTTCCCGGCCCGGTGAGTGCCATCCAGCCTGAGTTGGCGCACGTCGCCGGTCAGGCCGCCCGACAACTCACACCTCGTGCGGGCGTCGGCGTCTTTGCCGTCTGTCCCCTGGCGCGGCACCGGATGGTCGACTCGATGCCGCACCGGAGTCTCACCCCACCGTGTGCACCAATTCAGGCTCGGGGAGTTCGGGTACGGCCGAGAGGTCGGAATTCCGGCGGCTCGTGGTCCCCCAGCCTGAGTTGGTGCCCGTCGCCCGTCGAGACGCCGACAGGTGACACCACGTGCGGGGGTTCGGCGCCTTCTGTCGTCTGTCGCCCGGTGAGGCAAGGTCTCGACTCGATGCCGCCCCGGTGTCACACCCGACGTGTGCACCAACTCAGGATGGAGGAGCCCGGGTACGGCCGGGAGGCCTGGAATCCGGGCCGTTCGGTTCGCCCAGCCTGAGTTGGGGCACGACGTGAGCGGAGACGCGGCCCCCACCATCGCCGGGGCCACCGCCCGGCCGCAGCCTATCGTCGCCGGCCCGCGCCGCCCGGCCGCAGCCCGTCGTTGCCAGCCCGCGGCGTCACCGCCCCACCGTCGCCGGAGCCCCGCGGCCCACCGGAGCCCCGCGGCCCGCCGGAGCCCCGTGGCTCGCCGGAGCCCCAGCCTCGCCGGAGCCCCCCACGTCACTTCCCCACCGTCGCCGGAGCCCCGCGGCCCACCGGAGCCCGGCGGCACCGCGTCAGGGGAGGGTGAGGATGCCGTTCCGGCGGTGCGGGAGCGACGGGAAGGCGTCGTCGCGCAGCACCGGGGGCAGCAGACGCTGCGGGGCGTCCTGGAAGACGATCGGCCGCAGGAACCGGCGGATCGCCGTCGCGCCGACCGAGGTGTGCAGCGAGGTGGTCGCCGGCCACGGACCGCCGTGCTGCTGCGCCCACGTCACCGCCACGCCGGTTGGCCAGCCGGCGAACAGCACGCGTCCGGCCTTGCGCTGCAGCACCTCGAGCACGTCGTCGACGGCGTCGTCGTCCTCGGCGTGCAGGGTGGCCGTGAGGCTGCCCGGCACCGCCTCCAGGGCACGCTGCAGCGCGGCGTCGTCGGCGTACTCGACCAGCAGCGTCACGGGGCCGAAGCACTCCTCGAGCAGCGTCTCGGGCCGATCCGCGACGGCGGCGGCGTCGGTCCTCAGCACGACCGGCTGCGCGGTGCCCTCGGCCTGTTCGGCCGATCCGGCGACGACCGAGACCGACGGGTCGGCCTCGAGGTGCGCGAGACCGGACGGGAACGCCGCGGTGATGCGATCGGTAAGCAGCGGCCCACCGGATGCGCCCGGAACGAGGCGCGCGACGAGCTCGTCGAAGCCGGATCCGGTCGGGACGAACACCACACCCGGCTTGGTGCAGAACTGCCCGACTCCGAGCGTGAACGAGGCGACCAGGCCCTGCGCGAGCGCCTCACCGCGCCGCGCGACGGCGGCCGGGGTGAGAACCACGGGATTGACGCTGCCGAGCTCGCCGTAGAAGGGGATGGGGTCCTCTCGCCCGGTCGCCAGGTCGAACAGGGCGCGTCCGCCGCCCAGCGAGCCGGTGAACCCGGCGGCCTGGATCGAGGGATGCTGCACGAGGGCGTTGCCGGCTTCGCGGCCCTCGACGAGACCGAGCGAGCCCGCGGGTGCTCCCGCCGCTTCCAGGGCCGCGGCGACGATCTCGGCGGTGCGCTCGGACAGGCGGGGATGGCCGGAGTGCGCCTTCACGACCACGGGGTTCCCGGCCGCGAGGGCCGAGGCGGTGTCGCCGCCGGCGACGGAGAACGCGAAGGGGAAGTTCGAGGCCGAGAACACCGCCACCGGGCCGACGCCGGTGAGCATCCGTCGCAGTTCGGGGCGCGGCGGGGTGGCGGCGCCGTCGGCGTCGTCGATCGTGATCTCGAGGTACGAGCCCTCCTCGACGACGCTCGCGAACAGGCGCAGCTGGCCGGTCGTGCGCCCGACCTCGCCGCGCAGGCGGGTCTCGCCGAGGCGGGTCTCCTCGTCGGCGATCGCGACGAGCTCGTCGGCGTGCGCGTCGAGTGCGTCGGCTGCGGCGCGCAGCCAGCGGGCGCGGTCGTCGGCCGACGAGGTGCGCCACGCCGGCGCGGCCTCCGCGGCGGCGGACACGAGGCGGTCGAGGTCGGTGATGCTGGTGCTCATGATTGCTCCCGAGTGGTCGCAGGCGGTCAGGTGAAGCGGATGCCGAGCCCGACATGGTCGGTCTCGGTGAGGGCGCCGTTGTGGATGCGGACGGGCGAGGGGTCCCGCAGGGCGTTGAGCTCGCCGAAGCCGGCGTCTTCGACGTCTTCGACGAGCGGATCCGTCACGCCGGGGACACCGCGCAGGCACAGCGCCAGCTGTCCCGAGAGCTCCGGCAGCAGGTGCGGATGCACGGCGGCACCGTACTCGGCCGCGACGGCGGCGATCCCCAGAAACGGCGTGATGCCGCCGACGCGCACGACGTTCGGCTGCACGATCTGGGCGGCTCCGGTGCGCAGGAAGTCGTCGAAGCGGAAGACGTTGTGCAGATTCTCGCCCACGGCGATCGGGATGCGGCTGGAGGCCGCCAGACGCTCGGACAGCGCGATGTGCCCGGCCAGGTCGTCGGCGCGCAGCGGCTCCTCGATCCACGCCGGCGCCACCTCGGCGAGCACCTCGAGGTTCCGCGTCGCGCGGTCGAGGTCCCAGCGCTGATTCGCGTCGATCATGAGCGCGCGGTCGGGCCCGAGTACCTCGCGCACCGCACGCATGCGGTCGAGGTCCTCCGCGACGTCGGGCTTGCCGACCTTGACCTTCACGGCGTCGAAGCCGGCATCCACCCACCGTCGCGCCTGGGCGACGAGATCGTCGATCGGGTAATGCAGGTTCACGCCGGAGCCGTAGGCGCGGGCGCTGCGACGCTGCCCGCCGAGGAACCCGGTGAGCGACGTGCCCCGCTCGCGCGCCGCCGCATCCCACAGCGCGAGGTTGAGCCCGGCCATCGCGATGGTGGTGACCCCGCCGCCGCCGGCCTCGTGGAGGTGCTGCCACAGCGCCAGGGACTCCGAACCCGGGTCTGCCGAACGCCCGCGGGCGAAGGCGGCGACGTCGTTCGCGAGCATCGCGTGCACCGCTTCCGCGCCGATCTGCGGCGTCCACGAGAAGCCCCAGCCCTCCGCTCCGTCCGAGCGCACCACGTGCGTCTCGACGACACCGACGGAGGTGACTTCGGCGCCCCACGGGCGCGTCAGCGGCACCCGGATCAGCCGGGTCTCGAAGGTCGCGACGGTCGGATGCTCCTCCGCCGCAGCGACCGCGGTCACAGCAGGGCCCGTCCGGCCTCGAGGATCTCGGCCAGGCGCTCCTCCTGGGCGGGCGAGGGGTCGACGAGCGGGGCGCGCACGCCGCCGACCGGCATCCCCGACAGCCGCAGGCCCGTCTTGATGAGAGAGACGCCGAAGCCGGGGGTCTCGTCGCGCAGCGCGACGAGCGGGCGGAAGAACCCGTCGAGCAGCTGCAGGCGACGGTCCTCGTCACCGGCGATGTACGCACGGTAGTGGGCGGCGGCGACCTCGGGGATCATCGCGAACGCCGCCGAGGAATACAGCGGCACGCCGATGCCGCGGTACGCCCCCTGGGTGAGCTCGGCGGTGAGCAGGCCGTTGAAGAAGGCGAAATCGTCGCGGCCCTCCTCCGCGACCGCGCGCACGATCAGCTGCGCCGTGCCGATGTCGCCGGCCCCGTCCTTGAAGCCGATGACCTTGGGATTGCGCGCGAGGTGCCGCATCGCATCGACGGAGTACTGCGCGTTGGCGCGGTGGTAGACGACGACGGGCAGATCGGATGCCGCCGCGATCGCCTCGACGTAGGCGATCAGGCCCGCCTGCGGTCCGCCGACGAGGTACGGCGGGAGGACGAGGAGCGCGTCGGCTCCCGCATCCGCAGCCGCGCGTGCGACCCCGATCGCGTGGCCGAGCGGACCGCCGGCACCGGCGACGACGGGAACGCGCCCGGCGACCGTCTCGACCGTGGACCGCACGACCTGCGCGGCCTCATCCGTCGACAGGGCGTGGAACTCGCCCGTGCCGCACGCCGGGAACACCCCGCCCGGGCCGTGCTCCATCGTGGTGCCGACGTGGCGCCGCAGCAGCTCGTCGTCGACGCGGTCGTCGGCGTCGAAGGGCGTGACGGGGAAGAAGAGGATGCCGTCGAAGGCGATTCCGGTGCTCACGCGGCGGTGTCCTTTCGGGAGTCGGGGGACGATCCCGCGGCGCGGGCGTCCGTGGCGGCGAGTTCGTCGCGCCAGGTGCGGGTGGGGCGCCATCCGATCAGGCGCGCGGCCTTCGCGCTCGTGAACGCCGGGGTCGTGCCGACAAGGCCCGCCGCGACCTCCTCGGTTCCGGGGTGGAAGCGCGGCACGAGATCGCACAGCGGTTCGCGAGCGAGCGCGTCATCGGCGCCGACGAAGAAGGTCTCGGCGTTCGGGATGTCGCCCATCGCGGCCAGGAGCACGTCGACGAAGGCGGCGACGTCGCGGGCGTCGACGTAGTTGAACACGGCCGGCGCCGACAGCGCCGGATCGTCGAGGCGCTCGCGCACGGTGTGCCCCTGCTGCGTGAGGGCTCCCTCCCACTCCTCCGGCGCGATGACGTAACACGGCCGGAACGCCGCGAACCGCGTCGCGTCGCCGGTCTGGCGCGCGAGCATCGCCGCGGTCTGCTCGGCGAGCAGCTTCGACAGGGCGTAGGCGTTCCACGGCCGGGGCGGCGTGGACTCGTCGAGGGGCATCGACGGCGGCACCCATCCGGTGGGGGATCCGTAGCCGAGCACGGTGGGGCTCGACGCGGTGACGATCCGCGGCACACCGGCGGTGACGGCCGCGGACATCGTGTTCAGGGCGAGCGCGGCGTTCGTGCGCAGGATGACGTCTTCGGGTGCGCTGAAGGGCACGGCGATCGCGGCGAGGTGCACGAGCGCGTCGGCCCGCGCATCCGCCACCGCCGCGGCTGCGGCGTGGGCGTCGGTGAGGTCGACGGCCGCCTGCGTGACCGCGTCCCGCGAGGTCAGCTCGACCGCATCCGAGACCTCACGATCGAGCGAGACGATCTCGTGTCCGGCATCAGCCAGACCGGCCACGAGCGAGCGCCCGAGCCGGCCGGCGCCACCGGTGACGACGATGCGCGTCACGCCGGCACCGACTCCGGGCTCGCGGCGAGGAAGCGGATGCCGAGGTCGGCCACACGCACCGGCATGCCCGTCGCGAGCGACCGGTTGCCGGCGATGCCGACCGAGATGGAACGCACACCGTCGCGCCAGTCGGCGGGACGCTGCAGCGGGTCATCGCCCGGCCCCTCGAAGACGTCGGCCAGGAGCAGACGGTCGCCGCCGCCGTGCCCGCCCGCGAGGTTCTCGATCTCGACCTCGGTCGCGGCCTCCCAGTGACGCTGCACAAGGAGGCGCTCGCCTTCGGGCCGCAGGGATCCGGACGAGCCGGCGTCGACCGCGCTCGGGTCGAGCACCGGATGCAGGCCCTCGTCGGCCAGCACGGCGCCGCGCTCGACGACCTCGAGCTCGACGCGCCCCTTCGTGCCGTTCACCGCCACGCGGTAGCCCTCCCAGGGAGCGTGCGCGTTGAGGGAGTAGCTGAGGGTCGCGCCCGAGGCGTAGTCGACCACGAGCGCGAGATTGTCCTCGATGGTGATCCCCTCGCCGAACACGTCGCGGTCGCGCAGGTATCCGTCGTGCTCCTCGGCATCGAAGTACAGGGCCTTGAGGTTCGCGTCGGCCCGCAGGTCGAGTTCGAAGGCGCCGGCGTCGTCGTGGCTTCCGCGCGGAGCGCGTGCGCCGAGCCCGCGCGCGTCGGCGTTCTCCGCACCGTAGAAGCGCAGCCCGCCCGACGCGTAGACGCGGGTGGGGACGGACCGGAGCCACCAGTTGACGAGATCGAAGTGGTGGCTGGACTTGTGCACGAGCAGGCCGCCGGAGTGCTCCTTCTCGCGGTGCCAGCGGCGGAAGTAGTCCGCGCCGTGCTTGGTGTCGAGCATCCAGGAGAAGTCGATCGAGGTGATCTCCCCGATCGTGCCCTCCTGCAGGATCTGCCGCAGCGCACTGTTGCGCGGGGAGTAGCGGTAGTTGAAGGTGATGACCACGTCGCGTCCGGTGCGGTCGATCGCATCCTCGATCGCGGCGGCGCTGGCGGCGTCGATCGTGAGGGGCTTCTCGACGACGACGTCGGCACCGGCATCCAGCGACCGCACGATGAGCTCGGCGTGCAGGTCGTCGCGCGCGCAGACGATCACGCGGTCCACCTGTTCTGCGGCGATCATCTCCTCCAGGCGATCGGGGGAGTAGATCAGCGGCGCGGGCTTGCCGCTCTCGGCGACGCGGTCGGCGTGGAACTGCGCACGCACCGGGTTCGGCTCGAGGATCGCCACGAGCGAGGCGCGGTCGGCGTAGGTCGTCGTGATCGCGTCGACGTACATCTGGGCGCGCGCGCCGGCGCCGGCGAGTGCGTAGCGGAGGTGGGTCATCGATGGCTCCTCAGGAAACGTTTTCTCAGTGTAACACGCGTGGCCGTGCTCCTATGCGGTGGATGCTGCGGCCGCTCAGGACGGGGCGGGTCCCGTGCTCTCGCGCAGCGCGACGACGGGGCGGAGCCAGTGCGCGGCGGGCTCCGCCGGAGCGCCGGTGAGCAGATCCTGCATGGCCTCCCACGCGCGTGCGCCGAGGTCTTCGGCCGGCACCGCCGCGGTGGTGAGGGTGGGCGAGGTCCAGCGCGAGAACGGGATGTCGTCGAACCCGGTCACCGAGAGGTCTTCGGGGATGCGCACGCCATCGCGTCGCAGCACTCCCATGACTCCCATGGCGACGAGGTCGTTGTAGGCCAGCACGGCGGTCGCGCCCGAGGCGCGCACCTCCGGCGCGACCCGCGCACCGCTGTCGACGTCGACCCCGCACGGGAGCTGCGTGATCTCCACCTCGGCGTGCGCGCCGGCGAACGCGGTGATCGCGTCGACGCGCGCGGCGTTCGATGCGCTGCGCGGATTGCCGGAGAGGAAGACGTAGCGACGGTGACCGAGGCCGTGCAGGTGGGTGAGGATCTCCGCGAAGGCGGACCGGTAATCCGCCCCGACCACGGGAGCTCCGTCGACGTCGCGGTTGACGACGACCACCGGTGACAGCTCGCGCAGCGACGCCGCGAGGGCGTCGTCATCCATGCGCGGCGCGCACAGCACGACGCCGTCGGTGCGGCGTCGGGTCGTGAGGGCGAGCACCCGCTCCTGGTCGACCGATTCGGCGGAGTCGGCGACGAGCACGTGGTAGCCCGCGGTTCCGGCCGCGCGGCTGAGTCCGCGCAGGATCTCCTGGAACGTCGGGTTGCCGAGATCGGGCACGACCACGGCGATCGTCTGGGTGCGGCCGAGGACGAGGCTGCGGGCGAGGGGGCTGGCGGAGTAGTCGAGCTCGGCAGCCGCGGCGCGCACGCGCTCGGCCATGGCCGGGTCGACGGTGACATTGCCGTTGAGCACGCGTGACACGGTCGACAGCGACACCTCCGCCTTCGCGGCGACGTCGGCGATGGTCACCCGTTTCGGTGGGCGCGGCATGCGGCCTCCTCTCGCTCGCGCCACTCTATCCGCCCGGGAAACGTTCTCCCATGTCGGCGGCGGCGGCCGGCCGTGAACAGCACAGGAGATTCGGCGCGCAGCAGGCCTGTCGGCGCGGCTTCAGCCCGATTCGACGCGGATCTCCTGTGTTGTTCACCGCGGAGACGCCTCGCCAGGTAGCTCGGGCAGCGGGCGGCAGAGGTCGATGCAGGCGAGAGCGGGCAGCGGCGAGTGGCGGCTCGCCGGGTGGGCCGCGGACAACACAGGAGATTCCGGTCGGGGCGCAGTGTGTCGGCAGGTTTCAGCTCCCGGGCGCCGCGGATCTCCTGTGTTGTTCACCGGGGCTGACGGTGTCGACGAGCTGGTGGCGCCGGGGAGGTCAGGCGCCGGCGGGGTCAGGGGCGGGGTGGCGTGCTGCCGCGCACGACCACCTCGACGGGCAGGGGCGGCTGGGAGGCGTCCCACTCCTCGTCGACGGTGGCGTGCAGCGCGCGGTAGCCGAGCTCATCGAGCGGCACATGCGCGGTCGTGAGGCCGGGCCGGATGTCGCGGCCGGTGGCGATGTCGTCGAAGCCGGCGACGGCGATGTCGGCGCCGACCTCGCGCCCGGCATCCCGCACCGCCGACATCACGCCGATCGCGACGACGTCGCTGATGCCGAAGATGACCGTGCCCGGGGGCACCTCATCGTGCAGGAGCGCCTCGGTGGCGGCGTACCCGGCGTCGCGGGTGAAGCCGCCGCGAACGACGCTGCGGATGCGCCCGCCGGCACCGGTGAAGCCGTGGGTGAACCCCGCGATGCGGTCATCGGAGGTCTGGATGCCCTCGCGCGCGCCGACGATGACCGCCTCGCGGTAGCCGAGTTGGCGCAGGCGTGCGCCGAGCGCGCGGGCCCCGCCACGGTTGTCGACGGCGACCGAGCGGATGCTGTCGGGTGCCGGACCGAGCATGACGACCCGTCCGCCCATGCCCCGGAACGCCTCGAGCTCGGGGTCGAGCCCCGCGGCGTCGGGGCCGGTCGTTCGGGAGGCGGCCAGGATCAGGCCCCGCGGGCGCTGACCGCGCAGCGCGCGGACGAGCGAGACCTCGCGCGTCGGGTCGCGCTCGGTGATGGCGATCGTGACGACCAGGCCCGCCTCGTCGGCGCCGCGTGCCACACCCGAGGCGAGTTGGCCGAAGTAGGGGTCGGCGATGTCGGCGACGAGCAGGGCGACGACGGCGGAGGTGCCGCGTGCCGTCGCCTGCGCGGAGAGGTTCGCCGTGTAGCCGAGGCGCTCAGCGGCCGCCTCCACCTTCTCGCGGTAGCTCTCGGCGACCTTGCGCGTGGAGCCGTTCAGCACCCGGGAGGCCGTCGCCAACGACACCCCTGCCTCGCGGGCCACGTCGTGCAGGGTGGCCGCGCTGCGGGCGGTCGAGGGTGTTCGGGTCACGTGCAGGATTCTAGGGGCTCGCCCGCGCGGGATCAGGCGGGAACGACCGCGGGAAGGTGCGGCGTGACGGCAGCCGTGAAGCCGTCGGAGGTGCGTCGCACGGCTTCGGCCGGGTCGGTCGCCCACACGTCGGCGTTGAAGATCTCCACCTCGATGTCGCCGGTGTACCCGGCATCCACGACGGCGCGGGTCATCGGCCCGAAGTCGATGACGCCGTCGCCCGGGTAGTGCCGGCTCAGCAGCACGTCGGCCGGGAGCGGCGTCTTCCAGTCGCACACCTGATACGTCGCGATGCGTCCCTCGCGACCGGCGCGTTCGATCTGCGGGAGCACATCCGGGTCCCACCAGATGTGGAAGGTGTCGATGGTCACGCCCACCACGGACGGGTCGAAGTCGTGCGCGATGTCGAGCGCCTGGCCGAGCGTCGACACGACGCAGCGGTCGGAGGCGTACATCGGATGCAGCGGCTCGATCGCGAGGGTGACGCCCGCTTCGGCGGCGTGCGGAGCGAGCTCGCCGATGGCATCTCGCACGCGCTCGCGGGCGCCGATGAGGTCTCGGGAGCCCTCGGGCAGACCGCCGGCGACGAGCACCAGCACCGCGGTGGATCCCTCGGCGCCCGCCGCGGCGAGCGTGGCGGCCTCCTCGACGGCGACGCGGTTGTCGTCGAGGGATGCGCGGCGGGCGGGGCCCTCGGGCATCGTGAAGAAGCCGGACCGGCAGTGTGTCGTGAAGCGCAGCCCGGAGTCGGCGAGCATCGACGCGGCCGTGGTGAGGCCCACCTCCTGCACCGGTTCGCGCCACAGCCCGATCGCGGGGACGCCCGCACCGGATGTGGCCGCGAGCGCCGTGGCGAGGTCGGCGTGCTTGAGGGTGCCCTGGTTGATCGACAGGCGCGGATCGACGCTCACGCGATCACCCCCGGAACGTCGACGCCGTTCAGGCGCAGCATCCCGTGCCATCGGATGGCGGCCAGCTCGGGCCGCTCCAAGGCGCCGGAGGCGTTGGCGAGCTCGACGATGCGGGACAGGTGCGGCAGGCTGCGCGCGGAGTGGAGCCCGCCGACCATCTGGAAGGCCGGCTGGTGGCCGTTCAGCCACGACAGGAACGCGACCCCGGTCTTGTAGTAGAACGTCGGCGCGGCGAAGACCTGGCGGCTGAGCTCCTCGGTGGGCTCGAGGATCTCGCGGTATCGAGCGCCGTCGCCGGCGTCGAGCGCCTGGATCGCGGCGGAGGCGACCGGGGTGATCGCCGCGAACGCGCCGAGGAGCGCGTCGGAGTATCCGCGTTTCGTCTCGGCCGCCCCGGCCGATGCCTCTCCGGCCCGCCCGTCTCCGGCCTCCCCGGTCGTTGAGCGAGCAGAGCCAGACGAAACGTCGCCCGTCGCAACGTCCGGCATGTCCGTCCCGCCGATGAGGCCGACGTAGTTGAAGTCGTCGCCGGTGAACATGCGCACGCTCTCGGGGAGGCGCTCTCGCACCGACACCTCGGCGTCGGCGTCGAGCAGGCTCATCTTCACCCCGGCGACCTTGTCGGTGTTCTCGCCGATGATCTCCAGGAGCACCTCGGACGCCTCGCGCCAGTCGGCCGACCCGCTTGTACTGAGCTTGGTCGAAGTGAAGTACCCCTCGAGGGTCGGGTCGAACGCGGTGCCGAGCCAGTGCAGCACGACCGGCACCTGCGCCGCGCCGAGCACCTCGCGGTACACGCGGCGGTAGTCCTCGGCCGAGGATGCGGCGCGCGCCAGATGGCGCGACGCCATCAGCACGGGAGCGGCGCCCTGCTCCTCGGTGAAGGCCAGCTGAGACCGGTACGCGTCGATCACCTGGTCGAGGGAGATGTGCTCGTCCTCGACGTGATCGGTGTTGACGCCGACGACGACCGATCCGCCCTCTTCGCGCGCGGTCTGCGCCGTTCGCGCGATGAGTTCGCGCACCGCGGCGGCGTCGAGCCCCATGTTCCGCTGGGCGGTGTCCATCGCGTCGGCGACGCCGAGGCCCCAGGAGTAGACCGAGCGGCGGAAGGCGAGCGTCGCATCCCAGTCGATCTCGGCGGGCCGCCCCGGGGTGTTGTCGGCGTGCACCAGCGGCACGACGTGCGCGGCCGCGTACGCGAGGCGGCTGCGCAGCGGCGTTGTGGGCTTGGTGAATCCGGATGCTTCGCGCAGCGCGACCTGCGAGGTCGACCCGGCGGCATCGAGCAGAGTGAGGTGGGTCATACGTCAGTCCAGGCTCAGGGCGGGCAGCTCGACCTTGCGGCCCTCGCGGCTGGATTCCAGGCCGGCCTCGGCGAGGAGCACGCCGCGTGCGCCGGAGAGCAGGTCGAACGCGTAGTCGGTGCCGAGCACGTACGACTCCAGGAACTCCTCCCACTGCTGGCGGAAGCCGTTCTGGAACACGTCGTTCGTCGGAACGGCGGCCCAGTCCGCGTCGTAGTCGTGGTCGTCGGCGAGGTCGGGATTCCACACCGGCTTCGGGGTGGCGTTGCGGTGCTGGATCTTGGCGCCGAACAGGCCCACAACGGCCGAGCCGTGGGTGCCGTCGACGTGGAACTCGACCAGCTCGTCCCGGTTGACCCGCACGGTCCACGACGAGTTGATCTGCGCGACGATGTTTCCGTGCTCGGGGTCGCCTTCGAGCTCGAAGATGCCGTAGGCGGCGTCTTCCGCGGTGGCGGTGTAGTGCTCGCCGTTCTCGTCCCAGCGGTCGGCGATGTGCACGGCCGCCTGGGCGTAGACGCTCTTGACCTCGCCGAACAGGTTCTCCATGACGTAGTTCCAGTGCGGGAACATGTCGACGATGATGCCGCCGCCGTCTTCGGTGCGATAGTTCCAGCTCGGACGCTGCGCGGGCTGCCAGTCGCCTTCGAAGACCCAGTATCCGAATTCGCCGCGCACCGAGAGGATGCGGCCGAAGAAGCCCGAATCGATGAGGCGCTTCAGCTTCTGCAGGCCCGGGAGGTAGAGCTTGTCGTGCACGACGCCGGTCTTCACGCCGGCTGCCGCGGCGAGCTTGGCCAGCTCGAGTGCTTCGGCCGCGGTCTCTGCGGTCGGCTTCTCGGTGTAGATGGTCTTGCCGGCCGCGATCGCCTTGCGGAGAGCCGCCGAACGCGCCTTGGTGACGAGGAAGTCGGCGTAGATCTCCCAGCGGGGGTCGGCGAGGGCCGCGTCGAGGTCGGTGGTGTAGTCCTCGATGCCGTGCTTGTCGGCGAGGTCGGCGAGCTTCGCCTCGCTGCGGCCGACCAGCAGCGGCTTGACCGTGACCTTCGTGCCGTCGGAGAGCACGATGCCGCCCTGGTCGCGGATCGCGAGGATCGAGCGCACCAGGTGCTGCCGATACCCCATGCGTCCGGAGACGCCGTTCATGATGATGCCGATCTCGCGGACGGCCGGGCGGACCTCGGCCTGGGGCGGGGCGATCGTGGTGTCGGTCATGCGGTCCTTCTCTCTCGTATCCGGCGACGTCACGGTCGCGGAAAAGCCGGGGAACCCCGAGGGGTAAACGCTTTCCCCAGTGTGCCACGCCCCTGTCTGCCACGCAAGCGCTTTCCCGTGCGTGGCCACGCCGCCCCGCGCGCCCGCCCGGCCCGCACCGCCGCCGCACGGCGCCCCCGCCGCCGCCGCACGCCGCGCGGCGCTCGCACGGCGCCGGCCCGCACCGCCGCCGCCCACCCCGGCGCCGTCCCAGGCCGCCCACCCCGGCCCGCACGGCCGCACGGCGCCGGCCCGCACCGCCGCCGCACGCTGCCCACGCCACGAGAGTCGCTCTGCAGTCACTTTGTGCGGGTGCGTGGCCTCTCCACCCACACAAAGTGACTGCGGGAGGGCGGGGTGAGGTGACTGCGGAGGGTGGGATGGGTGACTGCGGAGCGGGGCGAGGTCGGCCGGAATACGGCCGGTCGCTCAGCTCAGGCGGATGCATCCCCACGACACCGCGGGAAGGGGAATGCGCAGGGTCGTGTCCTCGATTGTTGCCTCCAGTGCCGTGATGCCGACCCGCTCGGGGCTCTCCAGGGTGTTGGCGGCGTAGATGTCGTCGTCGTGCAGCAGGTGCGCCTCGTCGATGGCCATCTCGCGGCCCAGGTCGCCGAGGAGCGGCCGCAGGTCGACCGACAGGG
This sequence comes from Microbacterium sp. MTN4-26, assembly GCF_042846595.1. Lineage (NCBI taxonomy): Bacteria > Bacillati > Actinomycetota > Actinomycetes > Micrococcales > Microbacteriaceae > Microbacterium > Microbacterium sp. MTN4-26. Next base: position 59,599 of record NZ_BTGO01000006.1, read on the forward strand.
TCGTGGGCTCGGCCGTGGACCGGTTGACGACGAAGAGCGACACACCGTCGTCGTCGATCGTCGCGACGGCGTTCACGGTTGCCACCTCGCCCAGCGCGGGACTCGTGAAGGTCGGTGCCGACACCGGAACGCGCACCGCGCGCCCCTGCGCCCAGCGCGAGGTGAGCGAGAAGGGGAAGAACGTGGTCTGGCGCCACGCCGGGCCCCCGGGCTCGGTCATGATCGGAGCGATGACGTTCACCAACTGCGCCAGGGATGCGGAGCGCACGCGGTCCGCGTGCTGGAGCAGGGTGATCATCAGGTCGCCGAACACCACGCCGTCCAGAACGCTGTAGCGGTCTTCGAGCAGGCGCGGAGCGACCGGCCATCCCTTCTCCTCGGGCTTGTCGTTCTGCCCGCCGTCGTCATCGTGGAGGTACCAGACGTTCCACTCGTCGAAGGAGATCATGATGCGCTTGTCGCTCTTCTTCGCCGCCGCGACCGCGTCTGCCGTGGTCACGACCGACTCGATGAACCTCGCCATGTCGACGCTCGACGCGAGGAACTCCTGCGCGTCGCCGTTCCGCTCTTGGTAGTACGCGTGGCAGGAGATGAAGTCGACGTCGTCGAGGGTGTGCTCCAGCACGGTGCGCTCCCACGAGCCGAAGGTCGGCATCGACCGCGCCGACGAGCCGCAGACGACCAGTTGCAGTCCCGGATCGATCATGCGCATCGCCTTGGCCGTCTGGGAGGCGAGCTTGCCGTAGTCGTCGGCGTTCTTGTGACCGATCTGCCACGGTCCGTCCATCTCGTTGCCGAGGCACCACATCCTCACGCCGAACGGCTCCGGATGCCCATTCGCCGCCCGCCGGTCGGTCCATGCCGTCTGTGCGTCGACGTTGGCGTATTCGAGCAGGTCGAGCGCCTCCTGGGTGCCCCGGGTGCCGAGGTTGACGGCGAGCACGAGGTCGCTGCCGACGAGCTCGAGCCACGCGGCGAATTCGTGCAGGCCCACCTCGTTCGTCTCGGTGGAGTGCCACGCGAGGTCGAGGCGGCGGGGTCGTTCGTCGACGGGGCCGATGCCGTCTTCCCAGCGGTATCCCGACACGAAGTTGCCGCCCGGGTAGCGGATGGTGCTGACGCCCAGTTCGCGCACGAGCTCGATGACGTCCCGCCGGAAGCCGTCGGCTCCGGCTGCGGGATGACCCGGCTCGTGGATGCCGTCGTAGATGTGGCGGCCGAGGTGCTCGACGAACCCGCCGAACAGGCGACGGTCGATGTCGGCGATCTCGTGATGGGGATCGAGGCGGGCGGCGGCGACGGCCATGGTTCCTCCGGGGATGGTCGGGGAGATGTCTGGTGGGGATGAGGCAGAGCCCCGCCCCCACCAGGGGTTCACTCGAGGATGACGTCGGCCTCGGTGAAGAAGCGGTCCACCGCCTCGTCGACCGTGATCGTCCCGAGCCCGAGCTCCTTGCCGACGTCCCAGAACGTCTGCTCGAGCGAGCCGTATCCGATCACGGGCACGGGCGGGGCTTCGCCCACGCGGTCCGCCACCGACTCGATGTAGTCGGCGACCTGCTTGTCGACGCCTTCGAGCGTCGTGCCCGCGAGCTTGCTCGACGAGGCCGGGAATCCGAGGGTGGTGCCGAAGATCTCGCCGGCTTCGGGGCTGTTGACGACGTAGTCGAGGAAGATCGCCGACGCCTCGGGGTGGTCGGTGTTCGACGCGATGGCCATCTGCAGACCGCCCTGCTGGTAGAGGTCCTTCGAGCCCTCGACGGCGGTCGGGGGCGCGACGATCGAGATCGACTCGGCGCCGGAGTCCGCGAGATAGCCGCCCAGGAAGTTGCTCCAGCTCATCTCGCTCGCCGTCAGGCCGGCCCCGAAACCGGACACGGGGCTGATCGCCTCGAGCTCGACCTGCGGAACGGTCACGCCGTCGCGGATGTCGTCGCCGGAGGCCCAGAAGTCGCGCAGCTCATCCTCGGTGAAGCCGAGCTCGCCGTCCTCGGTGTAGAGGTTTCCGCCGTTCGCCCGGAGAACCAGTTCGAACACCTGGATCCGCTGGGTGTAGTCGGTGCCGCCGTAGACCGTGCCGTCGGTCGCATCGGTGACCCCGGCCATCCACTCGTCGAACGCGTCGAAGGTGGAGCCGCCTTCCGGGGCGGCGATGTCGTACTCGGCCAGCACGTCGTCGTTCACGAAATTCGCCCACATGCTGTATCCGGTCGGCAGGGAGTACTGCACGTCGTTCAGGCGACCCGTGCCGAGCAGGGCGTCGTCGAAGGTGGAGAAGTCGATGTAGTCCGACACCTCGCCGAGATCGAGCACGTGGCCGGGCTCGGCGACTGCCGCAGATAGCTGTCGGAGAACTGGAAGACGTCGGGAAGGCCCCCGCCGGCCACTTCGGTCTGCCGCTTCTCCCAGTAGCTGGGGAAGTCGGTGAAGGTCGTGTTCACCGTGATGTTCGGATGCTCGGTCTGGAACGCCTCGATCAGCTGGTTGTAGCGGTCGGCGCGATCGTCGTTGCCCCAGAAGGCGAAGGTGAGCGTCACGTCGGCGTCGGGGTCGTACTCTCCCGAGCTCCCGCCATCGCCCGCGCACGAGGCGAGGGTGAGGGCGGCGGCGGAAACGACGGCGGCGGTGACGACGAATCGAAGGTGTCTCATGGTGGTCCTGTCAGGAGGAGAGGGATGCGAGGGCGCCGTTCGCGTCGGACGGCGCGGGCGAGGGATGCGCCGGGATGGGCGCGAAGGCGAAGACGACCTGCTGCGGTGACAGTGCGGTGCGTCCGAGGGCGGCGCCGGTTTCGGCGTCGCTGCCGTTCAGGGAGACCGTGACGGTCTCGTCGGAATGGTTGATCACGGTGACGAGGGCGCCGCGACGCGCGACCTCGACGCCCGCGGGGAGGTCGTCGATGACCGGTCGCACGCCGCGGTCGGCGACGAGGCGGCCGACGATCGCGTCGACACCGGCGGCGTCGGGCATCGTGGCGACGTACCACGCGGCGCCGTCGCCGTGGCGTTGACGGGTCACCGCCGGTCGCGCCGCGTTCGGACCGTCGTCGAAGGTCGCGATCACCTCGGCGGTCTCGGCGTGGACGGCCTCGGCGACGAGCGTGCCGCGAGCGGCACAGCCGTCGAGCGTGAACGACACCGTCTCGGGCTCGCCGTCGCCGACCGCACCGAGCGCGCCGACGCCCGTGCCGCTCGCGGGAGGGCCCGCCAGTGCTCCGAAGTCCTCGTAGCGGATGCCGAGTGCGGCGCCGAGGCGCGTGAGGAACCCGCCGTCGCAGAACTGGTCGTGCTCGTCGACGATGTCGCTGAAGGGTCCGGTGAGCAGCGTTCCACCGGCTCGCGCGAACCGGTCGAGCGCGGCTGCTCCCTCCTCGCGCAGCAGGTAGAGGGCGGGCGCCAAGACCACCTCGTACCCGCGCTCCGCCTCCTCGGGCCCGATGATGTCGACCATGATGCCGCGGCGATGGAGTGCGCCGTACCACTCCAGGGCAACGGCGAGGTAGTCGATCCGGAAGGGATGGTCGCGCTCCTCGACCGCCCACCAGTTCTCCCAGTCGAAGACCAGCGCGACCCGCGCATCCGAGCCCGGTGCCGGCAGCTCGCCGAGCTCGCGCAGGCGCTCGCCGAGGGAGACGACCTCGCGCCACGTGCGGGTGCGCGTGCCGGCGTGGGGGAGCATCGCCGAGTGGAACTTCTCGCTGCCGGCGCGGGACTGCCGCCACTGGAAGAACATGATGCCGTCGGCGCCGCGCCCGATCGACTGCGCGGTCTCGGCCGCGAGCGCCCCCGCGGCCTTGCCGGGGTTCGCCGGGCGCCAGTTCACGGCATCGGTGGCCTGCTCCCACAGCAGCCACGGCACGCCGGGCTTGAGCGAGCGCACGAGGTCGCGCTGGAACGCCGAATCGCGCACACGCGTGGGATGCGCCGGGTCGGGATAGCAGTCGTCGGCGATGACGTCCATGTGCGGCGCCCACCGGCGATAGTCCGCCGGCTTGAACGGGCCCATGAAGTTCGTCGTGATCGGCTGCGTCGCGCCCGCCTGCAGCAGGATGCGCCGCTCCGCCAGGTAGCACTCCAGCAGCATGTCGGAGGTGAACCGGCGGAAGTCGAGCATCGACGACGGATTGTGGCTGTAGGGCGCCAGCCGCGGAGGGAAGACCTCGTCGAACGTGCTGTACCGCTGCGACCAGAAGTTCGTGCCCCACGCCGCGTTGAGCGCGTCGACGGTGCCGTACTTCTCGCGCAGCCAGCGACGGTACGCATCCCGCGCGGCATCGGAGAAGTCCATCCAGAGGTGGCAGCCGAACTCGTTTCCGACGTGCCACATCACCACCGCCGGGTGGTCGACGTAGCGCTCGGCGATGCGTCGCACCAGCTCACCGGCGAGGCGTCGGTAGACAGGGGAGGAGGGTGCGAAGTGCTGCCGGCTTCCCGGCCAGTACGACGCGCCGGATTCGTCTGCGGGCAGCGTCTCGGGGTAGTTCGCGCTCACCCACGGCGGCGGCGAGGCCGTTGCCGTGGCGAGGTTCACGGCGATGCCGCCGGCGTGCAGGGTGTCGATGACCCGGTCGAGCCAGGCGAAGTCCCACACGTCTTCGGCGGGCTGGATGCGCGACCAGGCGAAGATGCCGAGGCTCACGATGTTCACGCCCGCCTCGTTCATGCGGCGGACGTCGTCTTCCCAGACCTCTTCGGGCCACTGGTCGGGGTTGTAGTCGGCGCCGTACAGCACGCATGACTCCTTCGAGGATGGGGGTGGAGGCTTCAGCCGGCGTGGCGCCGCGGGCGCTCGGGAACGGCGACCACGGCCAGTGCGGCGCATCCGAGGGCGGGGATCACGAGGGGCACGAGCGCCCACGTGACGATGACGACGAACGCGGCGGTCGCGGCCAGGTAGAGCGCTCCCGGCACGTCGTGGCGCACAAGCGAGGGGACCGCGCCGATCGCGCCGCGCCATCCGGTCTCCGGCGTCCACGCCCCCGCGGCGGTGAGCACGGCGATCGCGAGGGCGGCCAGGCCGGCCCATCCGACCACGGCGATGACCGGGCCGCCCGGCAGGGCGCCCGACGCGGCCAGGTCGATGTCGAGCACGAACAGGCCGGTGAGCACGAGCACGGCGAGGCCCAGGAGCGCGCCGCCGGCGAGTCCGCGGCGCACATCCGACCAGAACGCCGACAGCGGCGAGCCCTCGGCGCGCACGAACCGCCGCAGATGACGGATGCCGGCGGCCAGCGCGACGGGCAGGGTGATGACCGGCACCGCCACCAGCGTGACGAGCAGACCCGTCATGAGCACCTCGCCGAGCAGGCCGAACTTCGCCGTGGCACCCGGGAAGCGGGCGGGAGCGCGCTCGTCGAGCGTCGGCCCGCTCCCGTCGCGGTCTCCGCGACGGGCGGCCCTCAGCTCGCGACGCTCCCGCGCCCGCTCCGACGATGTGGTCATGGGCGTCAGCCTTTCAGGCCTTGGGTGGCGACGCCGTCGACGAGGAAGCGTTGGAAGACGATGAAGAAGATCAGGATCGGCACCAGCGCGAGGAACGATGCGGTGACCGTGGCGCCGTAGTCGCTGGTGGAGGTCTGGTCGTTCCAGAGGCGCAGCGCGATCGGGAGGGGGTAGTTCTCGGGGCTGGTGAGGTAGATGAGGGGGCCGAGGAAGTCGTTCCAGGACCAGATGAAGGAGAAGATCGCGCAGGTGATGAGGGCGGGTTTGATCAGCGGGACGATGATGGCCCAGAAGATGCGGAGGTGTCCGGCGCCGTCGATGCGGGCGGCTTCGTCCATGTCGCGGGGCATCTGTCGCATGAACTGGACGAGCAGGAAGACGAAGAACGCTTCGGTGGCGAGGAATTTCGGCAGGACCAGCGGCCAGAAGGTGTCGATCATGTCGAGGGTGTTGAACAGCAGGTACTGGGGGATGATCACGACGTGGAACGGCAGCAGCAGGGTGCCGATCATCGCGGCGAAGAGGATCCCGAGGCCTTTGAACTGCACGCGGGCGAAGGCGTAGGCGGCGAGGGCGGAGCTGAGGACGGTGCCGATGACGGCGAGGGTGGCCAGCACGAGGGAGTTCCAGAAGAACTTCCACATCGGGATGCCGGCGATGCCTTCCATGACGGTGAGGTAGTTGCCCACGGTGGGGTTCTCGGGGAGGATGCCGGGGTTCTGGCCGAACTCGGAGGTCGGCTTGAACGTCGCGAACAGCAGCCACACCAGCGGGTAGAGCACGACCGCGGTGATGACGATGAGGACCGTGAACCAGATGATGGTCTGCCAGGTCTTCCGCTTGACCTTGCGGCGGCGGGGCGGGGTGCGGTCGGGGAGGTCTTCTTCGATGTCCTGCTGTTCGAGGACCTGGACGGCCGGTTCGCCGAAGCTCTGCGTGCTCATCGGTTGTCTCCCGAGTAGTGGACCCAGTTCTTCTGGGTGCGGAAAAGGATCACGGCGATGATGGCGACGACGACCAGCAGCACCCAGGCGATCGCGGCGGCGTAGCCGTACTGGCCGTCGGAGAAGCCGCGCTTGTAGAGGTAGAGGGTGATGAAGTTCGTCATGCCGGCGGGGCCGCCGGTGCCGTTGGAGATGATGTAGGCCGAGGCGAACACCTGGAACGCGCCGATGATGCCCAGCAGCAGGTTGAAGAAGATCACCGGGGAGAGCATCGGCATGGTGACCGCGCGGAAGCGGTGCCAGGGTCCGGCGCCATCCATCTCGGCGGCTTCGTAGAGCTCTTTCGGGATCTGCTTGAGACCGGCGAGGAAGATGACCATCGTCGCGCCGAACTGCCACACCGCGAGGATGATCATCGCCGGGAGCACCAGCGAGGGGTTGCCGATCCAGGAGCCGAGGTTGATGCCGAAGAAGCTGAGGAAGTTGTCGACCGGGCCCTCGCCGGCGAACATCGCCCGCCACACAATCGCGACCGAGACCGACGCGCCGATCAGCGACGGGGCGTAGAACGCCGAGCGGAAGAACGCCGCCCCGCGGTCGCGGTAGTTCAGCAGCATCGCGACCGCGAGAGCGGCGGCGAGCATGATCGGGGTTCCCACCAGCACGTACACGAGGGTGATCTGTGCGGACTGGATGAACTGCGGGTCGTTGGTGAACAGCCGGATGTAGTTGTCGAAACCGACCCACCGGGGCGGCTGGAAGATGCTGTACCGGGTGAAGGAGAGGTACAGCGAGTAGACCATCGGGATGATCGTGAGCCCGAAGAACCCGATCAGCCAGGGCAGCAGGAACCCGTACCCGGCAAGGGTCTCCTTGCGCTGACGACGCTTCTGACCCGGACGAGTCGCCTCGTTCTCAGCCCGCCGACGCTGCATCAGCGAACGCCGCGAACTCTTTCCCGTGACGATCACTCTCGTCGCTGTCGTACTCACTGCTCACTCCATCCACAGAGGGGAAACGATGGGCGGGGGCCCGGCCGTGGCGGCCGGACCCCCGGCGTGTGTCACGCGTTGTTGCTGAGGACCACGTCCATCTCGGTGAAGAAGCGGTCGACCGCTTCGTCGACGGTGATGGTTCCGAAGCCGAGCTCCTGCCCGATCACACGGAACTCCTCCTCCAGGGTGCCGTAGCCGACGATCGGCACCGGCGGGGCGTCGCCCAGGCGGTCCTGGATCGAGACCTCGTAGTCGGCGATCTGCTGGCTCAGCGGGTCGAGCTCGGCGGCGGCGAGGGCCGTCTCCGAGGCGGGCAGGCCGCGGTTGGTGCCGAAGATCTCACCCGACTGGGGCGAGTTCACCAGGAAGTTCACCAGGGTCGCAGCGGCCTCGGGGTGCTCGGTGTTCGCGCCGATGGTGTGGAGCATCGAGGGCTTGAGGTAGAGGTCCTGCGCCCCCTCGACGGTGATCGGCGGGGCGATCAGCCCGAGCTCGGTGTAGTCCTCGCCCAGCTCGCCGAGGTAGCCGGCTCCGAAGTTGTCCCACGTCAGTTCGCTGGCCGTCTCGCCGGCGCCGAATCCGGAGGTGGGGAAGAGCTCCTCGAGGCGCTGCGACGAGATGACGGCGCCCGAGTCGATGAGCTCCTGGCCGTCCTCCCAGAACTGCGCGAGGCGCGCCTCGTCGAAGCCGGGCTCGCCGTCCTCGGTGAACAGGGCGCTTCCCTCGGCGCGCAGCTGGATCTCGAAGTTCTGGATGCGCCCGGCGTAGTCCGAGCCGCCGTAGACATCGCCGCCGCTGGCGTCGGTCACCTCGCCCATCCACGCGCTGTAGTCATCCCACGTGCCGCCGGCGAACTCGTCCACGCCGACCTGCTCGAGCAACTGGGGGTTGGTGTACATGCCCCACGCGTTGGTCGACGTCGCGATGCCGTACGTGGTGCCGCCGACGACGCCGATGTCGAGGATGTTCTGCGGGATCGGGTCGGTCTCGATGATGCCGCCCAGGAACGGGTCGAGATCGAGCAGCAGGCCGTTCTCGGAGTACTGGCGGAGGTACGAGTAGTCGAACTGCATGACGTCGGGCAGGTTGCCGCCCGCGGCTTCGGTCTGACGACGCTCCCAGAAGGCGGGGAAGTCGAGGAACGAGGAGTTCACCGTGATGTTCGGGTACTCCTCCTCGAACGCCGCGATGACCTCGTTGTAGAGCTCGGCGCGCACGTCGTTGCCCCAGAAGGCGAGGTCGAGCGTGACCTCCTCGTTCGGGTCCATCGTGTCGGCGGGCTCGGATCCTCCCGAGCAGCCGGCCAGGACGAGTCCCGCGCCGGTCGCCAGCGCGACGGCGGCCATGGTCCGCTTCTTGCTGAACATCCTTGTCCTCTCTTCGAACGCCTGTGTTCTCTCACCAAGACGCTCGTTGTCCGTTGATGCGGTGTCGGCACGTTCCCTGTTGCAGGTGGTGCGGGATGGGAAAGCGCTTGCCTGATACCGTAGGCTACGGAAAAACGTTTCGCAAGCGGGGTCGCGGAAAAACCTTTGAACGATTCATAACGGTCGGATCACAAACCCGGCCCGTCGCGTCTCGAAGGGTCAGCGCACGCAGACCAGCACGTCGTCGACGACGTGCAGGCGCGCACGCTGCACGGAACTGCGTCGATGCAGGTCGTCGGAGGCGTCGGCGATCTCGGATCCGTCCCACCACGGGTGGGAGAAGAAGTAGATCCACGCCGCGTCGTCGCCGTCGGCGAGGGCCATCGCGTGGCGTCCGATCTGCAGGCCGGATTCCGGGGGTCCGACCGTGTCGAGGAGGAGCCCCTCCTGCCGCTCCCACACGACCGCATCGGCCGAGCGGTGCACGGCGAGCCCGCGCCACTCGTCGGTGAGCATCCACCACCATCCGCCGAGATCGATCACGAACGGCCCCTCGTGCGGGCGGCCCTCGATAGCGGTTCCGCCTGCCGACCAGTCGGCGAGATCCTGCGACACGGCCACCTTCGTGACCGAGTCAGCCGCCTCGTCCTTGTACCAGAGCCGCCATCGGCCGTCGGGGCACCGTCTGACGGCGGCGTCGATCACGCGGTCGCTGTCGAGGGTGACGGGGCCCACGCGACGCCAGGTGCGCAGGTCGTCGGAGGTGTACTCCACGATGTGGCGCGCGTGGCCCTCCCACCGATCGGGGACGCCGGCGATCTCGGTCAGGTACATCCGCCAGCGAGTGCCGTCGTGGATCACCTCCGGTGCCCAGTGCGTGCGATCGACCTCGAGCGGCGGCGGTCCGGGTGTGAGTGCGAGGGCGCTCCCGTCGCCGGGCGCGAGCGTTCCCTCGTATTCCCAGCGATCGCCGTCACCGCTTCGCGCGACGCCGATGCGGCTGCCGTGCACCCACGCGACCCCCGGGCCGGGTGCGGGATGCGTCGCACGGCGCTGCGTGTAGAACATCCACCACCCCCCGGGTGCGCGGACGACGGTCGGGTCGGTCGCGCCGTCGTAGACGGGGTCGCGGTACACCTCGCCGGGTGCGGGGACAGCGGGATCCCAGGGCGATGCCGGCATGTCAGCGCGGCCGCAGATCGGTCACCGGGCTCTCGAAGCCCGTGCGGTGCGTCGGATGCGTCGCGAGCTCACCGGGGGTGATCGGGCGCCCGTCGGCGGCGGCCGACGCATACATCGCTGCGACGATCTCCAGCGACCGTGCCGGCGCATCGGCGGTCGGCGGGAGCGGCCCGCCGGCGCGCAACGCGGTGAAGACGTCGTGCAGCAGGGGCGCATGACCGCTCGGGATCTCACGCGACGGCAGCTCCCACGTGGCCGCCTCGTGCTCGAACCCGGGCGCCGGGGTGATCGCCCAGTTCTCGTGACCGTGGCCGTAGAGGTGGTCGACCGTCACGGTGGCCTTCTGCGTGTCGATGCGGATCGAGCTGGTCTGGCGCGGGGAGACCGTGCTCGCGACGACCTGCGCGACGGTGCCGCCGGCGAAGCGAACCGTGGCGGTGGACGCGTCTTCGGTCTCGGTCTCGCGGTCCAGCCGCCACATCCGCGCCTCGACGCTCGCCCAATCGCCGAGCAGGAACGCCAGCAGGTCGAGCTGATGGATGCCGTGCCCGAGCGTGGTGCCCCCGCCCTCCGTGCTCCACCTGCCGCGCCACGGCACGGCGAAGTAGTCCGCGTCGCGGAACCACAGCGTCTGGCACTGGGCGATCAGCGGGCGGCCGAGGGCGCCGCTGTCGAGGAGGTGCTTCACGTGCGCGGCGGCGGTGCCGGTGCGCTGCTGGAAGACCACCGCGAGGCGCCGATCGGCTGCGTCGGCGGCGCGCCGCATGTCGTCGAGCTCGTCGAGGCTCGGTGCGGGGGGCTTCTCGACCACCACGTGCGCTCCGGCCGCGAACGCCGCGAGCGCCTGCTCCCGGTGCACCGCCGGGGGCGTGCAGATCAGTACGACGTCGGGATGCTCACTCGTCAGCAGGGCCTCGAGGTCGTCGTGAACGGCCGGAACGTCGTGCATCTCCGCGAACGCGCGGGCGGCCTCGGCGGAGAGGTCGGTCACCGCCACCAGCCGGGCGGCGGGGTCGGCGGCGACGGCCTCCGCGTGCAGGCGGGCGACGTTGCCGGTGCCCACCAGGGCGCACCGCAGAACGCGGTCGGGGTCGGTGGTCATGAGCTCTCCTCCATGGGAAGACGTTCGGGGTCGGCGGGGGACGGAGGGGGTCAGCCCGCGGGCCATCGCCAGGTCTGCAGGCGCCCGCACATCCCGAACCCCCGCGGGCCGGGGGTCGGCTCGGCGCGCACCACGGCCGCGTCGGACATCAGGCCGGGGCTGCCCTCGGCGAGGGCAGCGAGCTGGTCACGCGTGCGCTCCGTCTCGGCGACCACGGTGCGCGTCCACTGCTGCTGCCACTGCGCGACGCGGGGCTGCACGAGCTTCGCGGCGCGGCGGTGGAACTCCGCGTACGCCTCCGGTCCCCGGTCGCGGATCTGCGCGCGCAGCAGCCCGTAGCCCTCGAGGGCGAGGTCGCGGCGGCGACGCGCGGCCGAGGCCCGCACATCGGGGTCGCCGTCGGGAAGGGTTGCGGCGGCGGCGTAGGCGTCGGGATCGTCGAGGACGTCGGGCGGAAAGGTGAGCACCGCATCCCCCGCCTCGGGGAGGCCCGCATTCTGCATGACCACGACCAGGCGCAGATCGCCGCGGTTCACCAGCCGGTGCACGGTCCCGGGCGAGAAGTGGACGACCTCCCCGGGAGCGAGCGGATGGATGGCCGCGCCGGCGTGCGAGAGGGTGTGCACCTCGCCGGTGCCGCCGGTGACCACATAGCCCTCGCTCGAGGCCGTATGCAGGTGCGGCGAGCCGCCCGCCAGCCCGTCGGCGCCCTCGGTGTCGTAGACGCACAGGTCGCTCACCGCGACTCCGCCGGGGAAGAGGGGCGGTACGCGGATCGGCCCGGTGAGGGGGTGACCCGCGGTCACGGTGCCAGCTCCGTCGCGATCGCGCGGGCCTCGTCCTGATCCCACATGCGGTCGCCGAAGACGTATCGGTGCGCGAGGGTGATCTCGGTGTCGGGCGCGAAGGCGATGTGCTCGTCGAACGACGGCGAGGGGCTGAGCACCGGGAACGGCTCGGTGCGCACGAACCACTTCACTGGAGGCGGCGCCGACGACCGCCCGGCGTAGCAGAGCACCGTGCCCCCGCCGTCCACGTCGTCGTGCTGGCCGGAGAAGGCGACCCACGGCGCCTCGGCGCCCATGAGCGCGCCAGGATCGGAGGTGACGGGCGAGGTCACCGTCCCCCCGGTCCACGCCCGCGGCATCCGCAGGAAGAAGCCCGTGTAGCCGGCGTTCGGTCGCCCCTGCGTGGTGGGACTGCCGAGTTCGAGGGTTCCGCCGCTGACGTTGTGCAGCGTCGTCTCGAAATCGAGGACCCACAGGCCCCGCTCGCGGTCGACGCCGCCGAAGCGGTGCGTGCGCCGCTCGGTGATCCACTCCCGGCCGGCCTGGGTGATCCACGTGAGGTCTTCGCGGAACGAGACCTCGTCGCCGGCGGTGCGCATCGCGGTGAAGCCGTCATGGCGCATGCGGCCGACGTTGTCGCGAGCGACGTAGCCCTCGCCGTCGATGTAGGTCGGGCCGCCCCAGAAGTTCTCGCCCGAGACATGCGTCCACGTGAACTGCAGTCCCTTGTGCCAGCGGTGGTCCCACGGGCGGAAGCCGGTGAGCAGCCCACCATCGAGGGCGCGGATCGGATGCAGGTAGGGCTTGGGTCCCTCGAAGGCCGGCGCATCGGCGTCGAAGACGTAGGTCGCGATCTCGACCGTGTCGGCGGTCACTCTCAGCCGGGTGTCCTCGCGCGTGATCATGAGCGTCATGCCGCGGTCTCCTTCACCGGCGCCCAGGGCGCCCCGTCGCCGTCCATCCGGGTCATGAAGGCATCGTCGCCCGAGATCTCGCCCGCCGCCACCCGCACGCCGCGGAAGGCCGAGGCGTAGGTCGCCGCGGCGAATTCCAGCGTGCGTCGCGCATCCACGATCGACACCTCCGGTTCGCCGCCGTCGGCGAGGGCGTCGATGATCGCCGCGAGCTGCAGGCGGTGCCCGCTCACGACGTCGTCGTCGCCGGCGCCCGTGTGCCACAGATCGGCGAGGTGCTCGTGGCCGGGAGCGGGGGTGAACCTCCAGTCGGCATCGGTGTAGCCGTAGAGGTGCTCGAGTTCCACCGTCGCGAAGGCGAAGTCCACGCGCAGCCGCGTGGTCTCTCGCGGCGACACGACCGAATTGACGACGGTGGCCAGGGCGCCGTTGTCGAACCGGGCGAGCACGAGCGACACGTCCTCGGTGTCGGTCGGCCGCGACTGCCGTGCCGCCATGGCCGACACCTCCGACCACGGCCCCAGGATGCTCAGCAGCAGGTCGAACTGGTGGATGCCGTGCCCCATCGTCGGCCCGCCGCCCTCGGTGTCCCAGCGCCCGCGCCACGGCACGGCGAAGTACTCGTCGGGGCGGTGCCAGAGCGTCTCGCACGTCGCCACCAGCGGGCGTCCGAGCACGCCGTCGGCGACGAGCCGGCGCAGCCGCAGCGCCGCCGCGCCGAACCGGTGCTGGTAGACCGTGAGAACCGGAACCCCGGTCGCGTCGCTGACGGCGGCAAGCTCGTCGACCTCGGCGAGGCTGAGGGCGGTGGGCTTCTCCACGAGCACCGGCACCCCCGCCCGCATCGCCGCGATCGCCAGGGGCGCGTGGGTCTGCGGCGGTGTGCACACCGAGACGATGTCGAGGTCCGCGGCGGCGAGCAGCTCATCCGCGGTTGTGTAGGTCGCCGGCGCACCGAAGCGATCCGCGAACTCGACCGCGCGCGCAGGGTCGAGGTCGGCGACGCCGACGAGGGTGATCCGGGGGGCGAGCTCGGCGATCGCGGTCGCGTGGGCCTGGGCGATGGCGCCGGCGCCGATGATGCCGGCCCGCAGCGGTGGGGATGCGGTGGTCACGAAGACTCCTCCTCGAGTCGGTGTCGGTTCAGATCGACCCGGCCTGCGTGAGGTGCAGGTCGGCGTAGCGGCCCTCGAGATCGAGCAGCTCGGCGTGATTGCCCTGCTCGACGATGCGTCCGCGTTCGAGCACGACGATGCGGTCCGCCTGGCGGATGGTCGACAGCCGGTGGGCCACGATGAGGGTGGTGCGCCCGGCCATGAGGCGACCGAGCGCCTCCTTCACCAGCTGCTCCGACTCGGGGTCCAGCGCGCTCGTGGCTTCGTCCAGGAGCAGGATGCGCGGGTCGCGGATGAGCGCCCGGGCGATCGCGAGGCGCTGACGCTGGCCGCCCGACAGGCGCGCACCGCGCTCGCCCACGAGGGTGTCCAAGCCGTGCGTCTGCGCCTGCACGAACTCCAGGGCGTTCGCGTCGGCGAGCGCCTGCAGGATCAGCTCTTCGGAGACGTCGTCGAGGCCGTATCCGATGTTCTCGCGGATCGTCCCCTCGAACAGCACCGATTCCTGCGGCACCACCGATACGAACCGGCGCGCGGTGCGCAGGTCGAGCTCCTGCATGTCCACGCCGTCGAGCAGGATGCGCCCACCCGTGGGGCGCAGGAAGCCCAGCACGAGGTTCAGCATCGTCGACTTGCCTGATCCGCTGGATCCGACGAAGGCGACGGTCTGCCCCGCGGGGATGCCCAGGTCGACCTCGTGCAGGGAGTCCTCGTCGGCGCCGGGGTAGCGGTGCGACACCTGCGCCAGGGTGATCTCGCCGCGGACGGCGTCGACGGGGCGCTTGCCCTCGTTCATCTCGAGGTCGGGCTCCTGCATGACCTCGGCGATCGATCGCACCGATTCCAGCCCGCGGGCGCCCACCGGGATCAGCATGAGCAGCTGGGTCAGCCCCTGGGTCAGGAGCGTGAAGTAGGTCGACAGCAGCACCACCTCACCGGGGGTGATCGGGAGGAACCCGGTCAGGGCGAAGACTGCCGCCAGCACGAGGCAGCCGACTCCGAGGAGCTGCATCGCCACCCACGAGATCGAGGCGACGTGTCCGTTGAGCATGTCGAGGTTGAGGCCGGCGCGCCGCACGCCGTCTGCGCCGGTCGCCACGCGCGTGACGGCGGTGCGCTCGAGGCCGTGCGCGCGGGTCACCGGCATGAGCGAGGCCATTTCGCCCACGCGCGCCGAGAGCACCTCCACCTCGCGTCGGAACAGCTCGTTGCGGCTGCGCGAGCGCTTGCGCAGGCCGTAGCGGATGCCGATCGCGATCGGCACGGCGAGTGCGTACACGGGAAGAAACTGCGGCACCGCGATCGCGGTCATCGCGAGGGCCCCGATCATGACCATCGTCGCCGACAGCAGCGGGTGGGTCACCTGCTGCAGCATCAGCTCGACGTTCTCGACGTCGCGCACCACCTTGGTCTGCACGATCGAGGAGCTGACGCGGGAGTGGTATCCGATCGACAGACTCTGCAGGCGCTGCGCGAGAGCGTTGCGCAGATCGGCGCCGGTGTCGCGCACCACGGTCATGAACTGCCGCGTGTAGAGGATGTGGTTGGGGTAGTTCTGAGCGAGGAGCACCACCGCCAGCAGGAACCACCACAACACGGCGGAGACGTCGCCGCCGTCGGCGACGATGTCGATGATCGCGGCGGTGATCACCGGCAGGAACCACAGCGGGATCTCCTTGAGGGCGAACGCGAGAACCGCCACGAGCATCCGCCACGGGCGTCGCAGCAGCAGCCGGAGCACCGACCGGGTCGGGCGCTGGCCGTCGATGGCGTCCGACAGGTCGGGAAGCGTTTTCCGAGACATCGTGTCCATGGTAGCGCCGATGCTGCGCGCCGTCACCGGCGGATGCGCCGCGGTCGCTGTTGCTCCGCGGTCGCTGTTGCTCCGCGGTCGCTGTTGCTCCGCGGTCGCTGTTGCTCCGCGGTCGCTGTTGCTCCGCGGTCGCTGTTGCTCCGCGGTCGCTGTTGCTCCGCGGTCGCTTTTTGCGGGTGCGTGGCCTCGTCACCCGCACGAAGTGACTGCGGAGCAGGGTGGCGGGTGCGGCCGTCGACGCGGCGCGCTGGGAGATTCCCGGGAGCGTCAGCCTGCCGTGACGAGCGCCCCGGTCGTCGACGCGCGCACGACGAGCTCGGGTTCGAACAGCACCGTCGCACCGTCGCGCTCGTCGCCGGCGATGCGGGCGATGAGCAGCTCCGCGGCGCGACGCCCCATCTCGCGCGCCGGCTGACGCACCGAGGTGAGGGGCACCGCCGCGACGGAGGCGAACTCGATGTCGTCGTAGCCGACGACGGCGATGTCCTCGGGCACCCGCACACCCGATGCGATGAGCCCGAACACGATGCCGCAAGCGAGGTGGTCGTTGGCGGCGACGATCCCGTCGGGGCGGCGATCGGTGGGCGCGGCGGCGATGCGCTCGCCGAGTTCCCGGCCGAGCTGCGCCGTCGTGCGCGCCGACCAGACGACCTCGAGTGTCGCGTCGGGATGCGCGGCGACCGCCGCTCTCGCCCCCTCGAGGCGCTCGCGCACCTGTCGCACCTCCTCGCGCGCGCCGACGAAGGCGAGTCGGCGGCGGCCGGATTCCAGCAGGTGATCGGCCGAGAGTCGGCCGCCGGCGACGTCGTCGAAGGAGACGGCGGGCAGCGCGCCCTCGTCGTCGACCGCATCCACCAGCACGACCGGGATGCCCCGCGCGCGCAGGTGCGAGATCGACTCGCCCGGAGCGCCGTAGGGGGAGACCAGCACGCCCTCGACCTGCACGCGCTCGAACAGGCGCAGGTGCTCGCGCTCCTTCTCGGCGTCGTCGTCGTCGTTGCCGACGAGGATGCGATACCCCGATGCGGCGGCGGCCTCCTCGGCACCGGCGACCATCGCGGCGAAGAACGGGTTGGCGATGTTGATCACCGTCATGCCGAGCATCCCGCTGCGCCCGGCGCGCAGCTGCTGAGCGGCCTGGAGCGGCACGTAGCCGAGGTCGTCCGCCGCCTGGCGCACGCGTGCGACCAGCTCGTCGCGCACCCGCTCCGGGCGGTTCAGGGCGTTCGAGACGGTGCTGATCGACACGCCCGCGCGCTCGGCGACATCGCGGATGCCCACTCGCTTCATCGCGTCCTCGTGATTCCGCCGGGCTCGTTCGTCCGGCATCCCCATGGTAGGCGTTTTCCAGAAAAACGTTTCGCATCTGTCCGCCGGTCGGAGAATCGCGTCGATGTCGGAGGATTCGGCCGGTATTCTCCGACCGACGCGCGATTCTCCGACGATCAGGAACGGACACCATGACCGAGACGTACTCCGCCGCCTTCGACTGGGCCCGCCGACAGGTCGACACCGGGGCGCTGCCCACCGCGGTGCTCGGGGTCGCCGACCGGTCCGGCATCGTCGCCCTCGACGCCTTCGGCGCCACCGACGGGCGCCCGGCACGTGTCGACGACCACTACTTCCTGTGGTCGATCACGAAGGTGCTCGTCGGACTCACCGCGGCGCGAGCGGTCGAGCGTGGCCTGCTCACCCCGCAGACCCCGCTGGCCGAGGCGCTGCCGTCCTTCGGGCAGGGACGAGAGGATGCGGTGCTCCTGCGTCACCTCGTCTCGCACACCGCCGGCATCCCCGAGCCGGCGCTCGACGTGCGCGGTGGCCTCCGCGACGCCCTCCTGGCGCCGGGGCGGGACTTCGCCGCCGGCACGGCGTCACGCTATTCGTCCGTCGCCTTCGACGGTGTCGCCGCGATGATCGAGCACGCCGCCGGCGCGCCGTGGGAGGCGCTGCTGGGGGAGTGGGCCTCGGCGGTCGGCGCCGACGGGGTGACCCTCGACACGGACTGCGAACCGCACGCGGTGCCGGATGCCGCCGAGAAGGGCGTGGACATGGCGGCCTTCGCGGCCCTCCGTCACCCCGGCGCCGGCGCCATGGCCCGCGCCGGCGACCTGCTCGCGATCGGATCGTCCCTGCTGCGTCAGGGCGAGGGGATCGTCTCGCCGGTCACCCTCGACATGATGCGCCGGCCGATCACCGGCGCCATCCCGCGCCTCGAGCCGTATCCCGTCGAGCGCGGCCAGGACTGGGGCTTCACGTGGAATCTCCGCACCCGCGCGCCGGGCCTGCTGGACCGCGACGTCTACGGGCACGGCGGATGGGCGGGCACCGAATTCTGGATGCATCCGACCCTCGGCGTCGCCTACGTGCTGCTCACCAACCGTGCCGAGCGCCCCACGGTCGACACCGACCGTCTCGACAACGCCGTCGCCGCAGCCGCATCCCGCTGACACCGAGCCGATCTGTGGCGACGACGCGTCAGGCGTCGCCGAGCGCCGCGGTGATCACCGTGCGCGCCTCATCCTGCACCTGTCGCAGGTGCTCCTCGCCACGGAGCGACTCGGCGTAGAGCTTGTAGACGTCTTCGGTGCCCGACGGGCGGGCGGCGAACCACGCGCTGCCGGTCTGCACCTTCAGGCCGCCGATCGCCGCACCGTTGCCCGGGGCGTGCGAGAGCTTGGCCGTGATCGGCTCGCCGGCGAGCTCCGTGGCGGTCACCGACTCGGGCGCGAGCTTGCCGAGGGCGGCCTTCTGCTCGGGCGTGGCCGGCGCGTCCACGCGCTGATAGACGGATGCGCCGTACTCGGCCTCCAGCTCCGCGTACCGCTGCGACGGGGTCTTGCCCGTCACCGCCAGGATCTCCGCGGCGAGCAGGCACAGCAGGATGCCGTCCTTGTCGGTGGTCCACACCGTCCCGTCGGTGCGCAGGAACGAGGCGCCCGCGGACTCCTCGCCGCCGAACGCGACGGAGCCGTCGAGCAGTCCCGGCACGAACCACTTGAAACCGACCGGCACCTCGAGCAGGGTGCGTCCGAGAGCCGCGGCGACCTTGTCGATGATCATCGATGACACCAGCGTCTTGCCCACGGCGGCATCCGCGGGCCAGTCCGGCCGGTGGGAGTAGAGGTAGTCGATCGCGACGGCGAGGTAGTGGTTGGGGTTCATGAGCCCCGCGTCGGGGGTGACGATGCCGTGGCGGTCGGCATCGGCGTCGTTCCCGGTGAGGATGTCGTACTCGTCCCGGCGTGCGACGAGTGAGGCCATCGCCGACGGCGACGACGGGTCCATCCGGATCTTCTCGTCCCAGTCGAGCGTCATGAAGCGCCAGGTCGGATCGACGTCGGGGTTGACCACGGTCAGGTCGAGGCCGTAGACCTCGGCGATGAGGGCCCAGTAGTCCACGGATGCGCCGCCGAGCGGATCGGCGCCGATGCGCACTCCGGCGGAGCGGATGGCCTCGACGTCGATGATGCCGGCGAGGTCGCGCACGTACGCGTCGCGGAAGTCGTACTCGCCGATCGTGGACTCGTCGAGGTCCTTGAACGGCGTGCGGCGAACGCCGTCGAGGCCGGCGGCGATGAGGTCGTTCGCGCGGTTCGCGATCCATCCCGTCGCGTCGGTGTCGGCCGGGCCGCCGTGCGGCGGGTTGTACTTGAAGCCGCCGTCGCGGGGCGGGTTGTGGCTCGGGGTCACCACGATGCCGTCGGCCCGGGCGGGGTCGGATGCATCGCGCCCGGCGTTGTGCACGAGGATCGCGTGGCTGAGTGCCGGCGTGGGCACCCACGAGTCGCGGGAATCGCGTCGCACGTCGACGCCGTTGGCGACGAGCACTTCCACGGCGGTGCGCTCGGCGGGCAGCGACAGCCCGTGCGTGTCGCGGCCGAGGAACAGCGGACCGGCGATCCCCTGAGCCGTGCGGTAGTCGACGATCGCCTGCGTCGTGGCGAGGATGTGGTCCTCGTTGAAGCTGGTCGACAGCGACGATCCCCGGTGGCCGCTCGTGCCGAAGGCCACGCGCTGCGCGGGAACCGACGCGTCGGGTTTGCGGTCGTAGTAGGCGGCCAGCAGCTCGTCGATGTCGATGAGGTCAGAGGGTTCGGCGGGCGTTCCTGCGCGACTCATGGGTCCTAGTCTGCCCTGTCGGAGGCCGACGGGCACCCGCGAGGTCGCCGTGTGTTCCCTCGCGCCCGCGTCCGCGTGCGCTCGGGGCCCATCGCTACCGCGGGCGCTCGCCGGGCAGGCCGGAACATCTAGGCTGGGTGCCCGTGAGCACCGCGATCTCCGAAACCTCCGCCGAGCCCCGGCACTACAGCTACCTCGGGCCCGCCGGAACCTTCACCGAGGCCGCCCTGGCGCAGGTGCCCGAGGCCCGCGGTCAGCGGTGGCGATCGGTCCACAACGTCGGTGAGGCGCTCGCCGACGTCGTCGAGGGGCGCTCGCACGCGGCGATGATCGCGATCGAGAACTCCGTCGACGGCGGCGTCTCCACCGCCCAGGACGCCCTCGCCACCATCCCCGGACTCCGGATCATCGGCGAGTACCTCGTGCCGGTGGACTTCGTGCTCGTCGCGCGACCCGGAACCAGCCTCGAACACGTGAAGCTCGTCTCGGCGCACCCGGTCGCCTACGCGCAGTGCCTGCAGTGGCTCACGCGCACCCTTCCCGCACACGCTCACATCCCGGCCGCCAGCAATGTCGCCAGTGCCCTCGGCATCCTCGAGGGAACGAGCGACGCGGATGCGGCCATCGCCCCGCCCGGCATCCTCGACCACCACGAGCTCGACCTGCTCGCCGAGAAGATCGGCGACAACGAGAACGCCGTCACGCGCTTCGTGCTGGTCGGCCGCACCGTCGCACCGCCGCCCGCGACCGGCGCCGACAAGACCTCCCTCATCGTGGAGCTGCCCGACGACCACCCCGGGGCGCTGCTGGAGATGCTCGAGCAGTTCGCCACCCGCGGCATCAACCTGTCGCTGCTGGCCTCACGCCCGATCGGCGACTCGCTCGGCCGCTACCGGTTCGTCATCGATGCCGACGGGCACATCCAGGACGAGCGCATGGCCGACGCCCTCATGGGACTGCGACGCTTCAGCCCCAAGGTGATCTTCCTCGGCTCCTATCCGCGCGCGGACCGCTCGATCGTGCGGTACTCCAACCGCTACGCCGACGACGTCTTCGTCGAGGCCCGGGACTGGCTGCGGGGGCTGCTTTCGGGCGAGCCCGGCGTCTGACCGGTCAGGCGAGCGTGCCGCCGCGCACGAGGCGCACCTCGCGGATCGCGGCGCCGTCGACCGTGTGCGTCTTGACCGCGCCATCCGGATCGAACCCGTGCCGGCGGTAGAAGGCCCGGGCGCGAGGATTGTCCTCGAGCACCCACAGCGATGCCGGATCGTCGCCGAGGGCGGCATCCATGAGCATGTCGCTCGCGCCGGTGCCGTAGTCGGCCTCGAGCACGTACACGGCGTAGAGCTCGCGGCGCCCGGCGACCGCGTCGTCGTCGCGGCATCGGCCCGCCGAGGCGAATCCGATCACGTCGCCGGCGAGCTCGGCGACCCAGACGTCGCCGGCTTCCCCGTCGATCTCGCCGGCCAGGATGCGGCGCCAGGTCTCGGCGCGCGCGGCGACATCCATGCCGTCGAGCACCTCGTCGGGGATCCGGCCGGCATACGCCTCGCGCCAGCTCGTCACGTGCACCGCCGCGATGGCGGCGGCATCCGTCGACCGAGCGCGGCGCACGGTGTAGGCCTCAGTCAACACCCGCCCCCTCTGTCGGGTCGGTGGCGAGGTCGAGATCGTCGGCGGTGTCGGTCGTGTCGGCCGCCGGGTCGTGCGCCCACGACGACGCCAGCGCGCGGATGCGGGCCCCGCGCCACTGCCAGATGGCCCACAGTACCGGCCACAGCAGCGCCGCCCCGGGCCCGTCGAAGACGAGCCGGTCGCGCCACAGGGTGCGGGTGGGGTCGCCGGGGGCCGGCGAGACCGCCATCTGGTGGTCCCACACGTCGAGGAAGGCGAGCGGCCCCGTCAGCGGGATGCCGCTGTCGCGGAAGATGCGCACGGCGCCGCCCGGCTCATCCACGTGACGGTGGCTGACGTGGATGAGCTGGCGCCCCAGCGGCATCGGTCCGCTCTCGAGGCTCACCGGCACGTCGTCGCCCTCCTCCCACTGCGTCGGCAACCCGGACGGGACGACGGGCGACATCGACACCATCGGGCCGTACAGCTCCGCGACCGCGCGCGGCGAGTGCAGGGCGCGCCACGCGGCGTCGGGGTCGCAGTCGATGACGAGCTTCAGCAGAACGCGCATGCTCCATCGTGTCATCGTGCGACACCGCTGGCGCAAGGGCGGATGCATCCGCCCGCTCCGCCGCGCACCGCTTCGGTCGCCGGCGGATGTCGCCATTCGGCCGCGATGCGACATCCACCGGCAAGCGAACGCACCGGATGCGGCATCCGCTGCCAGGCGAATCGCGCGCACGTTTCGCGGTGTGACGCCCGGGCCGCGCACCCGGCGCGCTCGCCGTAGGCTTCTGCGGGTGAGTACGCCGTTCGACCAGCAGCGCTATCAGGTCCGTCACGAGTGGGGGAGTGCGGGATTCGCGCGCCTCGCTCCCGCCGACGTGGTGGTGGTCGTCTCCGTCCTGGGTGAGCACGACGCCGTCCCGATCGCGGATGCCGCTCTCGCGGCGGGGTCGATCGTCCTGCTGGGCGGGCTGCGCAACGCGACGGCTGTGGCATCGGCGATCGCCGACGAGCAGGCGCGCCGGGGAGCGCGCACGAGCGTCTCGATCGTCTCGGCGGGGGAGGAGACCCCGCACGGCGTGCGCTTCGCCGTCGAGGACCAGTTCGGCGCCGGCGCCGTCATCGACGCTCTGGGGAACCGGGGGATCGACCACACGTCGCCCGAGGCTGCCGCAGCCGCCGAGTCGTATCGCGGGCTGGCACGCGCCGTGCGACACCTGCTCACCGCCGGCGGGACCGGACAGCGTCTGGTCGCCGAGGGTCGTCGTGCCGACGTGCTGCGCGCCGCAGAACTCGACGCGAGCGACGACCCGGGCCGCTACGGGCCGTCGATCAGCGCGGCGTCATCGCCGCAAGCTGTGTCGCAGGGGTGATCTCCCGCCGGGTCCACGTCAGCAGGTGACGCTCGTCGAACCGCGGCGCGCATCGTGCGCATGAGGTCGGACGCGATGCCCGACGATGACGGTAGGCCACATGCCCGGCCGGACACACCCCGACCCAGGGGGCGAGTTCGACGGCGGTCTCGCCGCGATGGGTCGTGCCGCCGACGTAGCCGAGGCCGCGGGCGATCGACTTCCACCTCGGTCCGTGGCCGGCCGTCGCCCCCGCCAGGGCATGGGCGACCTCGTGCAGGAGCGTCTGATGGTTGGTGTCGTCGTCGTAGCGGGCCGACAGGTAGCGCGACACGGTGATGCGCCGCCGCGTGTAGTCGCACTGACCGGCGCGGCGCTTGGCGTTGTCGAAGCCGAACGTCCACGACGAGTCGAGGTGCGACGAGATCAACGCCTCCGCCCACTGGCGTACGCGATGCGGTTCTGACATGCCGGAAGAGTAGAACAGACCTACGACACTGCGGCGATCAGCTCGCGACCGCGGTCTGCGCGCGCCGGCGGTCGCAGAGATCGATCGCCAGCAGCACGGTCTGCAGCTGCGACTCCGGGGCGCCGGATTCCTGACGCAGGAAGAGCGCGCGCTTGAAGTCCTTGCGGGCCTCCTCGAACTCCGCGGCGTCGAAATTCACCTTGCCGCGATGCTGGAGGGCGAAGGCCGCGATCGCGGCCCATCCCTGCCCTTCGGCCTCTTCGGCGCACGTCGTGAGCTCCTGCTCGGCGGCGGCGTAGGCTCCGCGCGCCTGCACGACCGTGGCATGCAGGATGCGGGCGCGCAGGAGATCCTTGCGGGTGCCGGCCATCCGCGCGAAGCGCACGGCGTGCTCCGACAGGGTGAGGGCGTCGTCGGTCTCGCCGAGTACCTTCAGCAGCCACACGCGTTCGAGCATCGACACGAGGCTGCGCTGATCGCCGAGCTCGGCCAGGCGCTCCTTGCACTGGGCAGGGTCGACGATCTCCCGCAGCGTGTCGGGGTCGTATCCGTGGATGAAGCTCACCGTCGACTCCCTTCGCGTGCGGCTCGCCTCCTCAGTGTGCCCTCCCGCGCCGTCGGTTCCGGGTGGCCACGCCGACAGGCGGCATCCCGTGTGCGCGGATGCGTCGTTCCGTCTCGCTCCGCTCACTCCGCGCCGCCGCGTCCGAGCACCCCAGCGGCGTTCCGCAGTCCGAGCACCCCAGCGGCGTTCCGCAGTCCGACACCCCAGCGGCGTTCCGCAGTCAGGATGTGTGGGTGCGGCACCGGGGTCAGCGCGTGTTGTGACTGCGGAGCGTGGGGTGTCGGCGGAGCTGGTCAGCGCTCGAACAGCTTCGAAGACGGCTTCGGCGACGGCACGGCGTCGGCGTCGGTCGCGGGCCGCGCTCCGCGGACGAACTCCTCGATCTCGGCCCCCTCGGCGACCTTCGCCGGATGCGGTCCCGCCGCCATCAGGCGCGGCAGCCACGCCGTCGGCAGCGGCGACGCCGAGGCCGCGACGACGAGGTTGCCGAATCGTCGCCCCTTGAGGGTCTGCACCTCGGCGAGCACGATGACGTTCGCGAGCACTTCGCGCACCGTCGCGACCTGCCGACGCGCGAAGGCGAGTCCCGCGCCGTCGGCGACGTTGACCAGCAGCACGCCGTCGGGACCCAGAAGACGCGCGGCGGCGGCGTAGAACTCGACCGACGTCAGGTGCGCGGGAATCTGCGCGCCGGCGTAGACGTCAGCCACCAGCACGTCGACCTGGCCGACCAGTCCCGCGGGAAACCGGCCGAGCGCCTGGCGCGCATCCCCGATCCGCACGCGGATGGAGGCGCCGCGCGGCAGCGGCAGCCGCTCGCGTACGAGGGCGATCAGCTCGGGCTCGAGTTCGACGACCTGCTGGCGGGAGCCGGGCCGCGTCGCGTCGATGTAGCGGGGGAGGGTCATGGCGCCGGCGCCGAGGTGCACCGCGGTGAGCGGCTGCCCGGGCAGCTTCAGCCGGTCGATCACGGCGGCCATCCGCGCGACGTACTCGAAGTGCAGATGCGTCGGGTCGTCGAGGTCGACGTGCGACTGCGGGGTCCCGTCGACGACGAGTTCGTAGCCCGATGTATAGGGCGACGGTTCGACGGATGCGAGCGCCCCGTCGCCCAGGCGCACCGGCGGTTCGGTGTGCTCATTGCGCGCGCGGGCCATGTTCCCAGCTTGCCCGATGCCCGGCTGCGAGTGCCGCCGGTACCGTGAGGACATGTCCGCCATCGACCTGAACGCCGACCTCGGCGAGACCGTCGACGGGGTGCCGACCGCCGACGACGAAGCGATGTTCGCCGTCGTGTCCAGCGCCTCCGTCGCGTGCGGCGGCCACGCCGGCGATGCGGCATCCATGCACGAATCGGTCACCCGGGCGGCGCGGTACGGCGTCGCCGTTGGGGCGCATCCGTCTTACCCCGACCGCGCCGGTTTCGGCCGGTCAGCCCTGACGCTGACGGAGGTCGAGCTGCGCGCCACGCTCGACGAGCAGCTCGAGGCGCTCGCCGCGGCGGGCGGGGACATCCGCTACGTGAAGCCGCATGGCGCGCTCTACCACGCCGTCACCGCCGACGCTGCGACCGCCCGCGTCGTCGCCGCCGCCGTGCGGCGACTTGCCGATCGTCTCGGTCGCGAGCTGCCGCTCCTCGGTCTCGGCGGTGCCGGCAGCCGCGCCGCCGAGGAGGCCGGCCTGCCGTTCGTGCGCGAGGCGTTCCTCGATCGCGGCTACCTCGCGGACGGCGGCCTCGTGCCGCGCGGCGAGGCAGGCGCTCTCCTCGACGATCCTGATCTGGTCGCGCGCCGCGCGGTCCGCCTGGCGATCGACGGGGTCGTGGATGCCGTCGACGGCCACATGCTCGCCGTCGACGCGGCCTCGATGTGCCTGCACGGCGACAGCCCCGCCGCGGTGGCGATGGCGCGAGCGGTGCGCACGGCGCTCGATGCCGCCGGGGTGAACGTGAGGGCGCCGTGGTGAAGGGGGCATCGTCCGGTGAGTCGTGGCGCATCCTGCCGATGGGTGAGCGAGCGCTGCTGATCGAGGCCCCGGGGCTCTCCGAGGTGCTGGACCTGCACGCGGCGCTCGTCGCCGCGTCGCCGGATGGCGTGGTCGACGTGGTACCCGCCGCCCGCACGGTGCTCGTGCACGTGGACCCGGCGATCCTGTCTCTCGCGTCGGCGCGCGCGTGGATCGACCGTGCGCTGACGGGTGACGTGCGGCGCATCCCGTCGGAACGTGTCGAGGCGCAGACCGTCGAACTCGCCGTGCGGTACGACGGTGCCGACCTCGCTGACACCGCTGCGGTGCTCGGCATCTCGCCAGACGAGCTGGTGCGCCGCCACGCTGCCGCGACGTGGAGCGTGGCGTTCACCGGATTCGCGCCCGGCTTCGGCTATCTCGTGAGCGACGCGTGGTCGTTCGACGTGCCGCGTCTGGAGTCCCCGCGCACACGCGTTCCGGCCGGGTCGGTGGGCCTGGCCGCCGGCTTCACCGGCGCTTACCCGCGCGATACGCCAGGCGGATGGCGCCTCATCGGCACGACCGACGCGCCCCTCTTCGACCCGGCCGCGGCCCAGCCCGCCCTTCTCGCGCCGGGCACCCGCGTCCGTTTCGTCCCCGTCCCTTCCACCCCGCCGAAATCCCTTGCTTCCCCCGCCTCGGCTTCCCCCGCCTCCGCCTCTTCGACGGCGTCCCCGGCTTCTCCGGCCTCCGTCTCTTCGACGGCGTCCCCGGCTTCTCCGGACTCCGTCTCTCCGGCCTCCGTTTCGAGTCCTAATTCAGGCTGGGCGCCGCCGGCACCCGCCGAGAACCCCGGTTCACCACCGTCCGCCCCGACGCAGCCTGAGTCAGGGCACACGTCGGGCGGAAGCCCGGCCGCGGACGCCGTCCTGAGCGACGCCGCGGCCTCGGAGGCAGGTGCCGCCACGCAGCCGGGTGTCGCCACCGTTTCGAGCCGTAACTCAGGCTGGAAGACGTCGCCGCCCGCCGGAGACGCCGGAACGCGGCCGCCGGTGCCCGCTCAGCCTGAGTTGGGGCACACGACTCCCGGTGCCGAACCCGGTACCGGTACCCAATCCAGGGCCGGGACCGCGGCCGGTACCGAACACAGGACCGCACCCGGCGCCGGGACCGCACCCGGGGCCGGTGCCGAACCCGGTACCGGTACCCAATCCAGGGCCGGGACCGCACCCGGTACCGAACACAGGACCGCACCCGGCGCCGGGACCGCACCCGGGGCCGGTGCCGAACCCGGTACCGGTACCCAATCCAGGGCCGGGACCGCGGCCGGTACCGAACACAGGACCGAACCCGGTGCCGAAGCCGCGCCCGGAACCGCACCCGCCGGCGCCGGCCGGGGGATCGAGGTGATCGAGGCGGGGCTGCTCGCGACCGTTCAGGACCTCGGACGCCCGGGTCACGCGGCCCTCGGCGTTGCCCGCTCGGGTGCACTCGACCGGGCGGCGCTGCGCGCGGGCAACCGGCTCGTCGGCAATCCCGAGGGTGCCGCCGGCATCGAGATCACGATGGGCGGATTCCGGGCCCGTGCAGCGGCGCGGCTGTGGTTCGCGGTCACCGGCGCGTGGGGACCGGTGACGCTCGACGGGCGTCCGGTCGACCCCTACACGGCGCACGAATGGCCCGCCGGCGCCGAGCTGCACGTGGACTGGGCCGAGCACGGCGTCCGCGCGATGCTCGCGGTGCGCGGCGGCGTCGCGGGTCCGCGTGTGCTCGGATCCCGCAGCACCGACGTCATGGCGGGGCTCGGACCCGATCGTCTCGCGGCCGGCGCGCACGTCGAGGTGGGGCCCGATCCGGCCGCGCCGGTTCCCGTCGCGCCCACGGCCACGTGGGGCGCACCGCCCGACGAGATCGAGCTCCGTCTGGCTCCCGCGCCTCGGTCCGACTGGTTCGACGACGACGCACGCGTCGCCCTGTTCGACGGGGAGTGGACCGTCGCCGCCGACGCCGACCGGGTCGGCGTGCGACTGGACGGCCCCGTGCTGACGCGGCGCCGCGCCGGCGAGCTGCCGAGCGAGGGGATGGTGCCCGGTGCTCTCCAGGTGGCCCCGACCGGACGACCCACCGTGCTGCTGGCCGACGGCCCGGTCACCGGCGGCTACCCGGTGATCGCGGTGGTGGCGGATGCCGATCTCGACCTGCTCGCACAGGCGCGCCCGGGCTCCCGGATCCGCTTCCGGCACGTGCGCCACGCGGGCTGACGCCGCGTCACCACACCGCGAGCGTGTCGGCGAGGATGGCCCGGTCCGAGGGTGGGAGAGCGCACGCGACCGCCTCGGCGAGACTCAACGACGCGCCGCGGTGCTCGCCCGCCGCGACCTCCTCCGGCGCTGCCGCGCGCGCCGCATCCAGCGACAGTGAATGCACGGTGAAGGCCTCGACGTCGAAGACGCCGATCCGGTGACGGATAGCGGCCGCGGCGGCCGAAAGCTCGCCGGCTCGTTCGGCGTCGCCACGTGCGGCCGCGATGGCGCAAAGGCCCTCGAGGCCGTAGGCGACGCCCTCTTCGTGATGCAGGCGCACAGCGTCGACCAGGGTGCGGCGGAACACCCCCTCGGCCTGGTCGGTCTCTCCCCGCACGAGCAGGAGCCGACCGATCTGATTTCCGGCGATTGACCCTGTGAAGCGGTCGCCGCCGCGCTCGGCGATGTCGGCGGCGCGCTCGAAATGGTCGATGGCCCCGTCGAGGGAATGTCGGAGCCATGCCACGCGGCCCAGGGATACCTGGCTGATCGCCTCGCCCCACCCGTTGCCGAGCTGCCGCAGGGATGCCACAGCCTCGGTCAGCTCCCGCTCGGCGGCATCGAGATCGGGGTCGGGCAGCTGCACGCGCGCCGTCGCTCGCGCAGCGACCGCCATCGCCGCTGCGTCCTCGTCGCCGCTTTCGGTGAACAGGCGCACGCATTCGGCGAGACCGGCGACGACCTCCGGTGCCGGGCGCTGCCACATCTCGCCCCAGAGCGCGAAGAACCAGGCCACCGCCCGGGTGTGCGGGCTGATCGGCTGCTGCTTGTCGAGGAGCTCGAGCATCCACATGCGCACGCCTGCGAACAACCCCATGATCCACCAGTAGATGAGCAGGCTCCAGGCGAGGTCGGCGGCGTCATCCAGTCGGTCGATGTAGACGAGGTGACGGACGGCCGCCCGCAGGTTCGACAGTTCGATGCCGAGAAGTCCCAGGGCTGCGGTCTGACCGGCTCCCCGCAGATCCGGCGCCACACGCGCGGCCAGGGCCACGTAGTGGTCGGCGTGACGCTCGCGCATCAGATCGGCGTCGCCGCGCTCCTTCAGTCGCGCGAGCGAGTACTCGCGCACGATGGACAGCAAGGACAGCACGACACGGCCGCCGATGGCGACGCGGCGCACCAGCGAGGCGTCGACGAGAGCGGCGATCGCGTCGATCTCCTCGCCCTCCCAGCTGCGCCCCGCCCCGATCGCCTCGACCGCTTCGATACCGAACCG
This sequence comes from Microbacterium sp. MTN4-26, assembly GCF_042846595.1. Taxonomy (NCBI): domain Bacteria; kingdom Bacillati; phylum Actinomycetota; class Actinomycetes; order Micrococcales; family Microbacteriaceae; genus Microbacterium; species Microbacterium sp. MTN4-26. The sequence goes on from NZ_BTGO01000006.1 coordinate 88,854, forward strand.
CGGGCCGAAGACGCCGAGATCCTCCAGGAGAGCGCGCTGCGCAGGGGCGAGCAGGTCGACACTCCAGTCCAGCGTCGCGCGGAGGGTGCGGTGGCGGTCCGGCATGTCGCGCACCGTCGCGCTCAACACCGGCAGGCGTCGCTCGAGTCGTTGAGCCATGACCTGCGGCGTGAGCAGGCGCGCCTTGGCGGCGGCCAGCTCGATCGCCAGTGGCAGCCCGTCCAGACGGCGGCAGATGTCGATCACGGCGGCGGCGTTGTCCTCGGTCAGAGCGAAGCCCGGGTCGGCGGCGCGAGCGCGATCGACGAACAGCGCGCAGGCGTCGCACGTCTCCGCGCGGGACAGCGTGCTCACCGTGCCGGCGTCCGGGAACGGCAGCGAATCGACGTCGTAGACGCGCTCGCCCCGAATGCGCAGCACGACTCTGCTGGAGACCAGGAAGCGGGCGCTCGGGGCGGCCGCGGACAGTCTCACGAGCGCCGGAGCGGCATCGACGATCTGCTCGAAGTTGTCGAGCACGACGAGCACTCGTCTGGACTCCAGCGACCGCGAGATGCGATCCTCCAGCGGTGCCTCGCCGTTGTCGCGGATGCCCAGTGCGTAGCCGATCGTCGGCAGCAGCAGGGCTGGTTCCAGCACACCTTCGAGGGCGACGAAGTAGACGCCGTCGGGGAAGAGGTCTTCGCAGGCTCTGGCGGTCTCGGTCGCGAGGCGGCTCTTGCCGATCCCGCCCGGGCCGATCAGGCTGAGCACGCGGTCGGACCCCTCCGCGAGCAAGCAGCGCAACCGTGCGATGTCATCGTCCCGGCCGATCGTCGTCGTCGCGGGGGCGGGCACGCGCGAGAGCAGGGCCGCGGTGGCGGCCTCCGTGCCGGTACCCGCCTCCTGCGACTGCGCGAAGCGCTCGGCGAGCAGGGTGGCGAGGTCTGCCGCGATCTGCTCCTCGAGATCGGCTGGGTCGTCGAAGGGCAGGTAGGCGGCGGTGTTGTCGTCGCGGATGCGTTCCAGCAGGCGATTCAGGCGTTCGTCCCGGTGATCAGCGGATTTGACGTAGATCAGCTTGGGCAGAGTGGGCGGGGAGAGGTTGTACTCGTCTTCGAGTCCGGACACGTCCTCTCCCGGTGCCACCCAGCCGTAACTGGCGTGATAGATCCCGACGAAGACGTCGCTCTGGGCGAGATAGGAGCGATAAAGGGTGCGGGGTGGATGCGGTCGGGCGCCGAGCTCGAACATCACCGGCGCCAGGCGCAGACGCTCGATGGCTGCGCGGGCGGCACGGCGCTCGCCCTGCAGCTCGCGCAGGGTCGAACTCACGAACACCCGTATCCGCTGGTCAGGCGTGCGGATGACGGGCGAACCCCCAGTCATGAGCGGTTTATACCCCACCGGACGGGCCGGGTCAAGGATCGGCTGGACATGGCGCGTCGCGGGGCGTATAGTGAGTCTTTGCGCTTTGGATTCCCCCTGCCCTCATATGGTGGTCGGCGGTGTCCGTGTGCCCCCGCTTCACGAGATCGACACGAAGCGGCGTGCGGCTCGCGGACTTCGGGGACGACTGAGCACTCCACCTGACGACAAGGAAACAGGCCCCGCCCGGGCCCACGGAGGTAATCCCCTTGGCTGCTGCGAGCAACGCATCCACCACCACCCCCAAGAACGGACGCGGAGCTTCCCGTCTCTCGTTCGCCAAAGTCTCCGACACGCTGACGGTCCCCGACCTGCTGGCGCTGCAGACCGAGTCCTTCGACTGGCTGGTCGGCAACGAGGCGTGGCGCGACCGCCTCGCCGAGGCGCAGGCCGCGGGCCGCACCGACGTCGCCCTGCAGAGCGGTCTCGAGGAGATCTTCGAGGAGATCTCGCCGATCGAGGACCTCTCCGAGACGATGCAGCTGTCGTTCACGAACCCCTACCTCGAGCCCGAGAAGTACTCCATCGAGGAGTGCAAGGAGCGCGGCAAGACGTACGCTGCCCCGCTCTACGTCGAGGCCGAGTTCATGAACCACCAGACCGGTGAGATCAAGACCCAGACGGTCTTCATGGGCGACTTCCCGCTCCAGACCGACAAGGGCACGTTCATCATCAACGGCACCGAGCGCGTCGTCGTCTCGCAGCTGGTTCGCTCGCCGGGCGTCTACTTCGACAAGACCCCCGACAAGACCAGTGACAAGGACATCGTCTCGGCCCGCGTCATCCCGTCGCGCGGCGCCTGGCTCGAGTTCGAGATCGACAAGCGCGACCAGGTCGGCGTGCGCATCGACCGCAAGCGCAAGCAGTCGGTCACCGTCTTCCTGAAGGCCCTCGGCCTCACCAGCGAAGACATCCTGAACGAGTTCGCCGGCTTCACCTCGATCGAGGAGACGCTCGAGAAGGACACCATCCTCACCAAGGAGGATGCGCTCCGCGACATCTACCGCAAGCTCCGTCCGGGTGAGCAGGTCGCCGCCGAGGCCGCTCGTGCGCTGCTGGACAACTTCTACTTCAACCCGAAGCGGTACGACCTCGCCAAGGTGGGTCGCTACAAGATCAACCGCAAGCTGGGCCTCGAGGGCGAGCTGACCGACTCGGTGCTGACCGTCGACGACATCGTCGCGACGATCAAGTACCTGGTCCGCCTGCACCGCGGCGACACGACCTTCACCGGCACCCGCGCCGGCAACGAGGTCGAGATCCGCATGGACGTCGACGACATCGACAACTTCGGCAACCGCCGCATCCGCGCGGTCGGCGAGCTCATCCAGAACCAGGTCCGCACCGGTCTGTCCCGCATGGAGCGCGTCGTCCGCGAGCGAATGACCACGCAGGACATCGAGGCGATCACGCCGCAGACCCTGATCAACGTGCGCCCCGTCGTCGCCGCGATCAAGGAGTTCTTCGGCACCTCGCAGCTGTCGCAGTTCATGGATCAGAACAACCCGCTCGCGGGCCTGACCCACAAGCGCCGTCTGTCGGCCCTCGGCCCCGGCGGCCTCTCCCGTGAGCGCGCCGGCGTCGAGGTGCGCGACGTGCACCCCTCGCACTACGGCCGCATGTGCCCGATCGAGACGCCGGAAGGCCCGAACATCGGCCTCATCGGCTCGCTCGCCTCGTTCGCGCGCATCAACGCGTTCGGCTTCATCGAGACGCCGTACCGCAAGGTCGAGAACGGCCGCGTCACCGACGATATCCAGTACCTCACCGCCGCGGAGGAGGAAGACTTCATCGTCGCCCAGGCCAACGCGCCGCTGAAGTCCGACGGTCACTTCGAGGAGACCCGCGTCCTCGCCCGCTCGAAGGGCGGCGAGGTCGAGCTCGTGCCCGCCGAGGACATCGGCTACATGGATGTCTCGCCGCGCCAGATGGTGTCGGTCGCGACCTCGCTCATCCCGTTCCTCGAGCACGACGACGCCAACCGCGCCCTCATGGGTGCGAACATGCAGCGTCAGGCCGTGCCGCTGCTGCGCAGCGACTCGCCCCTGGTCGGCACCGGCATGGAGGGCTACGCCGCCGTCGACGCCGGAGACGTCATCACCGCGCAGAAGCCGGGTGTGGTCATGGAGGTCTCGGCCGACGTCGTGACCGTGCAGCTCGACGAGGGCGGCACGCAGGACTACTACCTGCGCAAGTTCGACCGCTCCAACCAGGGCACCAGCTACAACCAGCGCGTCGTCGTCTCCGCGGGTGACCGCATCGAGGCCGGCGAGGTCATCGCCGACGGTCCCGCGACCGAGAACGGCGAGCTGGCGCTCGGCAAGAACCTCCTCGTGGCGTTCATGACGTGGGAGGGTCACAACTTCGAGGATGCGATCATCCTCAGCCAGGACCTGGTGAAGGAAGACACCCTCTCCTCGATCCACATCGAGGAGTACGAGGTCGACGCCCGCGACACCAAGCTCGGCAAGGAGGAGATCACCCGTGACCTCCCCAACGTGAGCCCCGACCTGCTGAAGGACCTCGACGAGCGCGGCATCATCCGCATCGGCGCCGAGGTGCGTCCCGGCGACATCCTCGTCGGCAAGGTCACGCCCAAGGGTGAGACGGAGCTCTCGGCCGAGGAGCGCCTGCTCCGCGCGATCTTCAACGAGAAGAGCCGCGAGGTGCGCGACACGTCGCTGAAGGTTCCCCACGGTGAGCAGGGCACGATCATCGCCGTCAAGGAGTTCGACGCCGAGGAGGGCGACGACGAGCTGGGCTCGGGCGTCAACCGCCGCGTCGTGGTCTACATCGCCCAGAAGCGCAAGATCACCGAGGGCGACAAGCTCGCCGGCCGCCACGGCAACAAGGGCGTCATCGCGAAGATCCTCCCCGTCGAGGACATGCCGTTCCTGCCGGACGGCACCCCGGTGGACATCGTGCTGAACCCTCTCGGCATCCCCGGTCGAATGAACTTCGGCCAGGTGCTGGAACTGCACCTCGGATGGATCGCCAAGCAGGGCTGGAAGGTCGAGGGCACCCCCGAGTGGGCCGCCCAGCTGCCGGAGCAGGCCCGCGAGGCCGCCCCGGGCACGAAGGTCGCCACCCCGGTGTTCGACGGCGCCTTCGAGTCGGAGCTCGTCGGTCTGCTCGACTCGACGCTGCCCAACCGCGACGGCGACCGCATGATCGACTCCAGCGGAAAGACGCAGCTGTTCGACGGTCGCTCGGGCGAGCCGTTCCCGGCACCGATCTCCGTCGGCTACATGTACATCCTGAAGCTGCACCACCTCGTCGACGACAAGATCCACGCGCGTTCGACGGGTCCGTACTCGATGATCACCCAGCAGCCGCTCGGTGGCAAGGCGCAGTTCGGCGGTCAGCGCTTCGGTGAGATGGAGGTGTGGGCCCTCGAGGCCTACGGCGCCGCGTACGCGCTGCAGGAGCTCCTCACGATCAAGTCCGACGACATCCTCGGCCGCGTCAAGGTGTACGAGTCGATCGTCAAGGGCGAGAACATCCAGGAGCCCGGCATCCCCGAGTCCTTCAAGGTGCTCATGAAGGAGATGCAGTCGCTCTGCCTGAACGTCGAGGTGCTCTCGGCGGACGGCACGGCGGTCAACCTCCGTGACACCGATGACGACGCCTTCCGCGCAGCGGAGGAGCTCGGCATCAACATCTCCACCCGGTTCGAGTCTTCGTCGATCGACGAGATCTGACCCGCGGCATCCGACCCACTGATCTCGATACGCCGCGTCGCGGCTACTCGATCACCGGAATCTCACAGGAGTAAACACACGTGCTCGACGCAACAACTTTTGACGAGCTTCGCATCGGCCTGGCCACCGCCGACGACATCCGTCGCTGGTCCTACGGCGAGGTCAAGAAGCCCGAGACCATCAACTACCGCACCCTGAAGCCCGAGAAGGACGGTCTGTTCGGCGAGCAGATCTTCGGACCCAGCCGCGACTGGGAGTGCTCGTGCGGCAAGTACAAGCGCGTCCGCTTCAAGGGCATCGTCTGCGAGCGCTGCGGCGTGGAGGTCACCAAGTCCTCCGTGCGTCGCGAGCGGATGGGCCACATCGAACTGGCCGCCCCGGTCACTCACATCTGGTACTTCAAGGGCGTGCCCTCGCGCCTGGGCTACCTGCTCGACATGGCGCCGAAGGACCTCGAGAAGGTCATCTACTTCGCCGCCTACATGGTGATCTCGGTCGACGAGGAGGCGCGTCACCGCGACCTCCCCACGCATGAGAACAACCTCCGCCTGGAGATGAAGAACCTCGGCGACCGTCGGGATGCGCGCATCGCGACCCGGCTGCAGAAGCTGGAGGAGGAGCTCGCCTCGCTCGAGGAGGAGGGCGCCAAGGCCGACCAGAAGAAGAAGGTCAAGGACGCCGCCGAGAAGGAGATGACCTCGATCCGCAAGAACGCGGACGACTCCATCGCCAAGCTCGAGCGCGTGTGGGAGGAATTCCGCACGCTGGAGGTCGGCTCGCTCAAGGGCGAGGACGAGATCTTCCACGAGCTGCAGGACCGCTTCGGGCAGTACTTCGAGGCGCACATGGGTGCCGAGTCGATCCAGCGCCGCCTGTCGGCGTTCGACCTGCGTGCCGAGGCTGAGAGCCTGCACCTGCAGATCGCCGAGGGCAAGGGCCAGCGCAAGATCCGCGCGATCAAGCGCCTGAAGGTCGTCAACTCCTTCCTGCAGACGGGCATGAACCCGTCGGCGATGGTGCTGGATGTCGTCCCGGTCATCCCGCCGGAGCTCCGCCCGATGGTTCAGCTCGACGGCGGCCGCTTCGCGACCTCCGACCTGAACGACCTGTACCGCCGCGTGATCAACCGCAACAACCGCCTCCGTCGCCTGATCGACCTCGGTGCACCCGAGATCATCGTCAACAACGAGAAGCGGATGCTGCAGGAGGCCGTCGACGCGCTGTTCGACAACGGTCGTCGCGGCCGCCCCGTCACCGGCACCGGCAACCGCGCCCTGAAGTCCCTCAGCGACATGCTGAAGGGAAAGCAGGGGCGCTTCCGCCAGAATCTGCTCGGAAAGCGCGTGGACTACTCGGGCCGTTCGGTCATCGTCGTGGGGCCGCGCCTGCAGCTGCACCAGTGCGGTCTGCCCAAGCAGATGGCGCTGGAGCTGTTCAAGCCGTTCGTCATCAAGCGCCTGATCGACCTCGGTCACTCGCAGAACATCAAGGCCGCCAAGCGTGCCGTCGAGCGCTACCGCCCCGAGGTCTGGGACGTGCTCGAGGAGATCATCCGTGAGCGTCCGGTTCTGCTGAACCGTGCCCCCACGCTGCACCGCCTCGGCATCCAGGCCTTCGAGCCGCAGCTCGTCGAGGGCAAGGCCATCCAGCTCCACCCGCTCGTGTGCGCGGCGTTCAACGCCGACTTCGACGGCGACCAGATGGCCGTGCACCTGCCGCTGTCGGTCGAGGCGCAGGCCGAGGCCCGCGTGCTGATGCTCGCGTCGAACAACATCCTGAAGCCGTCGGACGGTCGCCCGGTGACCCTGCCCTCGCAGGACATGATCATCGGTCTGCACCACCTGACCACGGTCATCGAGGGTGCGACCGGCGAAGGCCGCGTCTTCGGCTCGGTCTCCGAGGCGATCATGGCCAAGGACGAGGGCACCCTCGACCTGCAGGCCAAGGTGCGCATCCGGGTTCCGGGGCTGACGTTCCTCGAGGGCGAAGCGCCCGAGGGCTACGACCGTCACGGGCTGCTGGATGCCTCGCTCGGCCAGGCGATCTTCAACGACGCCCTGCCCAAGGGCTACCCGTTCGTGCGCGAGCAGGCCGACAAGGGCAAGCTGTCGCAGATCGTGAACAAGCTCGCCGAGGAGTACCCCAAGGTGGAGGTCGCCGCGACCCTCGACCGCATCAAGGACGCCGGCTTCTACTGGGCCACGCGTTCGGGTGTGACGGTCGCGCTGAGCGACATCCTCACCCCGCCGGAGAAGCGCGAGATCGTCGCCAAGCACGAGAAGCAGGCCGCCAAGGCGCAGTCGCAGTTCGAGAAGGGCCTCATCACCGACGCCGAGCGTCGTCAGGAGCTCATCCAGATCTGGACCGAGGCGACCGACGAGGTGCAGAAGGCGATGCGCGCGCACTTCCCGGAGAGCAACACCATCAACCGCATGGTGTCCTCGGGTGCACGTGGTAACTGGCTGCAGATCCGCAATATCGCGGGTATGCGTGGCCTGGTGAACAACCCCAAGGGTGAGATCATCCCGCGCCCGATCATCTCCTCGTACCGCGAGGGCCTGTCGGTGGCGGAGTACTTCATCGCCACGCACGGTGCCCGCAAGGGCCTGGCCGACACCGCCCTCCGCACCGCGGACTCCGGTTACCTCACGCGTCGCCTCGTCGACGTCTCGCAGGATGTCATCATCCGCGAAGAGGACTGCGGCACGAACAAGGGTCTGGAGTTCGTCATCGCAGCCGCCGATTCCGACGGCGAGCTCGTGCGCGACCCGAACGTCGAGAACTCGGTGTTCGCCCGCACCCTGGCCGTCGACGCGGTCGATGCGAAGGGCGCGGTCGTGCTCGAGGCGGGTTCGGATGTCGGCGACCCCGAGATCAACCAGCTCATCGCGGCCGGTGTCGAGAGCATCAAGGTGCGCTCGGTGCTGACCTGCGATTCCGCGGTCGGTGTCTGCGCGCAGTGCTACGGCCGTTCGCTGGCCACCGGCTCGCTGGTGGACATCGGCGAGGCCGTCGGCATCATCGCGGCCCAGTCGATCGGTGAGCCCGGTACCCAGCTGACGATGCGCACCTTCCACACGGGTGGTTCGGCGTCGGCGGATGACATCACGCAGGGTCTGCCCCGCGTGCAGGAGCTGTTCGAGGCGCGTACCCCGAAGGGTGCCTCGCCGATCGCCGAGTCCGACGGACGCATCACGATCGACGAGACCGAGAAGAGCAAGAAGGTCATCCTCACGCCCGACAACGGCGACGAGCCGCACGTCTACCCGGTGCTCAAGCGCGCGACGCTGCTCGTCGAAGACGGCCAGCATGTCACCGTCGGTCAGCCCCTCCAGGTCGGCACGCTCGACCCGAAGGAGATCATGCGCGTGCAGGGTGCCCGCGAGGTGCAGAAGTACCTCGTCGGCGGCGTGCAGGGCGTGTACCGCTCGCAGGGTGTGCCGATCCACGACAAGCACATCGAGGTCATCGTGCGCCAGATGCTGCGGAAGGTCACCGTGGTCGACCACGGCGACACCCCGCTGCTGCCCGGTGAGATGGTCGACTTCAAGCGGTACCAGCAGATCAACCGTGAGGCCGTGACCCAGGGTCAGCGTCCCGCTTCGGGCCGCCCGGAGCTCATGGGTATCACCAAGGCGTCGCTCGCGACCGAGTCGTGGCTGTCGGCCGCGTCGTTCCAGGAGACGACGCGCGTGCTGACGCAGGCTGCGATGGAGGGCAAGAGCGACCCGCTGGTGGGCCTGAAGGAGAACGTGATCATCGGAAAGCTGATCCCGGCCGGCACGGGGCTCGCGAAGTACCGCAACGTGACGGTCGAGGCCACCGAAGAGGCGAAGAGCGAGCGGTACCCCAACCGTATCTTCGCGTCGGACGGTGCCTACAGCGACACCGACCTGAGCTACGTCGACTTCGACAGCTTCTCCACGGACGACTTCAGCGGCAACTACAACTGAGCTGAATCCACGAACGACGACGGGCCCCGGCAATGCCGGGGCCCGTCGTCGTTCCGACGTACGGTGGAAGGCGCGACGGAAGGGGTCGACGGATGGCGCGCACGGGCGGACGGAGCCTGTGGCTCGCCGTACCCATCGGGATGATCTGCCTCGCCGTGGTCGGTGCGCTCGGGTGGCTCGCCGCCCCGCAGGTTCCCGGCGTCGTGGGATTCATCGGCGATGCCCTCCGGTTCGGCAGTGCTCAGAACGTGCAGGCCGAGCCGACGGTGCCCCCTGCCGAGGTCATCACGGCCGAGGACTTCTCCGACATCGACTGCCGCGCGCTCTACGCCGACGACCTGTGGGCCGAGCTCGTGTGGAGTCCGGACGCCCTGCTGTCGCAGACCGGCGCCGCGCCCGTCACGGCGGTGGAGGGGCTGAACGATCTGCTGGCACCCGTCGTGGCCGTCACGTGCGGATGGCGCTCGGAGTACGGCACCATCACGACGACGCTCGCGACCGTCGCCGACGACGCGGTGACCGTCGCCGACGCGGCCCTGCGCGGACAGGGCTTCACGTGCGACACCACCGAGACGTCGCTCACGTGCTCGCGCACCGCATCCGGCGAGGTCGAAGTGCACCGCATCCGTGACGGGGTGTGGGTGGCGAGCCGGGAGAGCGCGTGGCATCCCGAGGACTACGCCGCGCGGGTCGCCGACCAGGTCTGGGGTTAGTCCTCGCCCCAGATCGAGGTGATCACCGAGGAGGTGTAGCCGGTCGGGGCGAGGTTGGAGTACCGGGTGTCGATCATCAGGTCGGCACGCCAGAACAGGGTGCGCCCATCGGTGACCGGATAGTCCGGGTTGTCCCACGTCTTCTCGCACCGCGTGCCCCCGTCGGGGGTGTAGCACGTGAACCCCTCGTCTTCGACGAGCGCGTTGAGCTGCTCGAGGGCGGGGTCGCGCGAGAGAGTCTCGATGGTCGTGACGAGGCTCGTCGTATCCGCCGCCGGGTCGCCCCAGATGCAGATGAGCGACCCGTCGGCCTGTACGCCGCTCGGCCCGAACGCGGGGTCGTTCAGCGGGATGCCGTACAGCTGCGCACGCACCTCGTCGTTCAGCAGGGACTCGCAGTCGCTCGGCACCGCCGCGGCGGGCTCGACCGTCGGTGTCGGGGTCGCGCCGGGCGTCATCGACTCGATCGGCGACGGCAGGCCGGACGGGTCTTTCGCGCTGACGGTCGGATCGGGCGTCGGCGTGTCGGCCGGGTCCGGAGCGCACCCGGCGAGGGCGGCGGCGACCAGCACGGATGCCGCCGCCAGGGCGGCGCGGGAAGCGTGGCGGCGCAGCATGATGACACCCTAATCCGATGCCGTGACGCGTGGGAGGCATCCGGGACGAATCCGGTGCCGCAACGCCCGGCACGCCTGCGGGCCCCACGCGCATCCCCGCGATATCTTCGCAACTGCGGGGATCGTCCCCGCGTGAGGAGTGCGATCACGATGAGTGACCCCAAGTCGTCGTACGGGGAGCCGGTCGAAGAGCCCGGCCCGGTGGATGACGTGGTCGGACAGGCCAACGCCGGTCTCGCCGACGCCGAGGCCGCCCGTCGCGAGGAAGCCGCCGCGCAGGCCGCCGCCGACCCCGATCCCCAGGAGCCCGCCGCCGAGCCGACATCGACGGAGACCGCCGAGCCGGTGACCCGCGAGCCGGTCTCGGACGAGCCCGCCGCCACGGCCTATGACGCGCCCGTCGATGAGACGGTCGTCGCCGCCGACGAGCCGTCGTACACCGAGCGGACCTACGACGTCCCCTCGTGGGCCGAGGAGCCCGCCGCCCAGCCGGCGGACGCCGGACCCGCCCACGCGGAACCCGCCTACGTCGCGCCCGCCGCCAGCCCGCAGCCGATCTTCGTTCAGGCACCCGAAGCCCCCCGCCCGCGCGGGAACCGTGCCGCCGCCGGCGCCATCGGCGTGCTCGCCGCTCTCACCTTCGCCGTGCTGTACCTCGCGGCGTGGCTCGGTTTCGGCGCCATCGAGGGGTCGGTCACCGCCGAGACGATCGGCACCGATGCGCTCGAGGCGCTCGCCACGGCATCCCTGTGGGTGCCTGTCGTCGTCTTCTTCCTGTCGTTCTGGCTGCTGGGCGCCATCATCAACCGCGGTCGGTGGGGTGCGTGGGTGATCTTCGGCCTGCTGGTGGGTCTGGCGTCCTACGGCGGTCACATCCTCGGGCAGCTCTTCCAGGCGCCGTTCTGGCTGCTGACCGCCCGTGAGGGCGCGGCCCTCGTCGAGGAGCAGGTGCTCGCCCCGCTGGCGATCGTCGCCTTCGTCCTCGGCCGCGAACTGACCATCTGGTACGGCGCGTGGGTCGCATCGCGCGGCAAGCGCGTCACCGAGCTCAACACCGAGGCGCAGCGCGAGTACGAGCGCACCCTCGAGGCGGGACCCCAACTGGTCCGCCCGTAAGACCGTGACCGCGACGCCCGGCGCACCGGACCCCTCCGCCTCCGGCGGGGGACCCGTGCGACCGGGCGTCGCCGTCGTCTTCGCCACCGTCGGCGACCTCGCGCTGCTCATCTTCGGGCTCGGCATGACGAGCCTGGTCACCGACGAGTCCGTGATCGCGATGCCCGGCCTCGGTCAGGCGCCCGGGGCGGTGGCCGTCGCCGCGTCGATCGCCGCATTCGCTCTGACGCTGCTGACCGTCGTGCGCCGACCGCATCCCTCGTACATGTCGTCGCTGTGGATCGCCGCCGCAACGGGGCTCGCCTATCTCGCCGGCATGTGGATCACGCTGGTGATCACCGGGTCGGGACTCGGGGCGGCGTCGGCGGTGGCCGGTCGCGTGGCCACGACCTGGTTCGGGCTCGTCATCATCGCCGCGGCGCTCGGGGCGGCGTGGGCGGGTATCGCGCTCGTGCGCACGCGCGCATCCCGCCCCCACTGGTCGTGGGAGGACGAGGACGACGCATGAATCCGGAGGGCGCAAACCCCGTCGGATCGGGGACGGACGGCTACCGTGGAGGGGTGGAGCGGTCGCTCGAGACGCAGGTGAGCCAGGCGGTGGACGCCTGGCTGCGCTGGCTGCCCCGCTGGGAGCCGGCGACCCACCGCGGCCGCGTCGCGCCGTGTCGGCGCTGCTTCGGATCTCCGGTGCTGTCTGCGGCCGGCCTCGGTGCGGACGTGCCCCACGGCGTGCAGCACGGCCTCTCCACCCGGGTCAAGACGATCGTCGACCACACCGTCGCCGACTACACCGCGCGGAACCTCCCCATGCTGCAGGCGGAGCTCGACCAGCAGGCCGCACGCAACCGCGCCCGCAGCTACCGGCCCGCCGAAGACCTCGACCCCGAGTTCGAGGGATTGCCGCTCGACCCGGATCCGGTGCCCGGGGCGCCCTTCCTCTTCACCATCGCCGGGCTCGCGGAGGAGGCCGACGCCGACGTTCCGGCGCTGCCGCCGCTGACGGACGAGGCGAAGGCGGCGCTGCGCCAGGAGGTCGGGCTGGCCGACGACTACGCGAACATGGTGGGCCGAGAGGTGTGCTCGATCCTCCTGCACCACCGGTTGCGCATCCAGGCGGCCGTCGCCGAGCTCGTCGAGCCGCAGATCGCCGCGATGCTCGAGGAGCTCACCCGCTCCCTCGACGCCCCCTTCGACGATCCGCCGCCGCTGACCTGAGCCCTGCGTCGGGCGGGTTGAGCCCTGCGCCGAGGCGGGATGCGCGGTGCGAGCAGGTCTGCTTGTTAGCATGGGCGGGCTTGCGCCAGGGCAACAGGGGGAGGAACGGTGGCCGCACGCCTGCCTTCTGCGCCGCCGATACTCCCGGGGCTCGCCTACATCCGTCCCCTCGGCTCGGGCGGCTTCGCCGACGTCTTCCTCTACGAGCAGGACATGCCCCGGCGCGACGTCGCGGTCAAGGTGCTGCCGAGCGACGTGCGAGAAGCAGACCTGCGCCGCATGTTCAACGCCGAGGCCGACGTGCTCGCGCGGCTGTCGGCGCATCCGTCGATCGTGACCGTGTACCAGGCGGGCATCTCCGCCGACGGCAGGCCGTTCATCGTGATGGAGTTCTGCCCCGGGTCGCTGTCGCAGCGCTACCGCGTCGAGCGGATGCCGGTGACCGAGGTGCTCTCGATCGGGGTGCGGATGGCCTCCGCGTTGGAATCGGCCCACCGCGCGGGGCTGGTGCACCGCGACGTGAAGCCCAGCAACATCCTGGTCACGACCTTCGGCACCCCGGTGCTGGCCGACTTCGGCATCTCGTCGTCGCTCATCGGCACGCAGGCCGACGAGGTGCTCGCGATGTCGATTCCGTGGTCGGCGCCGGAGGTGGTCGCGGAGGAGACGGCCGGCACGATCTCGAGCGAGGTCTGGAGTCTGGGCGCCACCGTCTACTCGCTGCTGGCCGGCCGCAGCCCCTTCGAACGTCGTGAACGCGGCCAGAACTCCAAGGATCTGCTGCGCCGTCGCATCGCCCGAGCGTCGTACACGCCCATCCCGCGCACCGATGTTCCGGATGCGCTGCAAGACGTGCTCGCGCGGTCGATGAGTCGTATTCCGGCACAGCGATATGCCTCGGCGCGTGAGTTCGCCGAGGCGCTGCAGTCGGTGCAGGAATCGCTCGGGGTGTCGCCGACGCCGCTGGAGGTCCCGGCGTCGGAGTGGGCGCCGGGCGCTGACCCGATCGACTTCGCCGACAGCGCGCTGCGCGGGCCGGCCCGGTCGCGCATCGAGCGGGAGGTGCGCCGCAAGACCGCGCCGCGCACGGGCGTCGCCTCGCTCGCACGCGATGAGGACACCGAGTTCACGTCGCCCGAGCGGGCCCGACAGCGGATGCTGCCGTGGGCCGTCGCCGTGGCGGCGCTCGTGGGCGCGGTCGGCGTCGTCGCATCCTTGCTGATCGCGGGGGTGATCTGACGTGCGGCGCCGCACTCTGGTCGGCATCGTCGCGGGCGTCGCCGCCGCGGGCGTCGTGCTCACGGCCGGCATCGTCTGGCCGGGTCTGGACGCGCAGGAGACCCCCGAGGTCGACGCGTCCGTGTGGGCGCTGCAGACGGGCGAGGGGTCGCGCTACGCCCGCGTGAACACCGCGATCGGCGAACTGGACACGGTGCGCACCGTGTCGAATCCGAGCGAGGTCACCCAGAACGCCGGCGGGGCGTTCCTGTTCACCGACAGCTGGTCGAAGGTCACGCCCATCGACGGCGCACAGCCGGTCGATCTGGACGACGAGACGGTGCGGGCGTCGCCGTCGACTCCGGCCGGCACGACGGTCGTTTCCACCGCCGGAGACTACGTCGCCTATCTCACCGACGCCGGCACCGTGTTCGCGGGCGAGATCGCAGGCGACGCGGTGCAGCTCGACCCGTTCGCGGCGGGCGATGACGATGCGCCCTACACCGCCGACGCGATCGCCGTCGCCGACGACGGCACCCTGTTCGCCTACTCCGCCGGCGACGGGTCGGTGCTGCGGTGGGACATCCCCGCGGGCCGGTCCGAAGTCCGCGACCCGATCGACGCCGGCGACCTCGCGCAGCCGCTGATGACGGCAGCGGGGGAGTCGTGGGTGCTCGTCGATGCCGACACCGGAACGGTGTGGCGACAGGGCGTGGCCGAGCCGGTCACGGTCGACGTGGCAGGCTCCGTGGTGGTCGGACGCGCCGCGGCCGAGGGCGACTCCGTCTACGTCGCCGACGAGACGGCGCTCGTGCGCATCCCCGTCGACGGATCCGCCCCCGACACGGAGCGCGCCGGCACGTCGGTGCTCGGCCTGCCCGCCGAGCCGGTGACCGTCGATGGCGAGGTGTACGCCGCGTGGCTGCCGCAGGGGACCGCGGGCGGTCTGCTCTGGAGTTCCGCCGACGGCGAGACGCCGCTCGACTACGCCGGCGAGACGCTCGGGGAGCAGCGGCGGCCGGAATTCGTCGTGGGGCAGGGGGCGGTGATCCTCAACGAGACCCGCAGCGGATGGGTGTGGACCGTTCCCGACGGCGGGCTGGTCGCGTCGAGTCAGAACTGGGCGCTCGATGACCGGGTGAATCCGGATGCCGAGCCGAGCGACGAGCAGCTCGCGGTGCAGGTCGACCCCCGCCCGCCGATCGCAGAGCCCGATGCGTTCGGCGTGCGCGCGGGTGCGCTGACGGCCCTGCCGGTGCTGCTGAACGACCACGACCCGAATGAGGACGTGCTCGCGATCGCCGCCGCGTCGGTCACGGGGCTCGACCCCGCCTTCGGCGTCGTCGGCATCACCGACGACGGGCAACGGCTCACGGTGCAGACCGAGCCCGGCGCGAGCGGCTCGGCGACGTTCTCGTACGCCGTGACCGACGGGACCGCCGACGACGGGCTCGCATCCGAACCTGCCACCGTGACGCTCACCGTGGCAGCGCCCGAGGCGCAGACCGCGCCGCGCTGGTGCGGGGTCGAGGGGTGCCTGGTGACGTGGCCCGCCCCGGAGGTCGCGCGAGGCGGCACGGTCACCGTCCCGGTGCTGCCGGGATGGGTCGACCCCGAGGGCGATCCGCTGCTGCTGCTGTCGGTGGAGAACCCGAGCGGCGTCGGCAACGTCGCGGCGACACCCGCCGGAGAGGTCGTCTACCAGCACGACGACGACGGCGGCGGCACGGAGGAGCTCATCGAACTGATCGTGACCGTCGCCGACACGGCGGGGGCCACGGCCGCGAAGTCGCTCATGGTGCGCGTCTCGCCGCAGCCGCTCCTGGCGGCGCAGTCCTTCGCGGTGATCGACTCGATCGACGCCGCGACGAGCGTCGACGTGATCGACCACGTGACCGGCACGGCCGGGGCCATCTCGCTCGAGTCGGTGCGCGTGCTCGACGACGCCGCAGCCACGGCGACCGTCGTCGGCGGGTCCACGACGTTCGACGTGGCCGCCGAGGAGCCCGGCACCTACCGGGTGGATTACACGGTCACCGACGGCGACAGCTCCGCCACCGCCACGGCGCGCATCACCCTGCTCGCCGCCGACGCGCCGGCCGATCTCGCGACCGCTCCGGTCGTCGCGTTCGTCCACCCGCAGGAGGATGCGACCCTCGACGTCTTCGCGGCGGTGTCCAACCCCACGCGCCGGGTGCTGCTGCTCAGCGACGTCGAGGCGCGCCCCGACGAGGGGGCGAGCCTCAGCGTCGACGGCGTCGGACAGAACTATCTGCGCGTCTCCGGAACGACGGCCACGGGCGAAGCGGGCCGGCTGGGCACCGTGACCTATACGGTGAGCGACGGCACCCAGGACGGCGGCGCCTCAGTCAGAGGCGAGGCCACCGTCTACCTGCTGCCGCCCGCGCCGGAACTGGCCCCGATCGCGGTGGATGACGCCGTCGTCGTGCGCACGGGCGCGCAGGTGGACATCCCCGTGCTCGAGAACGACGTCGCCCCCTCGGGCGGGCGTCCGGTGTTGAATCCGGCGTCGGTCGTGTCGTCGACCGGTGACGCCCTGGCCTTCGCCTCCGCCGATCGCCTGCGATACTTGGCGCCGGACGAACCCGGCAGCTACACCGTGGAGTACGCCGCCTATCTCACGGGCGCGCCGAGCCTCGAGGACACCGCGACGGTGCGCATCGAGGTGCTCGACTCCGACGCCAACCGGGCCCCGTCGGCCGACACGCTCGAAGCCCGGGTGCTCAGCGGCGAGAGCACCCGCATCGCCTTCGACGGCTTCGGGATGGATCCGGACGGCGACGTCGTGCGGCTCGATGCGGTCATCGCGCAGCCGGCGTCGGGTGTGGCGACCGTCTCGGCCGACGGCACGGCGCTGGTGTACTCCAGCGTCGCCGGCGACAGCGGGCAGGACGAGTTCCGCTACCGGGTCGTGGACGAGTTCGGCGAGACCGGCGAGGGAACCGTGCGCGTGGGCGTGCTCGACTCGGAGGCCAATCCGAGCCCGATCACGTTCACCGACTACGTGCAGGTGCAGGTCGGCGCCCAGAACGTCGTGCGCGTGGATCCCGTCGCGAACGACATCGACCCCACCGGGGGGGAGCTGGAGGTCACCGCCGTGCGCCCGGATCAGCCCACGGCGCTGGCCGACGGATCGATCAACCCCGAGTACACGCGGCTGGACGCGCTGGTGGATGTCGCGGGAGAGCGCACGCTCGTCGTCGAGGCGGGCGAGCAGGTCGGCACGATGTCGTTCCTCTACGACGTGGCCTCGTCGTCGGGAAACACCGGTCGGGGCCTGGTCGTGGTCAAGGTCGTGCGCGACGCCGTGCCCGACTACCCGGTCGTCGACGACACGGTGCTCACCGTCGAGACCCGTGACGACTTCGCCGACGGGGTGGATGTGCTCGCGGGGAAGACCGTCTGGTCCGGCGGCGACGTCGGCGAGCTCGAGGTCGGTCTCTGGGGCGAGGTCGATGACGTCGAGGTGGAGGGGGCGTCCCTTCGGGGCGAGCTCCCGGAGCGCACCCGCATCATCCCGTTCTCGGTCACGGGCGAGGGCGCCTCGGGGGAGGTCACCACCTACGCGTTCCTGCGGGTGCCCGGCGACGACGACATCGAGCTGGCGCTGCGCGCCGGAGTGCCGGCGCCGGAGGTGACCGAGCTGGAGTCGGTCACGTTCGATCTCGCCGATCACGTCGCGCTCCCGCGCGGCGCCTCGCTCGAGGTGGGCGACGACGTGCGCGCCGCCGGTGCGCGGGCCGAGGCGGCCTGCCGGGCGGCGTCGGGGACCGAGGTGACGTACGACGCGGGTGCCGGTGCCCCCTTCTCCGATGCGTGCCAGGTGCCGGTCCGGATGGTCGGCCAGCAGGAGTGGACCTACCTCTCGGTCCCCATCACCATCGTCGCCCTCGACCCGCAGCCGGAGCTCGCCCCGGCGTCGCTCACGGTCGGCCCCGGCGAGACCGAGGCGTTCGACCTGCGCGAGATGACCTCGTGGCAGCTGCGCGAGGACTGGGCCGGCATCTCGTACGCCGTCTCCAGCGAGGGTCGGGCCTTCGAGATCGCCCTGTCGGGGTCGACGCTGTCGATCACGGGCGCCGACGATGCGGTGCCCGGCGGCCAGGAAGCCGTGGTGGTGTCGGTCACGAGCCACCCGGGCGTGGCGTCGGCGCGCCTGCTGCTGCGGGTCGGGGCGGCGCCTTCCACGCTTCCCCGCGGCGGGTCGGTGACGCAGCAGTGCTCGCAGGCCTCCGGCGGGCAGTGCACGATCGACGTCGTGGGCGCCGGGGGAGAGGTCAACCCCCTGCCGGGCACGCCGCTCGAGGTCGTGGGCGTCGCCCCGACGGGCGCGTGCACGGGCGTCACCTTCGCGGTCGCGGATGCCTCGAGTGTGGTCGCGTCGTGGTCGAGCGACGCTCCCGGCGCCACGTGCTCGGCGTCTTTCGCGGTTCGCGACGCTCAGGGGCGCGTGTCGGCGGGTGAGCGCAACGGCGCGCTGCTGCTGGATCTGCAGGGATACCCTCGGGCGCCGGCGTCGGTGACGCAGACCGCGTATGCGGACGGTCGCATCACCCTGCGCGTCGATCCGGGCGCCGCCCGACAGGCCTACCCCTCGCTCACGGGCTTCGTCATCCGAAGCGGTGGTCAGGTGGTGGCGCGGTGCGGGGCCGATGGCACGTGCCCGGCGATCTCCGCGCCCAACGGCGAGCAGCGGGTCTACGAGGCGCGCGCGGTCAACGGCGTCGGCGAGTCCCGCAGCGCGGTGGGAACGACCGCGTGGGCCTACGACCCGCCGCCGGCGCCCGACGCCGTCTCCGCGGCTCCGGTCGCCACCGCGTCGGGCGAGGGTGGTGTCATCCGGCTGGAGATCACCGGCATCGACACCGCCGAGACCGGCAGTCTGCGCCTCACGAGCCCGTCCGGCGACGAGTCGACCGTGTCCGTGTCGCGATGGGACACGCGCGTCACCGTGCCGGAGTACCGCATCGGCACGAACGCCGCATCCACGGTCACGGTCACCCCGCTGTCGCGCTTCGACGTGCCGCCCGGCCTCGGCGGCAGCGCATCCGGCTCGTCGGTGACGGTCGCCGCGAACGGCGTCGGCGCGCCGCGGAACGCCCAGCTGACGCTGACGGCGACCAACAATGGCGATGGCACGGCCACGATCGTCGCCACCGGCAGCGCGACCGTCAACGGCCAGGGGTCGAGTCTGCGGTACGACATCGTCGAGGCGGGCAGGTTCTGCCGGCCCGACGACGACGGCGCCCGCGCGGAATTCGAGGTGGACGACGGCGAGGAGTACTCCTACGACATGTGCGTGACCTCGACGTACGGCGGGCGGTCCTTCGGCGAGGTCACCGTCACCAAGGCGGTGTACGCCGTGCAGGACGACGACGCGCCGCGGGGGTACACCTTCGTCGTCGACGCCCGCCCCGACGTCACCTCCAATCGCGCCGAGTGGCGCATCCGCGATCTGCCCACCTCCGACGAGGACCCGCCGCGCTTCAACGCGGCCGAGTTCTCCGGCGGTCCGCCGACGAGCGTCTTCGACGGCGACCCGGGCATCCGGGTGCGCTACGTGCACCAATGGCGCGGCCCGACCACAGACTGGGCGGGCGTCACGTCGCGCGCGGGGAGTGCGCCTTACCAGGTGCAGGCGACATGGTCGGTGACCTCTTGTGTCGGCGGCGGCACGCTCCAGCGCACGAGCTCGTCGTCGAACGCCCCGGGCGGCGGCACGGCCGCGATCACCTTCGGCAACGGATCGCTGCGCTACTTCGACGCCGAGAACAATCCGCTGCCGCACGAGGCGGGAACCTGGCAGGTGCCGGTCGGCGCGGCGTACGTCGAAGGCATCTCGGTGACGGTGGACTGGAGCGCGCAGGGATGGGGACTCCGCAACGCCCAGACGACCTTCGCCGCGACCTGTCAGCCCGGCGAAGCGCCGTCGGAGCCCCCGGCCGGCTGAGGCCCGAACGAACGAGGAACGATGACCATCACGCAGGAACAGGCCACCTGGTTCGCCCAGACCTTCGCGCAGATCGCCGACAACGTCGAGCGCGCGGTGCTGGGCAAGCGCCACGTGGTCGAACTGGTGCTCACCGCGATGCTCAGCGACGGACACGTGCTGCTGGAGGATGTGCCCGGTACCGGCAAGACCTCGCTCGCCCGCGCCATCGCGCAGTCGGTGCAGGGCACCAACACGCGCATCCAGTTCACGCCGGACCTGCTTCCCGGCGACATCACCGGCATCAGCGTGTACGACCAGAAGCAGGGCGTGTTCGAGTTCCACGCGGGACCGATCTTCGCCAACATCGTGCTCGCCGACGAGATCAACCGTGCGAGCCCGAAGACGCAGGCGGCGCTCCTGGAGGTCATGGAGGAGGGGCACGTCACCATCGACGGCGTGAGCCGTGCCGTGGGGGTGCCGTTCCTGGTGCTGGCGACCCAGAACCCGGTCGAGCAGGCCGGCACCTACCGGCTTCCGGAAGCCCAGCTGGACCGCTTCCTCATGCGCACCTCGCTCGGCTACCCCGACCACGCTGCCACGGTGCGCATCCTCGACGGCGCGGCCATCGCCACCGAAGAGCTCCACCCGATCATCACCCCCCAGGCGCTGGTCGGCATGGCCGACCTGGCCGCCACCGTGTACGCCGACGCTCTCGTGCTCGACTACATCGCACGCCTCGTGGACGCGACGCGCTCGGCCGACGAGGTGCGCCTGGGCGTGAGCATCCGCGGGGCCCTCGCCCTCACGCGCGCGTCCCGCGCACGCGCCGCCGCGCAGGGGCGCACCTTCGTCACGCCCGACGACGTCAAGGCGCTCGCCGTGCCGGTGCTCGCGCATCGCCTGATCCTGCACGCCGAGGCCGAGTTCGACGGTGTCACCCCGGAAGCCGTGGTCGGCCAGGTGCTGCTGGATGTCGAACCGCCCACGCGACGCGAGGCGGTATGACGCCCACCGACTCCCGACTGACCCGCACATCCACCCGCGGCGACACCGCCGGCGGGTCGACGACGTTCGGCGCGACCGGCACGCACGTGTCGGGCACGCGACGCGATCGGGCGCTCGTCGGTGCGGTCGTGGGGCTCACGCGCGTGACCCGCGTGGTCGTGGCGGCCGTCGCCCAGGCGGCGCGGTGGTCCGCGCGCACCGTGCGTCCGGCGGGCGTGCTCGTGGTCGTCGCCGCGACCGTCGGCCTGGTCTTCGGCCTCGTCTTCGGGTGGGTGGAATGGCTGGTGGCCGCCGTCATCGCGCTCGTGCTGCTCGCGACGGCCGTGCCGTTCCTCTTCGGGGCGCGCTCCTACGCCGTGGATCTCTCCCTCGCGCACGAGCGCGCCGTCGCGGGATCGGCCGTCGCCGGCGCGATCGGCGTGCGCAACACCGGCCCGCGTACGACGCTCCCCGGGCGCCTGGACATCCCCGTGGGGGAGGGCCTGGTCGAGGTGGAGGTGCCGCTGCTGCGGCCCGGTCACGCGGTGGACGACCCGCTGGAGCTTCCCGACCTGCGCCGCGGGATCGTCTCGGTCGGGCCCGCCACGACCGTGCGGGCGGACCCCCTCGGCCTGCTGCGACGCGAACACGCCTTCCCCGACGTGCACGACCTGTACGTGCATCCGCGCACCGTGGCCCTCCCGTCCACGAGCGCCGGGCTCATCCGCGACCTCGAGGGTTTCCCGACGCGGCGGCTCGTGGATGCCGACATGGCCTTCCACGCCATCCGCGAATACGCGCCGGGCGACAGTCGCCGGCAGGTGCACTGGAAGTCCACCGCCAAGACCGGGCGGCTCATGGTGCGGCAGTACGAGGAGACCCGGCGATCGCGCATGGCCGTCATCCTCGCGATCGCGCAGGACGAATACGCCGATGCCGACGAGTTCGAGCTCGCCGTCTCGTGCGCGGCCTCCATCGGCCTGCGGGCGGTCCGTGACGCGCGGGAGGTCGACATCGTGGCCGGCGGCGACGTGCCGCGGGTGATCCGCGGTCGCCTGCGCGCCGTGCAGCGCGTGCCGGCGGTGTCCCCGCGTGGGATGCTCGACGGCTTCAGCGGGATCGACCTTCTCGAGACGACGATGCCGGTCGGCGAGGTGTGCCGTGTGGCGGGGGAGTCGGGCGAGCGCCTGTCGATCGCGTTCGTGGTGACCGGTTCCCGCGTGCCGCTGTCGCGCCTGCGTCAGGCCGCGCTGCACTTCCCCGCCGATGCGACGGTCGTCGGGGTGCGCTGCGACGAACGGGCGCACCCGCGCATGCAGGCCGTCAGCGGCATGACGGTGCTCACCGTCGGCACGATCGACGACCTCGCCGGCCTCCTCGTCCGCGGGGCGACCGCGTGAGCGGCTCGAGCGCCGCGGCGCGCCCGGCACGGCAGCCGGTCGGCGGTCCGGGACGATTCCTCGCGGGCGCCGCCTTCACGCTCGCGATCGTCGTGATCGCCGCGACCGCGGCTTGGCCGGTGTACGCGGCACCGCACTTCCTCGTGGTCGTCGCCGCCGGAGCCGCGATCGGCGCCGCCGTGGCGGTGTGCGCGCAGCGGTTCGGGTGGGGCGGATGGATCGTCGCGGCGATCCTGATCGGTGCCCTGTTCGCGGTCGGCGTCGTCGTCGCCGCTCCGACGCGGCTGTCCGATATCGCCCAGTTGCCGCTCGCGTTCGGTGATGTCCTCACCGGAGCCGTGTTCGGGTGGAAGGACCTGCTGACCGTCGATCTGCCCGTAGGGTCGTACCGCAACCTGCTGGTGCCGGCGCTGGTGGTCTTCCTCGGCGGAACGTGCGCGATGCTGCTGCTGTCCTGGCGGCGCGATGCACGCGCGTACGCCGCCGTGCCCGTCGGGCTGGCGATGGTCGGATTCGGCCTGCTCTTCGGGCGCACGACCGTGAGCGAGACCCTCGTGATGGGCCCGGTCGCGCTGCCGGCTCCCGTGGAGACCGCGGTGGGGGCGTCGGCTCTCACGGCCGCGCTGCTGTGGCTCGTCTGGCGCGGGCGCGCCCAGCGTGCCGGCGCCCTCGAGCGTGCCGGTCGAGCGCGCGTGACGCGCCGCGCCGCCAGCGGATCTGCGGCACGGGCCTGGACGGCCGCCGGGATGCTCACCCTCGCCGTGATCGTCGCCGTCGCGGTCGTCCCGCTCGGCGCGCAGGGGCTGAACCGCGACGTGCTGCGCAGCCTCACCGCACCCGAGATCGACCTGTCCGCCGAGATCAGTCCGCTCGCGGCATATCGGGCCTCGTTCGACGACGAGCGCTACGACGACGTGCTCTTCACCGTCGACGTCGAAGAGGGTGAGGTCGACCGCATCCGCATCGCCACCCTCGACGGGTACGACGGTGAGGTCTACCGCACCGAGCCGGAGACGCGCTTCGTGCGCGTTCCGTCCACCCGTGCGGCGGAGCCGGGTGAGAGCGCCGTCCTCGAGGTCGGCATCGCGGATCTCGGAAGCGTGTGGATGCCGACGGCCGGCGATCTCGTCGAGGTCGCCTTCGTCGGCGAGCGTGCGAGCGCCCTCGCCGACGGGTTCTACTACAGCGCCGACGACGCCGCGGGCGTCCAGACCGCCGGCGGCGGGCTTCGCGCCGGTGACGGCTATCGCCTCGTCGCTTCGGTGGCCGAGACCGTCGACCCGGCGGCGATGACCGCACCCGGCACGACGCCCGCGGTTGAGGCGCCGGAGAGCCTGCGCACGTGGGTCGAGGAGCACCGCACCGGATCGGACGGTGCGGCGCTCGTGGGACTGATCGACCTGCTGCGCGACCGCGGATACCTCAGCCACGGGCTCACCGAGCCGGAAGCGGGTTCGCGGTGGGTCGAGGACCTCGTCGACTACCGGTTCCAGCCCGCCGCTGCAGGCCACTCCCTCGCTCGCATCGATCAGATGTTCACGCGCCTGCTGCAGCGCGAGTCCGACCCCCAGGCCGTCGCCGCCGACAACTTCGTCGCCGCGGTCGGCGACGACGAGCAGTTCGCCGTCGCCGCGGCCCTCATCGCCGAGGAGCTGGGCTTCCCCGCCCGCGTCGTCGTCGGCACACGACTCCAGTCCGAGGACGACTCCGCGTCGGTGTGCGACGACGGTGTGTGCACCGCGGGCGATCTCGCCGCGTGGGTGGAGGTGCAGACCGCCACCGGGGCGTGGGTGCCGATGGACACCACGCCCCAGCACACGCGCTCGCCGAACCTGGACACGACCGAGCAGCGTGACCCCGAGAACGTCACCGACGTGCGCCCCGACGCCGTCGAGGAGGTCGTGCCGCCGGATCCCACCCAGCAGGATGACGCCGCCGCCCGCGACGACGAGGACCGCGCCGGGCTCGATCTGGCGTGGCTGTGGCCGGTCCTCCGGACGACGTCGATCGTGCTCCTGATCGCGCTGCTTCTGCTCGGCCCCTTCGCGGCCGTCATCGCCGCGAAGGCCGCGCGCCGGCGCGGACGACGCCGCGCCCCCACGCCGGCGGAGCGGATCGCCGGCGGGTGGGACGAGATCGTCGACGCGGCCGCCGATGCCCGCCGCGAGGCGCCCGGTGCCCGCACCCGGGTCGAGGTGGCCGAGCTCTGGGAGCTGCCCGACGGCGGTCGGATCGCGGCGGCCGCCGATGCCGCGACCTTCTCCGGACGCGGCGCGACCCCCGACGAGGCCGAGAGCTTCTGGCGCGACGTCGACGCGCGGCGACGCGCGCTGCGCACCGAGCGGGGTGTGTGGCGCGCGCTCGCGGCATCCGTTTCTCTGAGATCATTCATGCGTCAGGCCGCCCCGGCGGGCGGCCGCCGCCGACGTCTCGCCGAAAGGGGGGAGCGCGGCTCGCCCCGGCGAGCGCGCACCGCACCATGAACACCGACTCCACCGCACTCGTCGCCGTCACGGCGACCTCGCTCGTGGTCAGCGTGCTGCTCTACGTGTGGACGGCCATCGCGCTGTCGGCGCTGTTCCGCAAGTCCGGGGAAGCGGCCTGGAAGGGCTGGGTGCCGGTCTACAACCTCGGCGTCCTCTTCCAGCTCGCCGGCTACCCGTGGTGGAGCGTGCTGCTCATCCTTCTGCCTGTGGCCGGTCCCGTGATCGTGTTCGTGGTGTTCGTGCTCGCCGCTCACCGGGTGGGTCGCGCGTTCGGCTACGGCGGCGGAATGACCGTGCTCGCGGTGCTGCTGCCGCCGGTCTGGGCGACGGTGCTGGGCTTCGGCTCCGCCCGCTGGATCGGGGCCGATGACGCCGGTGCGCCGCGACGCCGTACCCACGGCGATGTGGCCGACCCGGTCTACGCCCGCGGCTTCGACGGGACACCCGCATCGTTCGGCGTCGCCGAGGAGGCGGCCGAGAGTCAGGACGGCGAGCGCCCCGCCGCGGCGGGCCTGGCCGGCTGGGCGCCCACGCGCGCACCGGAGCAGCCACCGGCCGACGCCGCATCGACGCCGGCCGCCGAGACGTCCGAGGCGCGGTCTCCTTTCGCGGACTGGTGGCCGGAAGTGCTCGATGAGGACCCCGACACCGACTCGGCCGTCGACGATCCCGTGCCCGGCGCCCTGCTCGATGAGAAGCCGTCGGGCGATGACGATGACGATGACGATGACGGTGGCGCGGCCGCCCCGCCGCCGCCCGTCACGGCCGCGCCCGTCATCGCGCCACCGCGCCCGGCCGACCTCCCCGGGGTCGATTCCGCGGCGGAGCCGGCGGTCGAGGATCGTGAGGAGGTGCCGCCGCCGCTGCGCCGGTCGACGGCGCGCCCGGCCTGGAACGGCTTCGACCTCAGCGTGCCGGGGGAGTTCACCGGCGAGGTCACCGACGCCGTGCCCGGGGCTCCGGCCCCGATCTCCGCCGTGCCGTCCGCGCCCGTCGTGGACGAGTCCCATCCGCCCGTGCCGCCCGAGCGCCCCGCCCCGCGTGAGTTCGTCGAACCGTCCGTGCCGCCCGAGCCCGCCGAACCGGCGGCGTCGCCCGAGAACGCCGAGCCCGCCGCGCCCGGCGAGCCGACATCCTCGCCCGCCGTCCCCCCGGCACCGCCGGCTGCGCCCACCCCGCCGCCCGTGACCCGTGCTCCCGCCGTCGCGCGCGATGCCGCCGCCCCCTCGTCGTCCGACGACGACGCGTTCCCCGACGACGGTGGGGTCTCCGCCATCGTGGGAGCGCCCGTGGCGGGCTCCCCGCTGTCGGCTCGATCCTCGGTGTCCGCGCGCTTCGCCGACGTCAGCCGTGACGAGGAGCTCGCCGACCACACGATCGTCACGCGACGTCGCCGCACCGGCTGGGTGCTGGTGGCCCCCGACGGGGAGCGCATCCCCCTCAGCGAGGAAGTCGCGATCGTCGGGCGCCGGCCGAGCGTCGATGCGGCCTTCCCGCAGGCGCAGCTGATCACCGTCGGCGACCCGACCCGCACCGTCTCCAAGACGCACGCCCGGCTCGAGCTGCGCGGTGACGTGTGGGCCGTGGTCGACCTCGACTCGACCAACGGCGTCGTGCTCATCGCCGACAACGAGGACGAGACGGACGTGGAGCCGGGTGCGGTCACCCGCCTCACCCCCCGCTTCCTGCTCGGCGACGCCGAGCTCCGCCTCGAGGAGGCCGCCGCCTCGTGACCGGCGATCCGCACGACGACGTCGATCCCGACGAGGCGACTCGGATCTCGCGCCGCGAGCGCGCCGGGTCCGGCGACAGCGCGGAAGACGTGACGGCCCGCTCGCGACGACGGGATCCGGAGCCGCCGACCCAGCTCGCGCGACGACGGATCGACGACGCGCCGACGGCACCTGCGGCCGAGCGGCGGCGTCGCCCCGACGCGACGACCGTCCGCGTGCGCGGCTCCCGCGCCGCAGACCCCGCGATCACGGCCGAACGACCGCTCGTGCGCACCGCAGCCGTACCGGACGGCGCCTTCGACCCGGTCGCGCCGCGAACCGCCGAGCCGTTCGTGGCGCGCCGCAGCCCGGCGTCGGCCCGTCGTCCGCAAGGGCCCGCCCCGGACCGCGCCGCCCGCTCGCGCGAGCGACGCCGCGGTCGGCGCCGGGCGTTCCTGCTCCTCGCCGGGATCGGGGTGGGCGTGGTCCTCGCCGCCGGCGCCCTGGTGCTTCTTCTGCTCTTGTGAGGCCGCGGGCGGATCCGACACTCGTTTGACCCCCCTCGGTGCCAGCGCGTATCATGGATCGGGTGTGCGTCCGCGCGCGCCGTCTGCCGTGTCTCGGCATGCCAGACGGGTCCGCGAGGTCGCCTCATCCCGGGAACGGTCTGCGAACAGGCCACCCCCACGGCATATCCGACAACGCGTGCAGCACGATTGTTCTGCACGTCGGATCTGTGGTGAAACCACGAACGCTGTCACCGTGCAGCACCTGTGCGACGGCTCCAGCCCCGCGCAGCACAACGAGAGTAGAGAGAACGTGCCAACCATTCAGCAGTTGGTTCGCAAGGGCCGCAGCCCCAAGGTCGCCAAGACCAAGGCTCCGGCGCTGAAGGCGAACCCGCAGCAGGCGGGCGTGTGCACCCGCGTGTACACCACCACCCCGAAGAAGCCGAACTCGGCGATGCGCAAGGTCGCCCGTGTCAAGCTCCGCAACGGCACCGAGGTCACCGCGTACATCCCCGGTGAGGGCCACAACCTGCAGGAGCACTCGCTGGTGCTCGTGCGCGGCGGTCGTGTCAAGGACCTCCCCGGTGTGCGTTACAAGATCGTTCGCGGCGCCCTGGACACCCAGGCCGTCAAGAACCGCAAGCAGGCCCGTAGCCGCTACGGCGCGAAGAAGGGTTGAGTTAGATGCCTCGTAAGGGACCCGCCCCGAAGCGCCCCGTTGTCAACGACCCGGTCTACGGTGCACCGATCGTCAGCCAGCTGGTGAACAAGATCCTCGTCGACGGCAAGAAGTCGCTCGCCGAGTCGATCGTGTACAACGCCCTCCGCGGCGTCGAGGCCAAGAACGGCCAGGACGCGGTCGCCACGCTGAAGAAGGCCCTCGACAACGTGCGTCCGACCCTCGAGGTCAAGAGCCGCCGCGTCGGCGGGTCGACCTACCAGGTGCCGGTCGAGGTCAAGCCGCACCGCGCGAACACCCTCGCGCTGCGCTGGCTCGTCAGCTACGCCAAGGGTCGTCGTGAGAAGACGATGACCGAGCGCCTCCAGAACGAGATCCTGGATGCCTCGAACGGCCTGGGTGCCGCGGTCAAGCGTCGTGAGGACACCCACAAGATGGCCGAGTCGAACCGGGCATTCGCGCACTACCGCTGGTAACCCGCGCTCCGCGTCGCCGCGTTTCGACTCGCGGCTTCGCCGCTCGCTCAACGACCGGAACCCACGGTCGTTGAGCGAGCAGCGCGAGACGAAACGCATCCATCCGTCACTACACGTAAGGACACCCCGTGGCACAAGACGTGCTCACCGACCTCAAGAAGGTCCGCAACATCGGCATCATGGCGCACATCGATGCCGGCAAGACGACGACGACCGAGCGCATCCTGTTCTACACGGGCGTCAATCACAAGATCGGCGAGACGCACGACGGCGCTGCCACCACCGACTGGATGGAGCAGGAGCAGGAGCGCGGCATCACGATCACCTCCGCTGCGGTGACGTGCTTCTGGGAGGGCAACCAGGTCAACATCATCGACACCCCCGGGCACGTCGACTTCACGGTCGAGGTGGAGCGCTCGCTCCGCGTGCTCGACGGTGCCGTCGCCGTCTTCGACGGCAAAGAGGGCGTGGAGCCCCAGTCGGAGACCGTGTGGCGTCAGGCCGACAAGTACAACGTCCCCCGCATCTGCTTCGTCAACAAGATGGACAAGCTGGGTGCTGACTTCTACTTCACCGTCGACACGATCGTCAGCCGCCTGAAGGCGAAGCCGCTCGTGCTGCAGCTGCCCATCGGAGCCGAGAACGACTTCGTCGGCGTCGTCGACCTCATCTACAAGCGCGCCCTGGTGTGGCCCGGCGACGCCAAGGGCGACGTGACCATGGGCGCCAAGTACGAGATCGAAGAGATCCCGGCAGACATGGTCGACAAGGTCGAGGAGTACCGCGAGAAGCTGCTCGAGGCCGTCGCCGAGTCCGACGACGCGCTGCTGGAGAAGTACTTCGGCGGCGAGGAGCTCGCCCCCGAGGAGATCAAGGGCGCGATCCGCAAGCTCACCATCGCCGGCGAGGCGTACCCGGTGCTCTGCGGCTCGGCGTTCAAGAACCGCGGTGTGCAGCCGATGCTCGACGCGACGGTGGACTACCTCCCCTCGCCCCTGGACGTGCCCGCCATCGAGGCGCACGACCCCAAGGACGAAGAGAAGATCATCGAGCGTCACGCCGACCGCGACGAGCCCTTCGCGGCCCTCGCGTTCAAGGTCGTCTCGCACCCCTTCTTCGGTCGCCTGACCTACATCCGCGTCTACTCGGGACACCTGGACTCCGGCTCGGCGGTCGTGAACTCGACCAAGAGCAAGAAGGAGCGCGTCGGGAAGATCTTCCAGATGCACGCCAACAAGGAGAACCCGGTCGACTCGGTCACCGCCGGTCACATCTACGCCGTGATCGGTCTGAAGGACACCACCACCGGTGACACCCTTTCGGACTCCGACAGCCAGGTCGTGCTCGAGTCGATGACCTTCCCGGAGCCCGTCATCGAGGTCGCCATCGAGCCGAAGACGAAGGCCGACCAGGAGAAGCTCTCGCTGGCCATCCAGAAGCTCGCCGAAGAGGACCCGACGTTCCGCGTCGAGCTCAACGCCGAGACCGGTCAGACCGTCATCAAGGGCATGGGCGAGCTGCACCTGGACATCCTCGTGGATCGCATGAAGCGCGAGTTCAAGGTCGAGGCGAACGTCGGAAAGCCCCAGGTGGCCTACCGCGAGACGCTCAAGAAGACCGTCGACAAGCACGACTACACCCACAAGAAGCAGACCGGTGGTTCGGGTCAATTCGCCAAGATCCAGTTCGGCCTCGCGCCCATGGAGGTCGAGGGCGACAAGATCTACGAGTTCGAGAACAAGGTCACCGGTGGTCGCATCCCCCGCGAGTACATCCCCTCGGTGGATGCGGGCTTCCAGGACGCGATGAACGTCGGTATCCTCGCCGGGTACCCGATGGTCGGTGTGAAGGCGACCCTCCTCGACGGCGCATCCCACGATGTCGACTCGTCGGAGATGGCGTTCAAGATCGCCGGTTCGATGGGCTTCAAGGAGGCCGCCCGCAAGGCCGGCCCCGTGATCCTCGAGCCGGTCATGGCCGTCGAGGTGCGTACGCCTGAGGAGTACATGGGCGACGTCATCGGCGACCTGAACTCGCGTCGTGGACAGATCCAGTCGATGGAAGACGCCGCCGGCGTCAAGGTGGTGCGCGCGAGCGTGCCGCTGTCGGAGATGTTCGGATACATCGGCGACCTGCGCTCGAAGACCTCGGGCCGCGCCGTGTACTCGATGGAGTTCGAGAGCTACGCCGAGGTTCCCAAGGCCGTGGCCGAGGAGATCATCCAGAAGAACAAGGGCGAGTAGCCCTGCTTCCGGGGCCGTCACGGCGGCCCCGGAAGCTCGCAAACTGAATACAGACCCGTCTATTAGACTGACAACCATCCCCGTAGACGACCGGTCGCAATCCAGCGCCCGGAAGATCTACACGACGTCCTGAGGAGGACCCAGTGGCTAAGGCCAAGTTCGAGCGGACCAAGCCGCACGTGAACATCGGAACGATCGGTCACGTCGACCACGGCAAGACCACGCTCACCGCGGCGATCTCGAAGACGCTCGCCGACAAGTACCCGTCGGCCACCAACGTGCAGCGCGACTTCGCGTCGATCGACTCGGCGCCCGAGGAGCGCCAGCGCGGCATCACGATCAACATCTCGCACGTCGAGTACGAAACCCCGAAGCGCCACTACGCTCACGTGGACGCCCCGGGTCACGCCGACTACATCAAGAACATGATCACCGGTGCCGCCCAGATGGACGGCGCGATCCTCGTGGTCGCCGCCACCGACGGCCCGATGGCCCAGACGCGCGAGCACGTGCTGCTGGCCAAGCAGGTCGGCGTGCCCTACCTGGTGGTCGCGCTCAACAAGGCCGACATGGTCGACGACGAGGAGATCCTGGAGCTCGTCGAGCTCGAGGTCCGCGAGCTCCTGTCGAGCCAGGACTTCGACGGTGACAACGCCCCCGTGGTGCAGGTCTCCGGTCTGAAGGCGCTCGAGGGCGACGACAAGTGGGTCCAGTCGGTCCTCGACCTCATGGAGGCCGTCGACGAGAACGTGCCCGACCCGGTGCGCGACAAGGACAAGCCGTTCCTGATGCCGATCGAGGACGTCTTCACGATCACCGGTCGTGGAACCGTCGTCACCGGCCGTGCCGAGCGCGGCACCCTGGCCATCAACTCCGAGGTCGAGATCGTGGGTCTGCGCCCGACGCAGAAGACGATCGTCACCGGTATCGAGATGTTCCACAAGCAGCTCGACGAGGCCTGGGCCGGCGAGAACTGTGGTCTGCTCCTGCGCGGCACCAAGCGTGACGACGTCGAGCGCGGCCAGGTCGTCGTGAAGCCCGGTTCGGTCACCCCGCACACGAACTTCGAGGGCACCGCCTACATCCTCTCCAAGGACGAGGGTGGGCGTCACAACCCGTTCTTCACGAACTACCGCCCGCAGTTCTACTTCCGCACCACCGACGTCACCGGCGTCATCACGCTGCCCGAGGGCACCGAGATGGTCATGCCCGGCGACACCACCGACATGACGGTCG
This sequence comes from Microbacterium sp. MTN4-26, assembly GCF_042846595.1. NCBI lineage: Bacteria > Bacillati > Actinomycetota > Actinomycetes > Micrococcales > Microbacteriaceae > Microbacterium > Microbacterium sp. MTN4-26. Next base: position 120,472 of record NZ_BTGO01000006.1, read on the forward strand.
AGCTCATCCAGCCGATCGCCATGGAGGAGGGCCTCGGCTACGCCATCCGCGAGGGTGGCCGCACCGTCGGTGCCGGCACCGTCACCAAGATCCTGAAGTGAGCCGTGCCGGGTCAATGCGCGCATAGCGCGCGTTGACGCGGCGTCGGCTCAGATCGAGTAGCCGCCGTCAGGCGGCGTATCGAGATCTCCTCGCGAGATCTCCACTCGAGATCCACGAAGCCCCCGGGGGAAACCTCGGGGGCTTCGTCGTGTCCGTACCGGCGCTCTCCGGCGTGTCGTTCCTGGGAGTCGACCCAGCGCGACACGCCCGGGTTTGCGTGGGATGTCGACCCGCGGCTAAGCTAGTCAGGTTCCACATTCCGGCGTGCGCTTCTGTGCGCCGCCGGATCACTGCCAGGGCAGTGCATAGGCGGCGCATCGAACTCTTCGAGCCAGACGCGCGAGGACCTAGGCCGCGGGTAGCAGAACACCACACCGACACCTCCTCGAGCGGGATGCACTCCCGTGCGTGCGAGTGCCGGCCGGACACCCGATGTCCGGATTGACATCAGAACAGCGGTGCAGCAGAACCCGCGAGAGCGGGACGAAAGTGCCAGGGCGCGAAAGCGCCGTGTGCGTCCGATGCCTGCGCTGTGCCCCGCAAGGGGAACACCGCGGTAAGACGCGAGAAAGAGAGTGAGCAGACAATGGCGGGACAGAAGATCCGCATTCGCCTGAAGTCGTACGACCACGCAGGTCTCGACTCCTCGGCGCGCAAGATCGTCGACACCGTGACCCGTGCGGGCGCGACGGTCGTGGGCCCGGTGCCCCTCCCGACCGAGAAGAACGTCGTGTGCGTCATCCGGTCGCCCCACAAGTACAAGGACAGCCGCGAGCACTTCGAGATGCGCACCCACAAGCGCCTGATCGACATCGTCGACCCGACGCCCAAGGCCGTCGACTCGCTGATGCGCCTCGACCTGCCGGCCGACGTCAACATCGAGATCAAGCTCTGAGGTCCGATCCATGGCTGACATCAACACCAAGGTTTCCAAGGGCCTGCTGGGCACCAAGCTCGGCATGACCCAGGTCTGGGACGCGGACGGCAAGCTCGTCCCCGTCACCGTCATCGAGGTGGCCCCCAACGTGGTCACCCAGGTCCGCTCGGTCGAGAAGGACGGCTACAACGCCGTTCAGATCGCCGCGGGCCAGATCGATCCCCGCAAGGTCAACCAGCCCCTCACGGCCCACTTCGAGGCCGCGGGCGTGACCCCGCGTCGCCACCTCACCGAGATCCGCACCGCGGACGCTGCTGACTACTCACTCGGTCAGGAGCTCACGGTGGACGGCGTCTTCGCATCGGGCCAGCTGGTCGACGTCGTCGGCACCAGCAAGGGCAAGGGCACCGCGGGTGTCATGAAGCGCCACAACTTCAAGGGCGTCTCCGCTTCGCACGGTGCGCACCGCAACCACCGCAAGCCCGGTTCGATCGGCGCCTCGGCGACCCCGAGCCGCGTCTTCAAGGGCATGCGCATGGCCGGCCGCATGGGCGGCGAGCGCGTGACCGTCCTCAACCTCACGGTGCACGCCGTCGACGCCGAGAAGGGCCTGCTGCTCGTCAAGGGCGCCGTCCCCGGCGCGCGTGGCCGCACCGTCTACGTCCGCAACGCAGTGAAGGGTGCCTGATCTCATGGCCGACTCGACTCTCGCGCTCGACGTCCGCAGCGCCGACGGCAAGAACGCCGGTTCGGTTGAGCTTCCCGCCGCGCTGTTCGACGTCAAGACGAACATCCCGCTGATCCACCAGGTCGTCGTCGCGCAGCGCGCGGCGGCTCGCCAGGGCACCCACTCGACCAAGCGTCGCGGTGAGGTCTCCGGTGCCGGCCGCAAGCCCTTCAAGCAGAAGGGCACGGGTAACGCCCGTCAGGGCTCCATCCGTGCGCCGCACATGACCGGTGGTGGCATCGTCCACGGGCCGAAGCCGCGCGACTACGCGCAGCGCACCCCCAAGAAGATGATCGCCGCCGCCCTGCTCGGTGCGCTGAGCGACCGTGCCCGTGGCGAGCGCCTCCACATCGTGGAGGCCTTCGGCACCGAGAACGGCCCGTCGGCCAAGGCCGCAGCGTCGGTCCTCACCGGCCTCGGCGCCACCAAGAACGTGCTCGTGGTCGTGGACCGCGACGACGAGCGCAGCATCCTGAGCGTGCGCAACCTCGCGTTCGTCCACGTGCTGTCGTTCGACCAGCTGAACGCCTACGACGTGCTCGTCTCCGACGACATCGTCTTCACCAAGGCCGCCTACGACGCGTTCGTCGCGTCGAAGAGCGCCGCCACCGAGGAGGTCTCGGCATGAGCACGGACAACGTCCTGCAGACGGCATCCAACAAGGACCCGCGCGACATCATCCTGAAGCCGGTCGTCTCGGAGAAGAGCTACGGACTCATCGACGAGGGCAAGTACACCTTCCTGGTGGACCCCCGCGCCTCGAAGACCGAGATCAAGGCCGCGATCGAGAAGATCTTCGGCGTGAAGGTCGCGGGCGTCAACACGATCAACCGCGTCGGCAAGGCCCGTCGCACCCGCTTCGGCACGGGCAAGCGCAAGGACACCAAGCGCGCCATCGTCACGCTGAAGTCGGGCTCCATCGACATCTTCACGGCAGTCAACTGACGGTCGGGTAAGGGACGAGACAAACATGGCTATTCGCAAGTACAAGCCGACGACCCCCGGTCGCCGCGGCTCGTCGGTGGCCGACTTCGCCGAGATCACCCGATCGACGCCGGAGAAGTCGCTGCTCCGTCCGCTGGCCAAGACCGGTGGACGCAACAACCAGGGCCGCATCACCACCCGCCACATCGGCGGTGGACACAAGCGCCAGTACCGCGTGATCGACTTCCGTCGCAACGACAAGGACGGCATCGACGCGAAGGTCGCTCACATCGAGTACGACCCCAACCGCACCGCGCGCATCGCGCTGCTGCACTTCGCCGACGGTGAGAAGCGCTACATCCTGGCGCCCGCCAAGCTCAAGCAGGGCGACATCGTCGAGTCGGGTGCCGGCGCGGACATCAAGCCCGGCAACAACCTGCCGCTGCGCAACATCCCCACCGGTACGGTGATCCACGCCATCGAGCTCCGCCCCGGCGGCGGCGCGAAGATGGCCCGCTCGGCCGGCGCCTCGGTGCGTCTGGTCGCCAAGGACGGCCCGTACGCGCAGCTGCGTCTGCCCTCGGGTGAGATCCGCAACGTCGACGCGCGTTGCCGCGCGACGATCGGCGAGGTCGGCAACGCCGAGCAGTCGAACATCAACTGGGGCAAGGCCGGCCGCAAGCGCTGGAAGGGCGTCCGCCCGACCGTGCGCGGTGTCGCCATGAACCCGGTCGACCACCCGCACGGTGGTGGTGAGGGCAAGACCTCCGGTGGTCGCAACCCCGTCACCCCGTGGGGTCAGCCGGAGGGTCGCACCCGCCACCCCAACAAGGAAAGCGACAAGTACATCGTCCGTCGTCGCACCGCCGGCAAGAAGCGCAAGTAGGTAGGAACAGAAGATGCCACGCAGTCTCAAGAAGGGCCCCTTCGTCGACGAGCACCTGCTTCGCAAGGTCGTGTCGCAGAACGAGGCGGGTTCGAAGAACGTCATCAAGACCTGGTCGCGTCGCTCGATGATCATCCCGGCCATGCTGGGCCACACGATCGCCGTGCACGACGGTCGCAAGCACATCCCCGTGTTCGTGACCGAGACCATGGTCGGCCACAAGCTGGGCGAGTTCGCGCCCACCCGCACCTTCCGCGGCCACGAGAAGGACGACAAGAAGGGCCGCCGCCGCTGACGCGGGGGCGCTGAGAGGAGAGAGAAATGGTGGAGTCCATCGCCCGCGTGCGACACATCCGCGTGACCCCTCAGAAGGCTCGTCGTGTCGTTGCCCTCATCAAGGGCAAGCAGGCCGAGGAGGCCCTGGCCATCCTCAAGTTCGCGCCGCAGGGTGCGAGCGAGCCGATCTACAAGCTCGTCGCCTCGGCGATCGCGAACGCTCGCGTGAAGGCCGACAAGGACGGCGAGTACCTGGATGACCAGGACCTGTACGTGAAGAACGCGTACGTGGACGAGGGCACGACGCTCAAGCGTTTCCAGCCCCGTGCCCAGGGTCGCGCATTCCAGATCAAGAAGCGCACGAGCCACATCACGGTCGTGCTGTCGACGCCCGAGGTCGCCGAGACCGCGCCGGCTGCCAACTCGAAGAAGGCGAGCAAGTAATGGGACAGAAAGTCAACCCGTACGGCTTCCGCCTCGGCATCACCACCGACCACGTGTCGCGGTGGTTCTCCGACTCGACGAAGCCCGGCCAGCGCTACGCCGACTACGTCGCCGAGGACATCAAGATCCGTCAGCTGCTGCAGAAGCAGCTCGACCGTGCCGGCGTGAGCAACATCGAGATCGAGCGCACGCGTGACCGCGTCCGCGTCGACATCCACACCGCCCGTCCGGGCATCGTGATCGGCCGCCGCGGCGCCGAGGCCGAGCGCATCCGCGGCGACCTCGAGAAGCTGACCGGCAAGCAGATCCAGCTGAACATCCTCGAGGTGAAGAACCCCGAGACCGACGCTCAGCTGGTCGCCCAGGGCATCGCTGAGCAGCTCGCCGCTCGCGTGGCGTTCCGCCGCGCGATGCGCAAGGGCCTGCAGGGCGCGCAGCGCGCCGGCGCCAAGGGTGTGCGCATCCAGGTGTCGGGCCGCCTCGGCGGCGCCGAGATGAGCCGCTCCGAGTTCTACCGCGAAGGCCGTGTGCCGCTGCACACCCTCCGCGCGAACATCGACTACGGCTTCTACGAGGCCAAGACCACCTTCGGTCGCATCGGCGTGAAGGTCTGGATCTACAAGGGCGATCTCACCAACAAGGAACTGGCGCGCGAGCAGGCGGCTCAGAAGCCGTCGCGCGAGCGCGGTGACCGCCGCCGTGGCCCCCGAAGCGAGGCCCCGGTCGCAGAAGGAGCGTCGGCGTAATGCTCATCCCCCGCAAGGTCAAGTACCGCAAGCAGCACCACCCCAAGCGCGGTGGCCAGGCCACCGGTGGCACCAAGGTGTCGTTCGGTGAGTTCGGCATCCAGGCGCTGACCCCCGCCTACGTGACCAACCGTCAGATCGAGTCCGCTCGTATCGCCATGACGCGTCACATCAAGCGTGGCGGAAAGGTGTGGATCAACATCTACCCCGACCGACCGCTGACCAAGAAGCCGGCCGAGACCCGCATGGGTTCCGGAAAGGGTTCGCCGGAGTGGTGGGTCGCAAACGTCAAGCCGGGCCGGGTCCTCTTCGAGGTCTCGGGCGTCAACGAGGAACTCGCTCGTGAGGCGCTGACCCGCGCAATCCACAAGCTGCCCCTGAAGGCACGCATCATCAAGCGCGAGGAGGGCGACGCGTAATGGCGATCGGCACCAAGACGCTCGCGACCAGCGAGCTGGACACGTTCGAAGACCAGCGCCTCGTCGAGGAGCTGCGCAAGGCCAAGGAAGAGCTGTTCAACCTGCGCTTCCAGTCGGCCACCGGGCAGCTGGAGAGCCACGGCCGCATCCGTGCGGTCAAGCGCGACATCGCGCGGCTCTACACCGTGATCCGCGAGCGCGAGCTCGGCATCCGTGCCACGCCCGCACCGGTGGAGACGAAGGCGAAGAAGAGCAAGGCCAAGAAGGCGGATGACGCCGACAAGGCCGAAAAGGAAGAGGCTGAGTGATGGCCACCACGAAGAAGGCAGCTGCCGAGGCCGCGGACCAGGTTCCCGGTCACGAGCACGCCGAGCACGACGTGCGTGACGCCGATGCGCGCGGCTACCGCAAGGCCCGCCGCGGCTACGTCGTCAGCGACAAGATGGACAAGACGATCGTCGTCGAGGTCGAGGACCGCGTGAAGCACCCCCTCTACGGCAAGGTCATGCGCCGCACCTCGAAGGTGAAGGCGCACGACGAGGCCAACACCGCCGGCGTCGGTGATCTCGTCGTCATCAACGAGACCCGCCCGCTGAGCGCGACCAAGCGCTGGCGTCTCGTCGAGATCCTGGAGAAGGCAAAGTGATTCAGAACGAGTCCCGGCTGAAGGTCGCCGACAACACCGGCGCCAAAGAGCTGCTGACGATCCGCGTCCTCGGCGGCTCGAACCGCCGTTACGCGGGCCTCGGCGACACCATCGTCGCCACGGTCAAGGACGCCATCCCCGGCGGAAACGTCAAAAAGGGTGATGTCGTCAAGGCCGTCGTCGTCCGCACCGTCAAGCACACCCGTCGCCCCGACGGGTCGTACATCAAGTTCGACGAGAACGCCGCCGTCATCCTGAAGAACGACGGGGAGCCCCGCGGCACCCGCATCTTCGGACCGGTCGGCCGTGAGCTTCGCGACAAGAAGTTCATGAAGATCGTCTCGCTCGCCCCGGAGGTCATCTGATCATGGCGAACATCAAGAAGGGCGACCTGGTTCAGGTCATCTCTGGTACGAAGGACAACCGCGGCAAGCAGGGCAAGGTCCTCGAGGTGCTCACCGAGCAGGACCGCGTCATCGTCGAGGGCGTGAACTTCGTCACCAAGCACACCCGCGTGGGCCAGTCCCAGCGCGGCACCAAGACGGGCGGCATCGAAACGATGGAAGCCCCGATCCACATCTCCAACGTCGCCGTCGTCGACCCCGAGACCAAGAAGCCGACCCGCGTCGGCCACCGCGTCGAGGAGCAGGTCAAGGACGGCGTGAAGCGCACGGTCCGCGTGCGCTACGCGAAGAAGTCAGGCAAGGACCTCTGAACATGAGCACCGCCATTGACGCGCAGGCTGGCCCTGCGGCCGAAGGCTCGCTTTCGGCACGTGTCCAGCCGCGCCTGAAGCAGAAGTACAACGCCGAGATCAAGAAGGCCCTGCAGGAAGAGTTCGGCTACGCGAACGTCATGCAGATCCCCGGTCTTGTGAAGGTCGTCGTGAACACCGGTGTCGGCGAGGCAGCTCGCGACAGCAAGGTGATCGATGGTGCGGTCGAGGACCTCACCAAGATCACCGGCCAGAAGCCGGTCGTCACCAAGGCCCGCAAGTCCATCGCGCAGTTCAAGCTGCGCGAGGGCCAGGCCATCGGCGCGCACGTCACCCTTCGCGGCGACCGTGCGTGGGAGTTCGTGGACCGCCTGGTCAACCTCGCGCTGCCCCGCATCCGCGACTTCCGCGGTCTGTCGGGCAAGCAGTTCGACGGCAACGGCAACTACACCTTCGGGCTCCAGGAGCAGTCGGTGTTCCACGAGATCGACCAGGACCGCATCGACCGCGTGCGCGGCTTCGACATCACGGTCGTCACCTCCGCGGGGACCGACGCCGAGGGCCGGGCGCTGCTGCGTCACCTCGGCTTCCCGTTCCGCGCGGACGACGCTCAGGCGTGACCTACCCCGTGGGCCCGGGACTTCCGGGCCCACACCCCACCACAGGTCGGCCGTCGTGTAACGGCGTACGAAACCTGGTGACAGAAAGAAGCAATCCATGACGATGACAGACCCGGTCGCAGACATGCTGACCCGTCTGCGCAACGCGAACTCGGCGCACCACGACTCCGTGTCGCTGCCGAGCTCGAAGCTCAAGACCCACATCGCCGAGATCCTCAAGCAGGAGGGCTACATCTCCGGCTGGGACGTCGAAGACGCCCGCGTCGGCCAGACCCTGACCCTCACGCTGAAGTACGGCCCCAACCGCGAGCGGTCGATCGCGGGCATCAAGCGGGTGTCCAAGCCCGGTCTGCGCGTCTACGCGAAGTCGACCGAGATCCCCACGGTGCTCGGCGGCCTCGGCGTTGCCATCCTGTCCACCTCCTCCGGTCTTCTCACCGACCGGCAGGCCGAGTCGAAGGGCGTGGGTGGGGAAGTCCTCGCCTACGTGTGGTGATCTGACATGTCGCGAATCGGACGTCTTCCCATCGACATCCCCACCGGAGTGACCGTTTCGGTCGACGGCCGCGCCGTCGCCGTCAAGGGCCCCAAGGGCGAGCTGAGCATCACCGTCGCCCGGCCCATCGAGGTCTCCGTCGAGGACAACCAGGTCGTCGTGACCCGTCCCGACGACGAGCGCGAGTCGCGGTCGCTCCACGGCCTGACCCGCACGCTCATCAACAACAACATCATCGGTGTCACCCAGGGCTACACCAAGGGCCTCGAGGTCGTCGGCACGGGCTACCGCGTGCAGCAGAAGGGCTCGAACATCGAGTTCGCCCTCGGCTTCTCGCACCCCGTGCTGGTCGAGCCGCCGGCTGGCATCACGTTCACGGTCGAAGGCAACAACAAGGTCACCGTGAGCGGCATCGACAAGCAGGCCGTCGGCGAGACGGCTGCCAACATCCGCAAGATCCGCAAGCCCGAGCCCTACAAGGGCAAGGGTGTGCGCTACGCGGGCGAGGTCGTCCGCCGCAAGGCCGGAAAGGCTGGTAAGTAAGCATGGCTGTGAAGTCGAAGAACGTCGCCCGTGCGCGTCGTCACGCCCGCCTTCGCAAGAAGATCGTCGGCACCGAGCTGCGGCCGCGTCTGGTCGTGACCCGTTCGGCACGTCACGTGTTCGTCCAGGTCGTCGACGACGCCAAGGGTCACACCGTCGCGTCGGCGTCCACGCTCGAAGCGGACCTGCGCTCGTTCGACGGTGACAAGACCGCCAAGGCGCGCAAGGTCGGCGAGCTCGTCGCCGAGCGCGCGAAGGCCGCCGGTGTCGAGGAAGTCGTGTTCGACCGTGGCGGCAACCGCTACGCCGGCCGCGTCGCCGCGATCGCCGACGGTGCCCGCGAGGGAGGGCTGAACCTGTGAGTGACAACAAGGAGACCGAAGTGACCGCCACCGAGCAGGCCGCGCCCGAGCAGGCCGCCGCCGAGGCGCCGAACGAGCGCGAGCCGCGCGAAGGCCGCCGCGGCGGTCGCGAGCGCAACAACAACCGCGACCGCGGTGCGCGCGACCGGGGCGACAACCAGTTCCTCGAGCGCGTCGTCACCATCAACCGCGTCTCGAAGGTCGTCAAGGGTGGTCGTCGCTTCAGCTTCACCGCGCTCGTCGTCGTCGGCGACGGCAACGGTGTGGTCGGCGTCGGCTACGGCAAGGCCCGCGAGGTGCCCCTGGCGATCTCGAAGGGCGTCGAAGAGGCCAAGCGCAACTTCTTCCGCGTTCCCCGTTCGGCCTCGACCATCCCGCACCCGGTGCAGGGTGAGGCCGCCGCGGGCGTCGTGCTGCTGCGTCCGGCCGCCGCGGGTACCGGTGTCATCGCCGGTGGTCCGGTGCGCGCCGTGCTCGAGTGCGCCGGCATCCACGACGTGCTGTCGAAGTCGCTCGGCTCATCGAACACGATCAACATCGTCCACGCGACAGTGGAGGCGCTGAAGCAGCTCGAGGAGCCCCGCGCGGTCGCCGCGCGTCGTGGCCTCGAGTTCGACCAGGTCGCCCCCGCCCGTCTCGTGCGTGCGGAGGCCGAGGCCACCGCTGCGAAGGCTGGTGCATGATGGCCGCACGTCTGAAGGTGACCCAGGTCAAGTCCAAGGTGAGCGAGAAGCAGAACCAGCGTGACACGCTGCGCAGCCTCGGTCTGAAGCGGATCGGCGACTCGGTCGTCCGTCCGGACGACGCGCAGACGCGCGGTTACGTCAAGACCGTCGCCCACCTCGTGAAGGTTGAGGAGATCGACTGATGGCTGAGAACGACAAGGCCGAAGCCGACAAGGCTCCGGCGAAGAAGGCGGCGACCAAGCCCGCCGCGAAGAAGTCCGCGAAGCCCGCCGAGACCGAGGCCGCTGTCTCGCGCCCCGGCGTGCTCAAGGTGCACCACCTGCGTCCGGTCCCCGGCGCCCACACCGCCAAGACCCGTGTGGGTCGCGGTGAGGGCTCGAAGGGTAAGACCGCCGGCCGTGGAACCAAGGGCACGAAGGCGCGCTACCAGGTGCGTCCCGGCTTCGAGGGTGGCCAGATGCCGCTGCACATGCGCACCCCGAAGCTGCGCGGGTTCAAGAACCCGTTCCGCGTGGAGTACCAGGTCGTGAACCTGAGCAAGCTCGCGGAGCTCTACCCCGAGGGCGGCGACGTCACCGTGAGCGACCTCGTCGCCAAGGGTGCCGTCCGCAAGAACGAGAAGGTCAAGGTGCTCGGCACCGGCGACATCTCGGTCGCCCTGACCGTCGAGGTCGACAAGGTCTCGGGTTCTGCCGAGCAGAAGATCGTCGCCGCAGGCGGTTCGATCAAGTAAGTCCCTGGCGGGGGCCGGAGATCACTCCGGCCCCCGTTCGGCTACCCTGGGTAACGGCGCGCCTGTGTGCCGCCGCGCATTCCCACCTGGAGGCATCGTCTTGTTCAGCGCCATCGCGCGGGTCTTCCGCACTCCCGACCTGCGGCGGAAGATCGCGTTCACCCTCGCGATCATCGCCATCTATCGTCTGGGAGCGCACATACCGGCCCCGTTCGTGGACTTCCCGAACATCCAGGAGTGTCTCCAGATCACCGGGACGACCGAGGGTCTGCTGTCGCTGGTGAACCTGTTCTCCGGCGGCGCGCTGCTGCAGCTCTCCATCTTCGCGCTGGGCGTCATGCCCTACATCACTGCGACGATCATCGTGCAGCTGCTGCGCGTGGTCATCCCGCACTTCGAGACCCTCTACAAGGAGGGCCAGTCGGGTCAGGCCAAGCTCACGCAGTACACGCGCTACCTCACCATCGCGCTCGCGCTGCTGCAGTCCACGACCCTCGTCACCGTCGCCCGCAGCGGTCAGCTGTTCGGCGTGACCGACGTCGCCGCGTGCCAGCAGGTGCTCACCAACGACGTGTGGTGGGCTCAGCTGCTCGTCATCATCACCATGACCGCCGGCACCGGCCTGATCATGTGGTTCGCCGAGCTCGTCACCGAGCGAGGCATCGGCAACGGCATGTCGCTGCTCATCTTCACCTCGATCGCGGCGGCCTTCCCGGCATCGATGTGGGCGATCGCGACCTCGCAGGGGTTCGAGATCTTCCTGCTCGTGCTGGCCGTGGGCATCGTGGTGGTCGCGCTCGTGGTCTTCGTCGAGCAGTCGCAGCGGCGCATCCCCGTGCAGTACGCCAAGCGCATGGTGGGCCGGCGCACCTACGGCGGCACCAACACCTACATCCCGATCAAGGTGAACATGGCCGGCGTGGTGCCCGTCATCTTCGCCTCGTCGCTGCTGTACATCCCCGCGCTGATCGCGCAGTTCAACCAGCCCCAGGCCGGGCAGGAAGCCGCCCCGTGGGTGGCGTGGATCGCGCAGTACTTCACGACGGGTGACTCGCCGATCTACATGGCGACCTACTTCCTCCTCATCGTCGGGTTCACCTACTTCTACGTGGCGATCACCTTCAACCCGGTCGATGTGGCCGACAACATGAAGAAGTACGGCGGGTTCATCCCCGGCATCCGCGCGGGGCGCCCCACGGCCGAGTACCTCGACTACGTGCTCACGCGCATCACCCTGCCGGGATCGATCTACCTGGGTCTGATCGCGCTGCTGCCGCTGATCGCGCTCGCGACAGTCGGGGCGAACCAGAACTTCCCGTTCGGCGGCGCGTCGATCCTCATCATCGTCGGTGTGGGTCTCGAGACCGTGAAGCAGATCGACGCTCAGCTTCAGCAGCGTCATTACGAAGGGCTCCTCCGATGACGGATCAGACCGCTCGTCTTCTCATCGTGGGGCCCCAGGGCTCCGGCAAGGGCACGCAGGGCGTGCGCATCGCCGACGCCTTCGGGGTACCGGCGATCTCGACCGGAGACATGTTCCGCGCGGCCGTCGCCGCCGGGTCCGACCTGGGCAACCAGGTGAAGGCGCTGATCGAAGCGGGCAACCTCGTTCCCGATGAGCTCACCAGCGCCGTCGTGGCCGAGCGCCTCGGCCAGGACGACGCGGCGAACGGATTCCTGCTCGACGGGTACCCCCGCAACCTCGGCCAGGTCGCCGACCTCGACGCGTTCCTCGCCGCGCGCGACGAGAAGATCGACGCCGTCATCGAGCTGAACGTGCCCCGCGAGGAGAGCATCTCGCGGCTGACGCAGCGTGCTCGGGAGCAGGGGCGCACCGATGACACCGAAGAGGTCATCGCCAACCGCCTCGGCATCTACGAGCGCGAGACCGCTCCGATCCTCGACGTCTACCGCGAGCGCGACGTCGTCGACACGATCGACGGCGTCGGCACGCTCGACGAGATCACCGAGCGGATCGTGGCGGCTCTCGAAGCGCGCGGTCTCGCGCGCCGCGCCCTGGCCTGACGTGTCGCCGTCGCTCCTCCCCGGTCGCCGCTCCCTCTACAAGACCCCGGCGCAGCTGCGCTCGATGATCGAGCCCGGCCGCATCACCGCCGACGCCCTGGCCGCCGTCCGGTCGCTCATCGCACCGGGCGTGACCACCGCGGAGCTGGATGCGGCCGCATCCGAGGTGATCACCTCCCGCGGGGCGAAGTCGAACTTCCAGATGGTCCGCGGATACCGTCACACCATCTGCGCCTCCGTGAACGAGCAGGTCGTCCACGGCATCCCCGGCGACCGCGTGCTGCAGCCCGGTGACATCGTGTCGGTCGACGCCGGCGCCGAGTACCGCGGCTGGAACGGTGACTCCGCCTTCACCGTGGTGCTTCCCGACCCCGACCGTCCCGAGGTCGTGGCCGCTCGCGAAGAGCTGTCGCGGGTGACGCGGGGGTCGCTGTGGGCCGGGATCGCCGCCCTGTCGACCGCGACGCACATCGGCGAGATCGGCGCCGCCATCCAGGCCTACATCGAGGCGCAGGGCGAGTACGGCATCCTGCGCGAGTACGTCGGGCATGGCATCGGTCGCAAGATGCACGAGTCGCCGTCGGTGTTCAACTACCGCGTCGCCGACCCCGGGCCGGAGGTGCGCCCGGGGCTCGTGCTCGCGATCGAGCCGATGGTCGTCGCCGGCAGCGATGTCACGTTCGTCGAAGACGACGGCTGGACGGTCTCGACGGTCGACGGCATGGCCGGTTCACATTGGGAACATAGCGTCGCCGTGCATGATGGCGGAGTCTGGGTGCTCACCGCGCCCGACGGCGGTGCGGAGGGCCTCGCGCCGTTCGGCGTCACGCCCCGAGAGATCGCATAGGAAGAGGAACACAGCATGATGGCAGCGAACGCGAAGCAGACGAACTGGTTCGCCGTCTGGGTCAGTGTCGTGGTCGTCGCGGTGCTGGTCGTCGTGACCGTGCTGGTGGTGTGGATGAACAACGCCGCCACCGATCCCGGTGAGCCCCCGCAGGGCTCCGGCATCGACCAGGAGACCGGTGCGGTCGTCGTCGGTGACGGCGAGCAGTCGATGGACACGTACATCGACTTCATGTGTCCCATCTGCGGTCAGTTCGAAGAGGCCTACGGCGACGCCATCCTCGAGCTCGTGGACGACGGCACGATCACGCTCAACATCCACCCCATCTCGATCCTCGACCGCTATTCGCAGGGCACCGAGTACTCGACGCGTGCGGCGAACGCGATGTACTGCGTCGCCGAGGCGGACCCCGACGCGGCCGTGCCGTTCATGCAGGCGATGTTCGCGGGACAGCCGACCGAGAACACCGAGGGCCTGACCGACGAGGAGATCCTCGCGATGGCCGAGGGTGCCGGCGTCACCGGCATCGACACGTGCGTCACCGAGGGCGAGTACAGCGACTACGTCACCGCGATGACGCAGGAGACCCCGATCCAGCCCGGGAACTCCGGCATCGCGACCCCGACGATCGAGGTCAACGGCGAGGTCATCGCCAACTCCGAGCTCCCCGAGCCCGACAACCTGGCGTCCCTCTTCAGCTGACCCCGCGCATCCCGCCCCGCGGGCGCTGAGGCGCCGATAAACACCGAACGCCCCGAGAAACCACGCATCGCCTGGTGTCTCGGGGTATGCGGCGTTTATCGGCGCGGGTGCTGCGTCACGGATGGCGGCCGTCGGCTCGGCGCGCCCGGAGCGTCGCGAGCATGACGGTCTGCTCCGGCCGCTCGGCGCGGAGCCCTGCGGCGTGAAGCTTGCGCCGAAGCGGTGTCACCGCGAGTGCGTCGGCCCGGTCCCAGCGGGCGAAGCCGTCGCACTGGCGCCGGAGCCTGTCTTCGCGTTGCTTCTCGGCGACGATGCCGCGCACGGCGTCGCGGGATTCTTCCGCGGCGTACTTGTCGTACCCGTCGGATTCGCCGATCACCCGTGCCCGCGGGAAGAAGAAGTCGACGCGGTCATCGAAGCCTTCGCTCGAGAACCACCGCTGAAGCTCGGGTGCCTCGAAGCCCGTCCATTCGATGACCGCGCGACTGATCGATTCCGCGGGCGACTCGGCCTGCGGATCTGCGCGGTCCACCGCCCACAGCGCCTGCGCGCGGCGGCGCGGGTTCGCTGCCGTCTCCGCGAGCGCGCGCAGATGTGCCCGACTCGTCGCGTTCGCGAGGGATGGCGCGATCGCCGCGTCGGCGACCGCGAGTGCGAAGGCCGGCGTGAGCACGCGAAGCAGATCGAGCGCGGTGTCGGCCACCGAGGTGACGCTGATCACCCCGCTGCGGATCATCTTCGGATCTTCGCTCGTGTGGACGACGACATCGCCGAAGCGCCGGGAGCGCGTCCGGTCGGGGTCGTAGGTGTGGATGTCGCGCGGCTCCCCGAAGATCGGCAGGCCGAGCAGCGCCGCGGCTGATTCGAAGGCGAAGATCGTGTCCGGGCGGCGAGCCGCCACCGCATGCACCCGTGCGAGATAGCGATCCCAGGGAGCAAGGCCCTGCCAGAGTCGCCGATCCGCGTAGACGCCCGTGCGAACGCGGACGAAGTCCGCGACGTCGCGCATCCGCCCGGCGTCGAGTTGTCGCACGGCATGGAGCGGGATGGGGGACGGGCGCAGCAACGAGATCGGAGACGGCATGACCAGACCCTCTCGCGCGCGCTGGCTTCGACGTCGCGCGAAGCGCACCGCCGTGGAAACCCCACCCGGCGAGCGTGGCTGTGGAGGAGCACCGAGAAACGCAGAACGGCGCGAGACATCGCGCAATGCGGTGTTTGTCGTGCGGAAGGGTGTTTCTCGACGACGTGGGATGCGGGGGCGAGCGGGCGCAGAGCGGGCGCGCGGGCCGGGTTCAGGGGGTGGGAGGATAGCGGCTAGTTGTGCGCGGAGGCAATACCACGTATGCTCGTTCTTTGGTGCGTTGCGCCCATCGCGGCGTGTCCGCGCACCGAACCCCATCACCGCAGACCGACCGGCTGCACGGGGCGCCGAACGGCCGCGGCCGTGACGCTGCTCCGAGCGCGCGGACTGCACGAGCGATAGTGAGTTTATGGCGAAGAAAGACGGTGTCATCGAGATCGAGGGCGTCATCTCCGAGGCTCTGCCCAACGCGATGTTCCGCGTCGAGCTGACCAACGGGCACAAGGTGCTGGCCACGATCTCCGGAAAGATGCGGCAGAACTACATCCGCATCATCCCCGAGGACCGCGTCGTCGTCGAACTCAGCCCGTACGACCTCACCCGAGGTCGGATCGTGTACCGCTACCGCTGAGCCGGTCGAGAAGTAACGGCCCGGAGGGCGGCACCAGCCGCGCGCCGAGGCACGAAGACAGCGAACAAGGAAAAGAACAATGAAGGTCAACCCGAGCGTCAAGCCGATCTGCGACCACTGCAAGGTCATCCGTCGCAACGGCCGCGTCATGGTCATCTGCAAGTCCAACCCGCGCCACAAGCAGCGCCAGGGTTGAGACAGCACCACCCACGTACAACTGAACACACCTTCGGCAGGATCAGAACCGCTTCGGCGGGGACACCTCGGGGCGGAGGCCCGGGCACCGATCCTGCTCCACACCTCCACGACACTCCTTTGGAGACGACATGGCACGTCTGGCCGGAGTCGACATCCCGCGCGACAAGCGCGTGGTGATCGCTCTCACGTACATCTACGGCATCGGCCGTACCCGCTCCGCCGAGATCCTCGCTTCGACCGAGATCAACGGCGACATCCGCGTCAAGGACCTCACCGACGACCAGCTGGTGGCACTCCGCGACTTCATCGAGGGCACCTACAAGGTCGAGGGTGACCTCCGCCGCGAGGTGGCCGCCGACATCCGCCGCAAGGTCGAGATCGGCTCCTACGAGGGCCTGCGTCACCGCCGCGGCCTGCCCGTGCGCGGACAGCGCACCAAGACCAACGCGCGCACCCGCAAGGGCCCGAAGCGCACCGTCGCCGGTAAGAAGAAGGCCCGCTAAGGCGCGCTGCAAGGTTTAGAGGAGAACACTCATGGCACAGGCCAAGACCGCTGCGCGCAAGCCGCGCCGCAAGGAGAAGAAGAACATCGCGCTGGGCCAGGCCCACATCAAGTCGACGTTCAACAACACGATCGTCTCGATCACCGACCCGTCGGGCGCCGTCATCAGCTGGGCGTCCTCCGGCGGCGTGGGCTTCAAGGGCTCGCGCAAGTCGACCCCGTATGCCGCGGGCATGGCCGCCGAGGCCGCCGCGCGCCAGGCGCAGGACCACGGCGTCAAGAAGGTCGACGTCTTCGTGAAGGGCCCGGGTTCGGGCCGCGAGACCGCGATCCGCTCGCTCCAGGCCGCCGGCCTCGAGGTGGGGTCCATCCAGGACGTCACCCCGCAGGCGCACAACGGCTGCCGCCCGCCCAAGCGTCGCCGCGTCTGAGTTTGCCGCACCCGGGTAGGTGCGTGGGTCCGCCCGCGCACCGACCCGGGATTCGGTCGTTTCACGACGGGATGCCTCGGCAGTCCGTCCCACAACTCAACAACTCAACCAGCAAGTGTCATATAGCGGGCACTTAGCCGAAAGGAACACATCGTGCTCATCGCACAGCGTCCCACCCTGAACGAGGAGAAGATCGGGGAGTTCCGCAGCCGATTCGTCATCGAGCCGCTCGAGCCCGGCTTCGGTTACACGATCGGCAACGCGCTGCGTCGCAGCCTCCTCTCGTCGATCCCCGGCGCAGCCGTCACGGGCATCCGCATCGACGGCGTCCTGCACGAGTTCAGCACCATCCCGGGTGTGAAGGAGGATGTCACCGAGATCATCCTGAACATCAAGCAGCTGGTCGTCTCCAGCGAGCGCGACGAGCCCATCACGGCCTACCTGCGCAAGACCGGCTCCGGTGAGGTCACCGCCGCCGACATCTCGGCGCCGGCCGGCGTCGAGGTGCACAACCCCGAGCTGGTCATCGCCACGCTGAACGACACCGCCAAGTTCGAGCTCGAGCTCACCATCGAGCGCGGCCGCGGCTACGTCTCGGCGAACCAGAACCGCAACGAGTACGCCGAGGCCGGCCAGATCCCGGTCGACTCGATCTACTCGCCGGTGCTCAAGGTCAGCTACCGCGTCGACGCCACCCGTGCCGGGGAGCGCACCGACTTCGACAAGCTGGTCCTGGATGTCGAGACGAAGCCCTCGATCGCCCCGCGTGACGCGGTCGCGTCGGCCGGTCGCACGCTCACCGAGCTGTTCGGTCTCGCCCGCGAGCTGAACGTCGAGGCCGAGGGCATCGAGATCGGCCCGGCGCCGGTCGCGGAGGTCGCCTCGAACGAGCTGTCGATGCCGATCGAGGACCTCGATCTGTCGGTGCGTTCGTACAACTGCCTGAAGCGCGAGGGCATCAACACGGTCTCGGAGCTGGTCGCCCTCTCGGAGACGCAGCTGATGAACATCCGCAACTTCGGTCAGAAGTCGGTCGACGAGGTGCGCGACAAGCTCGTCTCGCTCGGCCTCTCGCTCAAGGACTCGGTCCCCGGGTTCGACGGCGCCCACTTCTACGCCGGCTACGACGAAGAGAACGCCTGAGCCACGCGGAGCCGTACCGGCATCCGTCTTCGACCGACTTTCCCACCTGGAGTAACTGAGAAATGCCCAAGCCCACGAAGGGTCCCCGCCTCGGAGGCGGCCCCGCACACGAGCGCCTGCTGCTTGCGAACCTCGCTGCGGCGCTGTTCACCCACAAGTCGATCCAGACCACCGAGACCAAGGCGAAGCGCCTGCGTCCGCTGGCCGAGCGTCTGATCACGTTCGCCAAGCGCGGCGACCTGCACGCCCGTCGTCGCGTGCAGTCGATCATCGGTGACAAGGAAGTCGTGCACGTCCTGTTCGCCGAGATCGCGCCGCTGGTCGCCGAGCGTGAGGGCGGATACACCCGCATCACCAAGGTCGGCAACCGCAAGGGCGACAACGCGCCGATGGCCGTGATCGAGCTCGTTCTCGAGCCGGTCACGCCGAAGGCGAAGAGCACCAAGCGTCGCTCCGAGCCCGCGGAAGAGGCGGCCCCCGTCGCCGAGGAGACCCCGGCCGAGGAGTCCGCGGCCGAGGAGACCCCGGCTGAGGATGCTCCGGCCGAGGAGTCCGCCGACGCCGGTGCCGAGTCGACCGAGGAGGGCGAGGCCGCGGAGGCCGCCGCCGAGGACGCCGACACCACGAAGTGACCTGCTGCCGGCCCGCCCGGCACCTGCGGAACGCCCGCGACCCGTCCGGGTCGCGGGCGTTGCGCATGACGGCGCCGGTTTGACCGGCCCCGGGGGGACCCGCGTACCGTAGGAAGGTGGCCGATCAGACCCTGAACCACCGTGTGACCGCTCCCGAGACCCTCGCCCCCGCCGCGCATCCCGACGTGGCATGGCGATCCCCGACCCCTGACGACATCGACGACATCCACGCCGCTCTCGTCGCCGCCGACGAAGTCGACCATCCGACGTGGGCGTTCGCCCGCGGCGACGTGGAGGACTGGTTCGACCTGCCCCAGACGACCCGCGACGACCTGCTGGTGGGCGAGACGCCCGATGGTCGCATCGTCGCCGTCGGTGCCGCGATCAAGCAGGAGGACACCTCGCTCGAGGTGCGCGTGAGCCTGCAGGGCGCGGTCGTGCCCGAGATGCGGCGACGCGGCCTGGGCAGTGCCGTTGGCCGCTGGCAGTACGACCGGGCCCTGCAGCTCCTCGCCGCCGAGACGGATGCGACCGTCGACGGGGTGATCGAGCAGTACGTGCACGAGGACGACCCGGGAGCCGCGGTGATCGCCGGCGGTCTGGGGATGACGGTGGGACGCTGGTTCGTCGTCATGGAGCGCGACCTCACCGAGCCGGTCTTCGATGTGGAAGGCGATGTCGAACCGGGCGTCGACCTCGTTCCCCTCGCCGCAGACCGCGTCGACGACGTGCGCCTGGCCCGCAACGACGCGTTCCGCGACCACTGGGGGAGCGTGCCGTACTCGGAGGAGTACTGGAACGCCTTCACGGGTTCGGAGCACTTCAGCCTCGACCTGTCGACGGTCGCGCTCATCGACGGCGAAGTCGCCGCGTTCTGCCTCGTGACCGTCAACGAGGACAACTGGGAGCGCCGCGGACTGCCCTACGCCTACATCGAGTACATCGGCGTCGTGCGCGCGCATCGCGGCAAGGGACTCGCGCCGCGGGTGATACGCCGCTCGCTCCGGGCGATGGCCGCCGCGGAGCTCAAGGCGACGCAGCTGGATGTGGACACCGACAGCCCGACCGGCGCCAACACGCTCTACGAGAGCCTCGGCTTCGTCGAGCGCGATCGCGAGCAGGTCTTCACGCGCCACTTCTGAGCCGCCCCCGCAGCGCCGCAGCCTCCGGAGGGCGCCGTGAGGGCGTCCTGCGCGCCGACTAGAGTGTGCGGGTGACCGAGACACCTACCGGGTCGGATGCGCCGCTCAGCGCGCGCGTGACGGCTCCGGAGAACCTGCCCCACCCGTCGCACCCCGACGTGGCCGTATGGCGCGGGGCGACCGCGGCCGACATCGACGCGATCCACGCCGTCGTCGCCGCGGCCGACCGCGTTGACCACCCCACCTGGGTGACGCCACGGGAGGATGTCGCCGACACGTTCGAGCTCGCCGGTGTCGACCATCTCACCGACACGGCGCTGGGCTTCGCCGCCGACGGCACCCCGGTTGCAGTCGGGTCGGCGATCCGCCATCCCGACACCTCCGAGAAGGTGAAGGTGCACCTCGACGGTGCCGTGCATCCGCAGTGGCGTCGACGGGGGATCGGCGGCGCCCTGATGACGTGGCAGCATGCCCGCGCCCGCCAGCTTCTCGCGGCCTCCGACCTCGCCCTGCCCGGCGAGGTGCACGTGTACGTGCACGACGGCAACGACGGCGCCGTCGTGCTCGCCGAGCGGCTCGGGATGACCACCGAGCGGTGGTTCACCACGATGGTGCGCGACATGGCGCATCCGATCTCCGAGCCGGTCGCGCTCGAGGGGGTGCGGATGCTCGCGTTCGCCCCGGAGTGGGACGAGGCGACACGCGTCGCCCGCAACGACGCGTTCCGCGACCACTGGGGGAGCCTTCCGACGCCGCCTGAGCGGTGGGCGCAGTTCACCGGTGGACGGTTCCTGCGCGCGGACCTGTCGACGCTCGCCATCGTCGACGGACGCGTCGTGGCCTTCTGTCTCGCGTCGGTGAACGAGGACGACTGGGTGACGCTCGGAGCGTCGAACGCGTACATCGACCTCATCGGCGTCGTGCGCGACAGCCGCGGTCGCGGGCTCGCCCCGCGCGTGATCGCCCGCACCCTGCGCGCGATCGCCGGAGCCGGGCTCGCCAAGGCCGTGCTCGATGTGGACACGGCGAGCCCTACCGGTGCGAACACGCTCTACGAGGGTCTCGGCTTCGTCCCGACCGAGCGCGATCGCGTGCTCGTCGCGCGGATGTGAGCTCGCGCCGCTACTGCGGCACCGGCAGACGGCTGTCGCGATGCTCGTCGCGGAAGGCGCGGAGCTCCTCGCCGTAGCGGCGCATGGCGCGTTCGTACTCGGCCCCGTCGACCCCGGTCGCCACGGCGTCGGCGTACACGTCGCCACCGGGGCGCCCGGGGTGGATGCGGTCGCCCGCGAGGAGATCGACGTGCCGGTCGATCGCCCGGCTCCAATCGGCGACGCTCACATCGGAGCGCTCGTCGGCGAAGGCGCGCAGGGTGTCGTTGACCTGGGGGATCCACTCGCGGGGCGCATACGCGTTGACGAGCACGATCCTGCGGTCGGGACCCGCGATCGCCGCCATCTCGTCGAGCGTCTCGCGGTCGACCGGGCCGTTGGTGCCCAGCCCGATCACGACGACGGAGCGGAGGCGCCCTTCGTCCTCGAGCGTGCGCAGGATGCCCGGCCCCGCCCACGCGGAGCGCGACTCGGCCGCATCCACCTCGATTCCCGGGAACCGCTCCAGCAGGGAGGGAGCGGAAGCGAGCATGACCGAGTCGCCGACGGCGGTGATCTCGTCGCCCCGCACGGGGGTGGGGGAGGGACTCGGGGCCGTGGCGTCGGATGCCTCCACGGGCGCGGGCGAGGTCTCCGCGGGTGCAGGGGTCGGCGGGGCGGCGGCCGTCTCGGCGGCGAGAGCGGCGGCGCCGGCTTCGACGACGGACTGACCGGAGGAGACCGCGGGCGCCGCGGCGACGGCCGCACCCGCGCCCGCGACGAGCGCGGCGCCGGTGGCGAGACCCGCGAGCGCGGTCGCGCGTCGTGCCGCCCGGGCACGCAGCGCCGCACGCAGGCGCCGGGCACAGCCGCGGAAGCCGAACCGGCGCACCGGCGTCTCCACCCAGCGGTACGACGCCTCCGCCAGCACGAGGGTCAGCGTAAGGGCGAGCGCCCCGACGCCGATCGGCACCCCCGCCTCCGGGCCCGTGCCGGTCGTGGCGGCCAGCAGGAGCACGAGCAGCGGCCAGTGCCACAGGTAGATGCCGTAGGACCGGTCGCCGAGCCAGCGCAGCGGGACGGCATCGAGTGCCCGGCCGAGGCGGGAGCCGGGCCAGACGCCGGCGAGGATCACCATCGCGGCGCACACGCTCGCCGCCAGGAGGGCGCCGGGGAAGGTCGCCACCGTGTCTCCGGCGGGAATCGAGGCGACGGCAAGGATGCCGATCAGCCCGGCGACGCCGAGCGCGGACACCGTGGCGCGCGCACCCCCGGACCGTGCCCACGCCGGCAGGTCGCCGACGGCGAGGCGACGCAGCAGCGGCGCCATGCCGAACGCGAGAGCGACGCCGAGCAGCAGACCGAACGCGTGCGTGTCGGTGCCGAAGTACGCGCGCGTGAGGTCGCCGCCGGAGGCGACGACGGCGCCCATCCATACCGCGGATGCCGTCGCCGCGACGAGGGCGGCGGTCACCCGCGCCCAGGACCGGGGGAGCATCAGGAACAGCGGCAGCACGATCGGCCACAGCAGGTAGAACTGCTCCTCGACGGCGAGCGACCACATGTTGCGGAACAGCTCCGGGGTCGTGGCGGCGAAATAGCCGTCGCCACCGGAGAGCGCGACCCAGTTGTAGCTGAAGGTGAAGGCTCCGACGATCTGCGCGCCCAGCCGCACGAGCACGTCGCCGCCGATCATCCACGCCGCGCTCGCGCAGGCGATGACGACCAGGGTGAGGGCCGGCAGCAGGCGTCGGGCGCGTCGGCGCCAGAAATCGACGAGCGAGATGCGTCCGGTGCTGCGGTGCTCGCGCAGCAGCAGGGTCGTGATGAGGAAGCCGCTGATGACGAAGAACACGTCGACGCCGACGAAACCCCCGGGGACAAGCGCGCCGGGAAAGAGGTGGTAGAGCACGACCAGGGCGACGGCGACGGCACGCAGACCGTCGAGGCCCGCGTAGCGCGTGGGCGTCGCGGCGGGGTGCTGCGCTGGAGAGGTCATCGGTCCGGGGGAGGAGGGGGAGGAGGGGAGGAGGGGGCGACACGTCAGTGTACGACTCCCGTGCGGGAACTCCCCGAGCATCCGCCGGAAGGGCCGCCCGACATAGGCTGGAGCGGTGCGCATCCGTCTCGACATCGCCTATGACGGCACGCACTTCCGCGGCTGGGCGCGCCAGCCCGCGCATCGCACCGTTCAGGGAGAGATCGAAGACGCACTCGCGCGCGTGATCGGTGGCACCCCGCGACTGGTCGTCGCCGGGCGCACCGATGCCGGGGTGCACGCCTCCGGTCAGGTGGCCCACGTGGACCTCGATGCGGCTCAGACGGAGCGGATGCTGTCGCGCCGCGCCCGCGCCCCCCACGCCGATCCGGTCGAGGCGCTGGCCGCGCGCGTGCGCGGCGTGCTCGGCGCCTATGCGGATGTGACCGTGCACGCCTCCCGCGTGGCGCCGGAGGGATTCGACGCCCGCTTCTCCGCGGTCTGGCGGCGCTACGCGTATCGCCTGACCGATGCGCGTGCGGGATACGACCCGCTCGAACGGCTCCGCACCACGACCGTGCGCGGCGAGCTGGATGTCGAGGCCATGGACGAGGCGGCGCGGTCGCTGATCGGCCTGCACGACTTCGCGGCGTACTGCAAGCCGCGGGATGAGGCGACGACGATCCGCACGCTCCTGGAGTTCGACTGGCACCGCGACACCGCCGGGGTGCTGGTGGCCAACGTCAAGGCGGACGCGTTCTGCCACAGCATGGTGCGCGCCCTCGTGGGCGGATGCGTCGCCGTCGGCGAGGGCCGCCTGACCGCCGGTGACCTGGCGGAGATTCGCGACCGGCTGGTGCGGGTTCCCGACGTGAAGGTGCTCGCCGCGCGCGGCCTCACCCTCACCGAGGTCGGGTATCCGGCCGACGACCTGCTCGCGGCGCGCGCCGCGCAGACCCGGAACCGCCGAGACCGGGACTGACCCGGGCTCTACTCGCCGGGCTGGAAGATGGCGACGGTGAGCGTGTCGCTCGCGGTCTGCTTGGCGTACTCCTTCGACGTGGGAGTCGTCTGCACGAGGAAGTCGTAGGTGAACTGGAGCTGCACGGCGGCGGTGTCCGCGGGCACGGCGCCGACGTTGAAGGTCTGCGAATAGCTGTACGGCGAGAGCACGAGGTAGCCGGGCGAGACGGCGGATGTGTCGGTCTGCGGATCGAGGGCGTCGATCGTCACGCCGTCGGCGTCGAGGGCGACCGCGACCATCGATGCGCTCTGCAGGTACACCTTCTGGCCGTCGTCGGGGGTGACCTCGGTGACCATCGAGATGCTCACGGGCTTGACCGCCTCCGCGGTCCACAGGTCCATCGACAGCGTCGACCAGTAGTCCACGGTCGCGGTGACGGCACCGGCGACGAGCTCGCGCTGCGTCGATCCGCTCGAGAGGTCGTTCGGCACCGGCGCGGGTGCCGGGGAGGCGGAGGTGCGGGTGGGGGTCGGGGTGGCGTCGCCGCCGTCGCCGTATTCCCACGGCGCGGGGCCGCATCCGGCGAGAGCCAGGGCGAGAGCCGCGGCCGCCGTCGCCGTGCCGACGCGTCGTGCTGTTCCCATGTGCCCTCCCGGCTCCGTGTGCTCCCCAGCTTACGAGAGCCGCGACGCCCGCCGACCGATGGGAGAGGCGCGAGCCTCAAGGCTCGCTCAAGACAAGCTCAAGAACCTCAAGACGCGTGATCGGCGTGGTTGCCTGTGTGTTGTCGCGGGGAACCCCCGAGACGCCGCCGGGGACCCGAAGCCCGGCGGCACCCCTGAACCTGGAGCGGAACATCGTGAGCATCTCGTCGTCGGCCACGCGTCGCATCCTCGCCGTCGGCGCAGCCTTCGGGCTCGCCGTCTCCCTCGCCGGCTGTTCGCAGCTGGCCGAGGTGTTCAACGGGCTGCAGCAGCAGGGCGTCGCGGAGGAGCCGGTCGCCTACGCGAGCCCCACGCCGCTGACGACCGAGGACATCGCCTTCGACTCGCTGTTCACCTACGACGGCTCCGTCGCCCTCTCGACCGACGTCGCCGATCAGCTCGAGCTGCGTCTGGAGGTGTGGGCTGCGAATCCGAAACGGACGAACGAGTGGGATTCCACGACCCCGAAGACGTTCGGCTTCGCCGTCAACGTCTACGACAACTACGTGGACGAGAAGGCCGTGCTCACACAGAAGCGACGCGTGTACATCTCGTCGATCTCGATCACCTCGCAGACCGCGCAGACGTCGGGCCAGGTGCAGAACCCGTTCCAGTTCAGCTCCGACCCGCGCACGCTCGTGCCGACGGACACCCTGCGCTCGGACCGGGGTCTGCTGCTGAACAGCTACCAGGGCGGTCTGCTCGTGCCCGAGACGACCATCAACCAGCTGCCCGCGGACACGTACGGCATCACGCTGGAATTCGCGATGACGATCGCCGTGGAGGGCGTCGCCGACGACGACACGTCGTTCTCTCAGCAGACCGTGTACCAGTACCTGCCGATCGCGATATCCTCCGACGCAACGACCGAAGAGTGACCGGCGTGAGGGAGATCACCATGACGGACGTCAACAGCCCCCGGCAGATGACACCGCACGCCGTCCACGCGCCCGATTCCATCCTGCCGCGCGAGCCCCGTGCCGAGTCCGAGCCCGGCTTCGCCGACGACTTCTCGGCGGTGCTGGAGAACACCACCGGCCACCGGTCGACCATCGGATGCATCATTCCGGCGTACAACGAGGAAGAGTCGATCGCCGACGTCATCCAGTCGCTCCTCGCCCAGACGCGGGTGCCGGATGTGATCCACGTCGTCGTCAACAACACCTCCGATGCCACGGTGCGCATCGCGTCAGAGTTCGCCGGCGCCCACGAACTCGAGACCGAGATGGGCGAGCAGTTCACCGAGGTCTTCGTGCACGACATCGGCAAGAACCCCGACAAGAAGGTCGGCGCCCTCAACTACGGCTACTCGCTCGTGGAGGGCTACGACTACCTGCTCGGGGTGGACGGCGACACCACCGCCGATTCGCGCGCGGTGGAGTACCTGGAGACCGAGGCGGTGTCGGACTCGCGCATCGGCGGCATCTCCGCGATCTACTCGATCGACGACCGGCCCATCAAGGGCCTCATCGGCAAGTTCCTCATCGCCGGTCAGCGCACCCAGTTCGCGGCGTTCAACCTGCAGAACCTGCTGCGCGGGCGCAACATGGCCGTGCTGGGCGGACAGTTCTCGATCTTCTCCACCAACGCCCTTCGCGAGGTGATGCGTCAGAACCACCAGTCGACGCCGTGGGTCAAGGACAGCGAAGTGGAGGACTCGCTGCTGTCCCTGCAGATCAAGAGCGCCGGGTACCTCACCAAGATCAGCCCGTTCTCGCGGGCCGACGTCGGCGGCATGACCACGCTGCGCGGCTACGACGCCCAGCAGGTGAAGTGGACCTACGGTGCCATCGAGCTCATGTGGCCCGGCCAGCGCGGCGACACGAAGGGCCAGCCGTTCCACCCGAACCTGCGCCTGCGCTGGTTCGAGAACTTCGGCATGCTCACGAACCTCTTCGTGCGCGTCGCGTTCATCACCCTGCTGGCGGCGTCGCTGTCGATCAACGCGTTCGTCTTCTCGGCATGGTGGCTGATCCCGGTCCTCATGGCCGTGCTGCTGAACCTGCGCATCGCCTACACGATGGAGAACCGCAATTCGCGGGACGTGATGTTCGCCGGGCTGGTCTTCCCCGCCGAGATCTTCATGTGGATCCGGCTGAGCCACTTCCTGCGATCGTGGACCCGCTTCCTGTCGCGCAAGAAGGTCGACAACTGGGCGATGCAGGCCAAGGCGGAGAAGGGTGGCGGCAGCACCCACTGGATCCCGCTCATCCTGCTCGTGGCCGTGTTCGTCGCCCTCGCGGTGATCTGGTCGATGCTCGACCCGGTGGTGCAGTCGACGATCCTGTGGATCGGGTGGCCGATCGTGGGTGTCGTGACCGTCATCCAGACGCTGCTGATGTTCTTCAAGCTCATCCGCCGCCACCAGGGCTACAAGGTGTGAGGGCGACGAGGTGTGACGGATGACGCGAAGAACGGCCCCGCTCGTGCGGGGCCGTTCTTCGCGTCGGCGTCAGTTCGAGGCCGTCAGTTCGCTGGTCATGCGGTAGCCGACGCCGCGCACCGTCTCGATGTAGCGCGGATTGTTCGGGTTGTCGCCGAGCTTGCGGCGGAGGTTCGTCATGTGGGCCTCGATGGCGCGCTTGTCGGCCTCGCCGACGAAATACGACGTCACGTAGGACTCGCCGCGCAGCACCAGGGTCAGGTCGGCCTTGCTCCGCACGCGACGCTTGGACTCCATGAGCGTGGCGAGCAGGTCGAACTCGGTGCGCGTGAGCTCCAGCTGATCGCCGCCGACGACCACGACGCGGCTGTCGGGATTGACCTGCAGGTCGCGGTGGGTCATCACCGAGGGGCCCGCGAGTTCGACCGCGCCGCCGTGCGTGGCGCGTTCGATGTCGGTGCCGGGGGCGGGGCGCTCGGGCTCCGCCGCGTTCCACTGCGGCGGGGCGTCGGCGCCAGGCGGCAGGCGGTAGGTCGCGGGGTCGCCCGGGGTCTGTGCGATCTCGGGCCGCGGCGCGTCGTAGCCGTTCCGGTGCGAACCGTCGGTCCCCTCGCCGACCGCCGGGGCGACGCCCCAGCCGGAGTCGCCGTCGTATCCGGGAGGCTGTGCGCCGCGCGACGTGTTGCGGCCGCCGGGGAACGACGGACCGACCGAGTCCTGCCGGGGCGCCGCCGGGGCGGGGGCGTCCTGCCGGGGGCGACGCAGCATGGCGTCGATGCGCGCACGGAATTCGCGCGGACGGAAGGGCTTGATGATGTACTCGTCGGCGCCCGAGCCGAGCCCGAGCACGACGTCGGCCTCATCCTCGAGCCCGGTGAGCATGATGATGTAGGTGTCGCTCTGCGAGCGGATGCGGCGCGCGGCTTCGAACCCGTCGATCCCCGGCATGTTCACGTCGAGGGTGGTGATCAGCGGCCGATACGACATGACCGCGCGGACGCCGTCGATCCCGTTGCCGACGGACACCGTCGAGAACCCGGCCGCCTCGAGCACCTCGCGGAGGAGATGGCGGATGTCCGGGTCGTCCTCGACGATGACGGCGGTCTTGAGGTCGAGCGATGGGTCGGTCATCGGCGAAGCTCCGGCTCGGGGAAGGGTGCGGACCAGGGGAGGCGACAGTGCAAGATTCTGCCTTCCGGTCATGCTACACAGTGCGCGCGGGGCGCTGCGCGCAGCGGGCGGTCAGCGAACCTCGCGGGTGAGCTCGACCGCCGCTTCGGGCCACCACACGCCGGCGGCGGGACCGCCGTTGCACGTGCCGTCGCTCTCGCCGGGCGGCTTGACCCAGAGGTTGGTGTCGACCACCTCGTCGCCGAGGGTTCCGCCCGGCTCACCCACCAGCCGCCCGGAGGGATTGCACCAGTCGCCGTTGGAGCCCGCGCCGGAGCGCGATGTGTCGATGATCGCGTGGGAGCCGCCGAGAAGGTCGGACAGCTCGTGCGCGTAGGCGAACTCCTCGGTGGAGTGGTTGTAGTTGGAGACGTTGGTGGCGAACCCGCGGATGGCGTCGCTGCGGTCCAGGGCCTCGATGAGGGCGGCCATGTCGGCGGCGGGGAGCCAGTTGGAGTGTCCGCCGTCGACATAGATCCAGGTGTTCGTGCCGGTCAGTCGATCGATGGCGTTGCGCAGCTGACGGACGCGTTCCTCGACGTTGCCGCACTCGGGTGCCAGTGCCAGGCTGTCCGGCTCGAGGATGACGATCTTCTGCACGTCGGGTGCCGCATCCAGGCCGCGCGCGATCTCGTCGATCCAGGTGGCGTAGTCCTCTTCGACCAGTCCGCCCGCGGAGTAGCTGCCGCAGTCGCGTCCGGGCAGGCCGTAGACCGCGACGGAGAGCGCCGTACCCGTGTCGCGGGCCTCGGACGCGAGGTTCGACACGCGCGCGGTCGCGGTGCCGATCGGATCCTCCTCCGGCGTGAGCCAGTAGGTGGTGGGCTGCTCGGAGAGGTAGGCGGTCGCCTCGTACTCCGCGGAGCCCGCGGTGAGGTCGTCGAGCGCACGGGCGGCCTTGGACTCCTCCGGGGCGACGACGGTCGTTCCGACGGCGGGCGGTCTGGCGGACAGGGTCTGCACTCCCCACGTGATGAGCGAACCGATCCCGGCGAGGATCGCCAGGGTGACGACGGCGGCGAGGCCCAGCAGCGTGAACAGCAGCCACCGCGGCATCCCGAACCGTCGCCGCACGGGTGCCGGACGTACAGTCACGACTCGATGCTATCCCGAGCCGGTGTCACCCGAACGCGCGGCACCTACGGGTCGGCTATGGGATCACCGGATGAGCGCCGGTCGGCCGGGGAGCGGGAATAGGCTGGCGGCACCATGAAGGTCATCTCCTACAACCTGCGCAAGCACCGGGCAGCCGGTGAGCTGGCGCATCTCGTCGAGCACCACGGCGCCGACGTGCTGTGCCTGCAGGAGTACGACACCCGCGAGATCCCCCCGACGATCGGCGGCCTGAGGCTGGCCGACGCGACGCAGCGGAACCGGCTGGGGCTCGCGGTGTACTACCGGGAGAACTCCTACCGCGCGGTCGACGTGCGCTCGCTCGCCCTGAAGAAGTCCCTCCACGACATGGTGCTCAAGCCCGCCGAGGAGCGCCTGCTCGGCGTGCGCCTCCACGACATCGACGACGGGCACGAATTCATCGTGGCGTCGTTCCACGCCGCACCGTTGACCGCGTTGAACTCCCTCAGGCGCCATCAGATCCGTACCGCGCTGACCGAGCTGACCTCGCTCGGCGAGGGTCTGCCCGCTCTCATGGTCGGTGACTACAACTACCCCGTCTTCAAGGAGAACCTCGGGCAGAAGGTGCGCGAACAGGGCTACGAGCTGAGTCTCAGCGACGCGCGGACCTACACGCGGTACCGGTTCTTCCGCGGACACTACGACTTCGCCACGTCGATCGGCTTCCGCGTCGACAAGGTGCGCACGCTGCCGCAGGGGCGGTCGGACCACCTCCCGATCCTCGTCACGGCGCATCCCACCGTCGGCGGCGCTTCCGCGTCGGCGGCGCGCACCTTCGCCGCGGAGTCCTGACGCGGCCTGTGGGGGATCAGGAGTTGCGGTCGCGGGAGCGGCGCACGCCGGCGACGATCGCCAGCACGGCGCCGGCTGCCAGCAGCGCTCCGCCGCCGATCCACACGATCGCCAGCGACGACTGGTCGAGTCCGGTGGTGGGAAGGCCCTCGGCCGTCGTGATGCTTGCGGCGGCGGTGCCGCCGGCGGAGGTCGGCGAGACGGCGGCGATGTTGTAGGTTCCGCTCGCGTTGGCGGGAAGGGTGATGCGGACGGCCTCCAGCGCGCCTTCCGAGGTGGACGTGAATCCAGCGCTGGCGGTGCTGATGGCCATGCGGATCATGCCGAAGGTGCTGTCGGCGCCGTTCTCTCCCGTCACGGTGACGGTGACCGGCTCCTCTGCCGAGAACGTGCCGCCCGAGCACGCGAAGGTCACGGTGCTGCCGGCGGTCATCGTGGCGGGGCTGGTCGTGCAGGAACCGGCCGGCGGATAGATCGTCGAGGCGCTCGCCGCGCTCGGTGCAGCGACCGCGGCGATCGAGATGGCAGCGGCGATGAGGAGGCGGGTGATCCGGCGAGTCATGGGGGGTCCCTCGTGGCGGCGAGTGAAGCGCGTGGCGACGGGGACGTGTCCTCCCCTTGGCGGGAAGTCTAAGCGGGCGGGCACGTGGCGACAACTCGGGTGCCCTCGCCGATGCGGGGGGTTGACACCGCCTCGACCGTCGGTGCACCGGGTTCACTCGGTCGCGCGGTGACGAACACGCTCGCCTGCTCGCCGGATTCCAGGTCGAGTTCGAATGTGAGCACGCGCCTGCCGTCGTGGGTTCCGCCGCCGAATCCGACGTCGCCGTCGATCTCGGCGTCGACGAGGTCCCAGCCCTCCGGCAGGTAGAGGTAGCCGACGGTCCGTGCGGTGCCGGCGGGCACGCCGAATCCGCCGCCGCCGGTGATGTAGCGGGGCAGGCTGTCGGCGCCGGGGGCGGTGTTGGTGATGGTCACCCCGAGGGTCGCCTCGCCCTGCGCGTCTCCGGCGTCGTCGATCATGCACGTGTCCCAGCCGACGACGGTGTCGGCGGTGACGTAGTAGTCCATCTTCGAGCCCGTGCCGTCGTTGAGGAACACCCCGAACCGGGCCGTGTCGTCGTCGGTCACGGGCAGTCCGCCGGCGAGCGTGGTGTCGGCCAGGAGCTCCTGGTCCTCCTCGTGGTCGCTCCACAGGAGCAGTCGGTGCTCGTCGCCGGCCCGGGTGAGGGCGGAGAGGAGGGCCGCGGGGTCCGCGCCTCCGCCGGCGACGGCTTCGAACACGGCTGCGGCGGCGGCGGCGAAGAAGGCGTCCTGCTCGGCGGGGACCTCGTAGCGGAAGTAGACCTCGTTCAGCAGCAGGTCCACCGCGTTGTCGGCGGTGAGCTCGTCGCCGGTGGGGAGAGTCACCGGACCGGTCGCCTCGAGCAGGTACGACAGCGCGACGGGGTCGACGGCGATGACCCCGTCGACCGTCTCACCCGTCTCGCGTTCCCACATCTCCTGCGCGAGCGCACCCGACAGCGCGAAGTCGGGAACCTGTGTGACGTTCTGGATGTACCGGCCTGGCCGGGTGCCGTAGATGCCGAGCACCTCCTCGTCGAGGGGGAGCACGGCATCGTCGTAGCGCGGGAAGTCGCTCGAGGAAGCCTGAGCCTGGAGCGACAGGGCTCCGCCGTCGGTGCGGATGGCCGCCACCGCGCCGGTGATCCCCCCGAGGGAGCGCCACTCGGCGTTGTTCTGGAAGAGCAGCAGGTAGGTGCGCGGTCCGTCGGCGCCGAGCATGGCCGGCAGCAGTGCGGTGGCGCGCGCGACGGCGCCCGCGCCGTCGCGGGTCTCGGCCAGGAGGGCGGACAGTTCGCGCACCGCGGTGCGCACCGGCGTCACCAGGGGGTCGCGGTCGATCGCGGAGACGGTGTCGGCGGCGTCGACGAGCTCCGCGGTGCCCGCGGCGGCGGCATCCTGGATCTCCGTGAACGGCGTGAGGTCGATGCGTCCGTCCTGAGGGCGCAGCGAATCGACGTCGAACGACCCGGCGACCTCGACCAGGGGAGTCAGGGCCGACCCGGCGACGTCGTCGACCGCTGCGGTCATCGTCGACACGGCCGCGAGCTGCGGGCCCACCCACGGCAGATGCTCGGCCGCGCTCCACACCGGGTCGGTGGTGAGGCCGCGAGCGGCAGAGGTGTCGTCGGCGATCTCGGCGATCGCATCGGCGGCCGTCGCCGGATCGGTCAGCTGATCGCGTGCGAGGGCGGCCGTGGTCTGCGCATCGCGGAGGTGACCGTAGGCCAGGAAGCCGCGCACGCCCACCCACGCGGCCGCGATGATCGCCAGCAGGAGCAGCCCGCCGAGGACGGCCGCGAACACCGTTCCCGCCACCCGGACGGCGTGCGGGAGAACGGGCGACGAGGGCGGGGAAGTCACGCTGACACTCTAGGGGGCCGGCGGTGTGGAGCCGCTGTGGGTCGAGCCCTTCTCGATCGCGGGGAAGGCCGATCGCCGCGCATTCCCGACGCGGTACCAGCCGTCGCCGCCGGCGGCGCGCGCCTCTGCTTCGGCAGAGGCCGCGGCGGCGATGAGCGCTTCGAGATCGAAGCCGACCTCGCGGACCGGCGCCCATCCGATGCTGGCCGACAGCTGCGTGGCCAGCGGCTGCTCCGGCCGCATGGTGCCCAGGCGTCGCAGGAACGCGCGCATGTGCTCGCGGACCTCGTTTTCAGAGCGCGCGACGAGGATGAGGAGCGACCCCGGACCGGCGCCCGGGCCGATGTCGGACTCGGCGGGGAAGGTGGCGCGTGCATCCGCGATCAGGCGCTCCATGGTCGCGGTGAACGCACCCTCGCCCGCGGCGGCACGGATGTCGCCGACATCGTCGAGGGTCATCGTCAGCAGCGACCACGCCGTGTCGTCACGGTCCTCGGCGCGGGCGAGGCGGTCCTGCATCACGCGTCGCAGGTCGTTCCCGCGTCGGCTGAGGCCGTCGTCGCGGTTCTCGGACAGGAAGAGCAGCGACACCAGTGCGCAGATCATGTAGACGATCATCGCGACCGCGTTGATCGTGCGGACCAGTACGAGGTCGCCGCCGCCGGCCGGGTCGGTCGCGATCGTGACGACCGCGACGAGCGCTCCGAGCAGCGTGTACACGCCCGAGACGAGGGTGAGCGGCAGGAGCATCCCTCCGCCGCGGTCGGGGCGTCGGAAGAGCTCCCACGCGGTCAGCCCCGCCACGAGCGACGACGCGAAGTAGAGCAGCGCGAACCCGGTGCTGTACCCGGGCGTGCCGGCGAGCACCACGAGCACGCTGGCTGACACCAGAGCCTGCAGCGGCGCGATCCAGGCGAAGGACGCCGCGCCCCGGGCGGCGCGCAGGCCGCTCCAGATGAACGCCGGTGCGCCCAGCATGAAACCGAGTGCGGCCACGCGGGCGGACTCCTGCGTCGCCGCCTCGGCGCTGATCGAGGCATAGGAGGTGATCATCGCGAGCACGAACGCCATCGACCACAGCGCCGTGGCCGCCGAGGGTCGGCGCAGGAATCCCAGACCGATCATCAGGGCCGTCGCGAGGGTCGCGACGGTGGCTTGACTGATTCCGAGGTTCAGGGCGACGGCAGAGTTCACGCGGTGTCCTCCGGGAGGGTGATGGTGACGGTGGTGCCGCGTCCGACGGTGCTCTCGACGCGGATGGTGCCGCCGTGGGCCTCGGCGATGGCCTTGGCGATCCCCATGCCGAGTCCCGAGCCGGGGAGGCCGCTGCCCACGGCCTCCTGGGCGCGGAAGTAGTCGTCGAACAGGTGCGGGATGTCCTCCTCGGCGATGCCGAGGCCGCTGTCGCTGATCGACACCTCGATCTGCTGGTCGTGCGTACGGGCGGCGACGCGGATGGTGCCGCCGTTCGGCGTGTACTTCACGGCGTTGCTGAGGATGTTGTCGATGAGCTGACGCAGGCGGAAGGCGTCGCCGGCCAGGCGGAAGGTGCCGGCGATGTCGAGGGTGAGCGACTGGTCGCGGGTGCGCGCGGCGGCCGAGAACGACGTGACGGACTCGCGCAGCAGCGACACGAGGGAGACCGGCTCGTGCGGCACCGACGTGTCGCGATCGGTGGTGAGGATGCTCGAGATGAGGGCGAGCATCCGCTCGGCAGCCCGGTCGATCGTGTCGAGGCGTCCGGTCTGCTCGGGGGTGAGGTTGTCGTCGTCGCGCATGAGGTCGACATTGCCGAGCATGACGGTGATGGGGGTGCGCAGCTCGTGGGAGACCACCGCGGCCAGGTTCTCGCGTCCGCGCCGCTCCTGGGTGAGCTCGGTGACGTCCTGGACCATGAGCAGCGTGCTGGGGCTCTCATCGCCCACCGGAGGCAGCGGCCGCGTCGAGACGGACACCGCACGCCACTGCCCCGTGGTGTCGAACACCCAGCCGCGCTCGCCGTCGAGATGCTCGCCGCGGGCAGCGCGATGCACGGGCCGCTCGTCGGCGGAGAGCGCCCGACCGCGCTGCGACTCGTAGTCGACCGTGCGAGGGGGCTGCGTCGGATCGTCGGGGTCGATGCCGTAGAGGGTGAGGTAGGCGGCGTTGGGCGAGACGAGGTCGCCGTTGGGGGTCACCCGCGCGATGGCGATCGGCACGCCGTCGAACATCTGGGTGGCGCGCTCCTGCTGC
Organism: Microbacterium sp. MTN4-26; assembly: GCF_042846595.1. NCBI lineage: Bacteria > Bacillati > Actinomycetota > Actinomycetes > Micrococcales > Microbacteriaceae > Microbacterium > Microbacterium sp. MTN4-26. The sequence continues at coordinate 154,886 of NZ_BTGO01000006.1, forward strand.
GCCGACACGCGGGCGAGGGTGCGCTGGGTCCTGTCGGCCTGGCTGCGCAGGAGGGACTTCATGGCCGTCGTGCGGCGCGACATCTGGCGGAAGAGCACCCCGAGGAACGCCAGACACAGCACGACGATCGCGAACCGCAGGGTGATGCGCGAGGTCGCTCCCGCCCCGACCGCCTCGAAGAGGATGACGGCGGAGATGAGCGCGAAGGCGGCCCCGAGCCACCTCGCCGGGAAGTGCGTGGCGATCCACGCCACCGGGAAGCACCAGAGGAACTCCAGCCGCAGCTCACCGCCCTGCGACATCACCCCGACGGCGAAGGTGTCCACCAATGGCACGGCCACCACCGCGTCGCGCGAGACGCGATCCCACGGGATGAACATCACCGCGGCGCTGATGAGGATCAGCATCGTCGCGCCGACGATGAGGGGCGGCTCGGTGAGCCGGTCGCGGTCGAGCGTCGTGATCACCAGCATGATCACCACGACCGCCGCGGCCAGCACGAGCTGCCACAGCCAGATCGACCGTGTGCGCGTGCTGACGGCGCGCTTCGACCCGGCGGGGGTCGTGCGCGCGGCAGCGGTCGTGTCGCCGGGCCCCCGCATGCCGCCTACCCGGCTGCCGCCGCGGAGGCGTCGCCGTCGGCTTCGGTGAGGCGATAGCCCACGCCTCGCACCGTCTCGATGTAGCGCGGTGCGGCCGAGCTGTCGCCGAGCTTGCGGCGCAGGTTGGTGATGTGCGCTTCGACGGCGCGCTCGTCGGCGTCGCTGACGTAGGTGTCCTCGGTGGCGTCGCCGCGCAGCATGCGAGCCAGTTCGGCCTTGCTGCGCACGCGGCGCCGCGTGCGCAGCAGAGCCGCCAGCAGGTCGAACTCGCTGCGGGTCAGGCCCGGGTCGTCGGTGCCGAGGGAGACCATCCGGCTGTCGGCATCGAGGGTGACGTCGCGGTGCGCGAGCAGCTCGACCGGTGCGGCGACAGCGTTCGGCGCCGCCTTCTCCTGCCGCTCGAGGCGGCGGGCGAGGGCATCGATGCGGGCGCGCAGTTCGCGGGGACGGAACGGCTTGGCGATGTAGTCGTCGGCGCCGGCGCTCAGGCCGAGAACGGCGTCGACCTCGTCGGCGCGCCCGGAGATGATGAACATGTAGGCGTCGGACGCCGCACGGATGCGGCGCGCGGCTTCGAAGCCGTCGATCCCGGGGATGGAGATGTCGATGGTGATGGCGTCGGGGTCGCGTTCGACGACGGCGCGTACGCCCTCCTCGCCGTCGGCGACGGGCACCGCCTCGAAGCCGGCGCCCACGAACACCTCCGCGATCACGGCGCGCATGTCGGGGTCGTCCTCGATGATCACCGCGGTACGGCGGTCGGCTGTCGTCATCTCTCGCCTCCCCCGCTGGAACTCACGATCCGAACCTGGCCGCATCCCCATCCGCGGCGTGGCTGAATTGTCTCACATTCCTTGCGCTCATCTTGCGGTACTCACTTCCGACCGTGTCGTGTGCGGGCTCGATCGCCGCCTGCCGCGCGATCACGCTCGGATCGCCGGATCGGGATCGTTCCACCACTGCACCGTCTGAAGCACCCAGAAGGCGAGGAAGAGCGTGAGGGCGGCGACCTCGCACACGAGCACCGGAGGCAGGCCGGCGTCGTACCCGGTCGCGGTGATCACCCCGTAGGCGATGCCGGTCACCACCAGGAGCGCCGCGATGGCGATGTAGCCGGCGCGCATCCACGGGGCGACGGGGTCGGCGCGCGTGGTCGCCGCGAGCACGGCGACGGCGGCGATCAGTGCGAAGAAGACCAGCGTCGCGATCGGATGCGCCCAGCGGGCGAACGCGTCAGGCGCCGTCCACGCCGTCGCCGCGACCGCGGTGAGCACGGCCGCGGCGGCGCCGATGCTGATCCCTGCGCCGATCCGGTCGGTGCTCCTCGCCGCGGTGAGGACGATGGCGATGGCCACGGCCATCGCACCGATGACGACGTAGGTCACGACGGACGTGCCGGTCTCGACCGCGGTGCCCGACGCCGGCGGGGTCGTCGGCACGAGCGCGATGAGCGGGGCGAACAGCGCCGCTGCGTCGAGGAGCGCCCGGGACGGACCGCGCCCCGACAGGGCGAACAGCGCGAGGGAGGCTGCGATCAGGGCGCCGACGAACACGTCGCGAGCGGGGGAGTAGTAGTACGCGCTCACGGAAGGCAGAACGCCCACCGTGGTGCTCGCCGAGGCGACGGCCGTGAAGATCGCGACGACGGTCGCGGCGGTGCCGATGCGGAGGTAGCGGTAGGTGCGCTGCGACGAGGTGGCGGTGGGCGCGGCGGCGGCCAGGACGGACGTTCTGCGCGCGACGATCGAGACCGTGCGCCGACTCCCCATGCGCCGCACGGTAGCACGGCGGTGCGTCGTGTTCGATCGCGTCGCACCAGCGGGCCCTGCGGTCGCGGAGGGGTGAGAATCCTCTCATCGGCGGTCGCGCGAACCGCATGATCACGCGGATCGCTCGGTCTTGTCCCCCGAACGGATGACAGACGCATCCGCGCCTTGCGACGTATCGTCGTCGACGAAGCATCTCCCCGCTGATGCGGACCGGCGGATTTCGGGTATCCGACCGCTCCATTCGAAAGCGGAAGAGCGACCCCGGCGACCCCAGTGCCGGGGTCGCTGTCCGTTTGGGTCAGGCCGTCACGGCGTCGAGGAGATGACCCGCAGGCTCGCATGGGTCCTTCTCGACCGATCCCGGTTCGTCCTCGACGCCGCTCGGCGGAGCGTCGGCGCCGCTCGGCGCGTCCGCATCCGCCTCGGTCGACGGGACCTCCACCGGGGCATCGTCGCTCGACTCCGGCTCCTCAGCGGCGAGGTCATCCCCCGGGTCGCTGTCGCCGTCGCTGCCCGCGTCTGCCTCGTTGTCCGCGGGCTCCTCCTCTTCCTGAACGGCTTCGTCCTCTTCCGGAGGGGCTTCCTCGTCTGCCTCCTTCTCGGCGGGTGGAGGTGCGGGTGACGGATCGGCCGTCGCCGGCGCAGCCGGCGGCGGAGAAGCCGGACGCGGCGACGTCGGAGTCGGAGGATCCGGAGTCGCCACGGAATCGCGCGAATCGGCTTCTCGTTCGCCGATGGGCGCCGTGTCCGAACGCTCCGGGGGCAGGGGATCGGGAGCGGGAGGCGGCGTGGGATCGGTCGGGGCCGGATCGGCGGCGGGCGGACGGTCCTCTGCCACGCCCTCGACGGTCGCATCGATCTCGCCGTCGATGTCGATACCCGCCGTCGCGTCGTACTCGGTGGCGCCGTCGGCGAGCGACCAGCATCCGGGGAGCATGAGGGCGCCGCCGACGACGATCGCGGGAAGGCCGAACAGCCTTCGCCGTCGTCGTGACATCACGCGCACACCACTCCGCAGATCGGGAGGACGGCTCCGCATCGCGAGTCGGGGTTGTCGCCGCGGCGTCCTCGATCCGCTCACGCTATCGAAGCCGCGCGCGCTCGGCCACCCCGGGGCCGACGAATGCGGGTGAGATCCCTCTCATCGGGGTGCCGGTCGCGTGCATGAGAGGTAGGGTTTGACCTATCGGCGTCAGTTCTCGCGTAGCCGGTCTCTGCAACCTCCGCGAGGCGAAGGGATGTCATCCCATGGGCCACCTCTACTACGGCAATCTGCCCGATCCCATCGAGTTCCCCGATCGCCTGCTCGCGCACCTCAAGGTCGTCATCGCGACCAAGCTCCGTCGTCACGAGAGCTTCACCATGTCGTGGCGCAACGCCGCCGACGACGAGGGCGGGCGATCGACTCTCTGGATCGAACCGTCCATCCCGCTGCGCTTCGTCTTCGGCTCGGTCGATCCGGAACCGCTGCACGCCCCGACACTCAGCGAACTGGCCAACCGGGCCAGTTCCACGGCCGGGCTCACGGTCGACCTCGACGCGGTCATCCCTTTCGACGTCGATTCCGCGAGGGTCGCGCCTCCCGCGGCCATCGCCTAGGTCGGCTCCGCGCTCAGCCGCTGCGCGCGAGCGCATCCCAGTTCACGTCGATCGTTCCCGCGTGCGTCCGCGAGATGCGCGCGGGGAGTGTCGCACCCACACGGGGCCAGTGTCGGCGGTCGACGACGACGGCGGTCTCGACGATCGCCTCGGCGACGTCGTCGCCGGTCGCGCGCAGGCGCAGGCGGCACTCCTGGTAGCGAGCGCGGCCGTCGGGCTCGGACACCGTCAGCACGGTCACCGTGCCGCGCGCGGCCCCGGCCAGCGGATCGCCGGTGAGCTTCTCCAGCTGTTCCGCGGCGTCATCCACCCAGTCCTCCATGTCGTCGAGTGTGCCACGTCGCGGGATGTGCCACGCCGCCGCCGTCGATAGCATCGGCGTGACGGTGCCGCGGACGGCGGTGCGGAAGGGGGCGGGTCCGATGACCGAACGCATCGTGGTGGCTGTGACCGAGTCCGCGTCGACCGAGGAGGCCGTGACCTGGGCCGCGACCCGCGCCGCGGCCCGTGAGGCGCGGCTCACGCTCGTCGCGACCTCGCCGGAACGGGCCGACGACGAGGCGGTGCCGACCGCGCGCATCCTGCTCGAGGCCGAGGCGGCGCGCGTGCGCGAGATCGTCGATCGCCTCGGAGTCCCCGTCGACGTGGACGCGCAGACGGTGACGGGGGATCTCGCCCACGGGCTCGTGGCGATGTCCGAGGACGCGACGCTGGTCGTGCTCGGACACGACCACGCCGACCACCACGACGCTCTCGTGCGCCATGTCGTCTCCGGCGCGCACAGCGCCGTCGCCGTCGTGCCGCACGGATCGGTCGTTGGCCGACACGGCGTGGTGGTCGGTATCGACGACTCGGATGTAACGCCGGCGGCCGTCGCATTCGCGGCCGACGAGGCCCTGAGCCGCGGGGAGCCGCTCATCGCCGTCAGCGCGTGGCTGCCGGTCCCCGTATCCGGAGATCTCACCGGCAGCGGCGACTACCTGATCGGCTCGGCGGACCCCGCCGGCCTCACCCCGATCGACCTCGGCCCGGTCGCGACCGAGCGCGTTGAGCGTGCCCTCGCGCGGGTGCGCGCGGCGCATCCCGAGCTGCAGGTGCACACGCGGGTCGAGGAGGCCGACGCCGCGCAGCTGCTCACCGACCTGGCACGGGATGCCGCACTGCTCGTCGTCGGCACGCACGGCCGCGGCGCGCTCGCCCGCTTCTTCCTCGGCTCGGTCTCGACGTCGGTGCTCGAGGATCCGACCTCACCGACGATCGCGGTGCGCTGAGACGACGCGCTCGGGCCGCGCGCGAGCGGCGATCATCGCGCTCCTGCCTCGGCGTGCTGCGGAACCGCGGGGAACGCGAGCGTCGCCCGCACGCCGCCGTGCTCCGGCGAGGTGAGGTCGACGCGGCCGCCGTTGCGCTCGGCGAGCTCGCGGGCGATCGCGAGCCCCAAGCCGGTGCCGGGGGTGTTCTGCGTCTCGGCGTCGGGTGCGCGGTAGAACCGGTCGAAGGCCCGTGCGAGGGTGGCCGGCGACATCCCGGGTCCGGTGTCGGTGACGGTGAAGACCACCTCGCCGTCCACGCGCGACGCTTCCACGAGCACCCTCCCGCCTTCCGGAGTGAACTTCACCGCGTTGGACACGAGGTTTCCGAGGGCCCGCAGGGCGTCGCCGCGATCGACGCGCATCACGGTGTCGGCCGGTGCAGCGTGGGCGAGGTCGAGTCGGCGGGCCATCGCCAGCGGTTCGTGGGTGCAGAGAACGTCGGCGATCAGATCCGGTGCGGCCACGTCCACGGGGGTGAGCGCGCTCGGCGCGGCTTCGCCGTGGCCGAGGGCGAGAAGATCTTCGACGAGATCGCCGAGTCGCTTCGCGTTGCGGTGGATGATCTCGATCCAGTCCCGCTCGGGGGTGGCCGCCTCCGACTCGCGGAGCAGATCGCTGTAGCCGAGGATGCTCGTGATCGGGGTGCGCAGCTCGTGGCTGGTCGTGGCGACGAAATCCTGCCGCTGACGTTCCAGTTCGAGTCGGTCGGCGAGGGCGGCGGCGCGTTCGCGCTGCACCTCGGCCTGTGCACGGGTCAGTTCGAGGGCGGCGGTCGCCCGGGCGAGGGTCTCGTAGCGCGCGGAGGACAGGAGCACCGTGAGCGCGGCGAGCGAGGTCATGAACACGACCGTCACGGCGGCGGTCTCCAGTGGACTGTTCGCCCGGTCGGCGAAAGCCCCCTCGCCCAGGACGGTGAGCACGAGCACGATCACGGCGGTGGCGAGCGCCTGCGGGTAGACCACCCGGAGAGGGAAGCGCAGCACCGCCCACGTGAACAGACCGAAGATGAGGAAGGCTCCCGGCAGGCTGGTCAGCGCCGTGAACGTGATCGCGATCAGTCCGGCCAGGAGCAGGGTCTGCGCGGCGATCTCCGCCCGGCTCACCCGCGTGGCCAGGGCTGGCGGGAGAAGGGCGAACGGGGCGATCAGAAGGATCGCGGCGCAGTGCGAAACGCTCGCGAAGATACCCGGCAGCGGTGACCAGGCGCCGCTCACGACCGCGGCGGTGACGCCCACGATGACGCCCGTCGAGGCCGATCCGATGACGGCGGCGAGGGCGAAGTAGAGTGCGGCGTGCGCCGAGTCGAGCTGGAATCGGCGTCCGGTCGTGATCGGGAAATGCGCCCGTCGCGCGGTGATGCGGGTGCGCTGAGCGAGCAGCTCGACGACGAGGGCGGCTTCCAGCGCGTTCGCGGCACCGTAGATGAGCGACAGCGTCGCGTCGCGACCGGCGAGCGCGTTGGCGATCGTCGTGACGACGAAGATGACGACGACCGCGATCCACCGTTGACGCGGCGCCGCCTTCAGTGCGAACCATACCGAGAAGCCGGCGGCCGGCCACCACACCGCCAGGGGGGTGCCGGGCACGGAGAACGAGACCCCGAGGAGCGCGAGGGCGAGGATCCCGACGGCCGCGACGATCCACAGCCATGCCGGCGTCTGCGGACGCTCGGCGCGTGTCCGCGTCAGGCGCGTGTCGGGGGTCAAGCGCTCCACGGTCAGAGGGTAGCGGCGATTATGGGTCATCTTCGGCATTGGGATCAAGGGCGATGTGCCGCAGTCGAGGATTCGCCTCGCGCCGGGTAGGTTGAACAGACGCCCGCCAGGGAGGTGTCGCATGGCTCAGGTGCTGATCGTCGAGGATGACGAAGACGTCGCATCGCTCGTCCGCGACGTGCTCGCGCGCGACGGATACGACATCAGGGTGGGGCGCGACGGCGGCGAGGGGCTCGAGCTCGCCCGCGCCCAGCATCCCGATCTGGTTCTCCTCGATTGGATGATGCCGGTCAAGACGGGCATCGAGGTGTGCGAGGAGCTGCGCTCCGATGTCGACTTCGCCACGACGCGAATCGTGATGCTCACGGCGCGGCGAACCGACGAGGACCGGGCGCGGGCTCTGGCCGCGGGCGCGGACGACTATCTCGTGAAGCCCTTCCTGCCGCGAGAGCTGCGCACGCGCATCGCTGCGATCCTCTCCTCCTGACCGCCGGGCGGATGCGCCCTCACCGCCGGCCGGCGGGATGCGTGACGGTCATGCCGGCATGTTCGTCACGGTGAACGCGATGAGGCCGGCCACCGCGAGGGCGATGACGATCATGGCCCACACCGGCAGGCCTCCCACCTCCTGGCGATACCAGGGCGTGAGCACGCGGGAGCGGTGACGAGAGTGGCGCGAACGGCGAGCATGCATCGGTAATCCCCCAGGATCGAGTGACGTCTCGAGCGGCTTCCCCCGCGACCCGCGTCCGCTCGTCGGCGATGTTAGCGACCCAACGTTTCCATCCCGATACATTCGCGCATCCGCTCGGGAGATCTTGCGCAAACCTCCGGCCATCCACGCCCTGACGCCAGACCGGGCTTTCTGGCCCCGGACTAGAATCCGGTCATGGCCGGTCAGCGACGAAAGGCTACGCTCCAGGACATCGCCGACATCGTCGGGATGAGCCGGATGTCGATCTCGCGCATCCTCAACGGGAAGCAGCAGACCTCGCCGGAGCAGGAGGAGCGCATCCGCGAAGCGATCGCCGCCACCGGCTACCGGCTGAACCGCGCTGCCCGCGCGCTGCGTCAGGGGAGCATCCTGCCCACGATCGGTCTCGTCGTTCCGGCCTTCGCCGACCCCGCGTGCGCGGCTGTGGCGGAGGCGGTCGCCGAGGTGGCGGACGAGCACGGCGCCCTGCTCGTCGTTGTGCGCGCCGGCGGAGAGGCGGTCGCGATCCGCGCGGGTGTGGACGCGTTGATCTCCCGCAACGTCGACGGGGTCCTGCTCTGCGGACCGAGCCCCGACATCGACGGCTGGGCCGAGGACGCCGACCGCCCGGTGGTCGCGATGGCCGCCGCGTCGGCGTCGCGCGATGAGCTCGTCGCCTCGGCGAGGTCTGCAGCGGGCGAGCTCTTCGCCCTCATCGACGGCGGACGGTGATCCGGCCCGGTCAGGAGCCGTCGGCGCCGAGTGCGAAGGCGACCGCGGCGTCGACGTGCAGGGCCGTCGTCGGAAAGACCGGCACCGGACTGTCGCCGCGCGTGACGAGCAGCTCGATCTCGGTGCAGCCGAGGATGATCCCCTCCGCGCCCGCGTCGTGCAGTCGTGCCATCACGTCGCGATACCGCTCGCGCGCGTCGTCGGTGACGACGCCGTGCACGAGTTCGCCGTAGATGATCTCGTGCACGGTGCGCCGATCCGCTTCGTTCGGAACGAGGGCGCGGATGCCGCGTGAGGCCAGGCGGTCGCGGTAGAACGGCTGCTCCATCGTGAACGCCGTTCCGAGCAGGCCGACCGTGTGCAGCCCGGCCGCGGCGATCGCGTCGGCGGTCGTGTCGGCGATGTGCAGGAACGGGATGTCGATGGCCGCTTCGATGTCGTCCGCGACGAGGTGCATCGTGTTGGTGCACAGCACGATCAGGTCGGCGCCCGCATCCTGCAGCGCGCGTGCGCGGGTGGACAGGATCCGCGCCGTTGCTACCCAGTCGCCGGCGGCCTGCAGGGCCTCGATCTCGGCGAAGTCGAGGGAGTCGAGCAGAATGCGTGCGGAGTGATAGCCGCCGAGGCGATCGCGCACGCGCTCATTGGCGAGGCGGTACCACTCCAGCGAGGACTCCCAGCTCATCCCGCCGAGCACGCCGATGGTCCTCACGTGCCGAGTCTACGAGCGCCGGGGCCGCGGTGGCGCAGGGCGGTCAGTCTGTGTCACGCCGGGACGGAGGCGGTACCGGGTGCGGTGCTCCTCGCGATGGTTCCGTGGCGGAAATGCCGACTCAGCGCCCGGTGCCACGGGTTGGCGGGAAGGTCCGAGTGCAGCGCGGCCATGCCGGTGCCGTACTTCGACACCTTCGCGGGGCGGTGGCCCTGTCGCCACAGCGCGCGGTCGAGCGCGCCGGCACGCTGCCCGGACTTCGTCTCGACGATCACGGACGACGGCAGCTGCAGGACCGCGCCGTCGGCGGCTATCCACGTGAGCTCGGTGTCGATCGTCGCCCGCGAGGGGTCGCCGCCCGGCGTCGCCGGGAGCAGCACCGTGGCGCGGCGGTATCGAGTGACGAGCGTCGGCTGCAGCCTCTCGGCCAGGCGCGCCGCGCCGGGAATCCCGGCATCGGCGAGGAGGTCGGTGGCGTACGCGACCGCTTCGTCGTCGAGTTCGTCGCCGGTGACCGGCACCCGGTCCTTGACGGTGGCGGCGCGTGCACCTCGGGTCTTCACCTCGAGGAACGATCCGCCCGAATCCAGATACGTGCGTGCGCGCACCTTGAAGCGGCGGCGGCGTCCGCGCACCGCGCCGTAGAAGCTGTCGAGGGTGGGCGTGTCGAAGTACTGCGAGGCGTAGCGGAGCGCGTTCTCTCCGCCGATTTCGAGGACGTCACTGCCAGTGGGAAGGGCATGCAGCACCGCCGGCAGGTCGCGGGCCGGAACGATGTACTTGCGGTCGACACGGGTCTGCAGCTCCGCCCGGGCGTTGAGTTCATCCAGGCCCACGGTGCGCAGGCCGCCGAGTGCGGCGAGGGCGTTCATCGGGCCACCTGCCAGGTGTGGGCGACCGTGTCGGGCGCGCTGTCGCGCTCCGAGGGCGTGGAGCTGTCATGCGTGCTGCGGCGACGCGGCGAGGCTCCGCGGCGGGGGAGGGCGTACCGCACGTTTACCGTGGTGGTGTCGGAGACGAGGTCGAGTCCGCGCACGGTGACGCGCTGCACGGTTGTGCCGAGGAGTGTCTCGACGGCCGCTCGGGCGTCATCCTCATCCGGGTAGGCCCTATCGAGCACGAGCGTCTGCTCGCGCGAGCGACGCAGCACGAGGGGGCTGTCGACGATCGCGATCACGCCGACGATCAGCGCCGTGAGGCCGATCGCACTCCATGTGGCCGCGCCCGACAGGCCCGCGATCAGACCGAGGGCGAGGGCGGCGAGGTAGTAGGCGATCTCGCTCTGCTCGATCTCCCGGGAGCGCAGGCGGAGGATCGACAGCACGCCGAACAGGCCGAGGCCGAGGCCGGCGGTGACGGTCGAATCGGTGAGCACCATCGACACCGCCAGCACGCCGACGTTGACGCCGACGAAGGCGATGGCGAGGTCTCGTCGCCGGTGCCGGGGGTAGTAGACGGCGAACGCCAGGACGGCGATGGCGATGAGATCGAGGGCGATGACGGTGAACAGTTCCACGGGATTCTCCTGACGGGTGGTGTCGGGAGTTCCAGAGAACGCCGCCCGCCTATGCGAGTGCTATGGGAGACCTCGGGCGGGGTTACGAATCGGTAACGCGACCCGAACGCGCCGGTGAACGACGGTGCGGCCCATCCGCGTCGGCCCCGGTCTCGCGCGGGCGTCCGCGTCCGCCCTTGTCTCGCGCGGGCGTCCGCGTCGGCCCTTGTGCCGGCTTCCCGCGTTGCGCGTCCAGCGTTGAGGGGCACTAACTCAGGCTGAGCGGGCCAGCGAGGCCGAATCTGGGTCGTTTCGCGGCGTTCGCACGCTCTCAGCCTGAGTTGGGGCACGCAGGCGTTGCGGCACGGCGGGCTGATGAACCGTCCGGGCGCGCCTTGGGAAGCGACACCTCGCGGCCCCGTTCCGCCTGCGTAGCTGCCAACGGGTGTGGGGGCGGCGTCGGGCCGCTTTGGTGTCGTGGCACTAACTCAGGCTGAGGCGGGCGGCGAGGCCTGATTGGTGGCGTTTCGCGGCGTCGTCGCTCCTGCAGCCTGAGTTAGGGCACGGCGGGGCGGCGGCACCGGGGCGGCGGCGCGAGGCGGCGCGGAGGGACGACGGGAACCCCGGATGCGGCCTCGAGAGGATTAGGGGTTCCCCCGGAAGCGCGGGGGAGGCCCCGGTGCGAGACTCGATGTACCAGACGACGCACCGGGCACAACTGGGGGAGCCCGGAAGCGGCCGGCGGGATCTGTCGCTTGTCCCGCCGGCGTCTGGGGCCCGGCGCGTGTTCGGCGCGAGAATGGATGCGTGAGTGCCGCGACTTCGCTGACCGACGTGCCCGCCCCGACCTTCGTGATGTCCGAGGACGGCTTCCGCCTCGCCACCTACACGTGGGGCGAGGAGGGGCAGCCCACCGTCGTGCTCGTGCACGGATTCGCCTCGAGCACGCGGGACAACTGGGTGAACACCGGCTGGGTGCGCGACCTCACCGACGACGGATACCGCGTTCTCGCCCTCGACCAGCGCGGCCACGGGGCCAGCGACAAGCCCCACGAGTCGCGTGAGTATGACATCGCGGCCCTCGCCCGCGATGTCGAGACGGTCCTCGACACGTATCTCGTCGACACCGTCGCGTACGTCGGCTACTCCCTCGGCGCGCGCGTCGGCTGGGAGGTCGCCCGTGACCTCCCGGGGCGGATCGAGCGGGTGGTGCTGGGCGGCGTTCCCGACGGGGTGCCGTTGAGCAAGCTCGACCTCGATCAGGCGCGCGCCTACGTGCGCGAGGGCGCAGCGGTGACGGATGAGCGCACGCAGCAGTACGTCGGCCTCATCGAACGGGTCGGCGGCAACGACCTCGAGGCGCTGCTCGCGATCGCCGAGGGGCTGCGCGGCTCGGGCGCAGCCGACCCCGACCCGGCTGCGGCGCCCGCCCAGCCGGTGCTGATCGCGACCGGGTCCCGCGACGCCATCCTCGAGGGCTCCAAGGCGCTCGCCGCCGCGTGCCCGCAGGGCCGGTTCATCGAGATCCCGAATCGTCACCACTTCAACGCGCCGGGCTCGCGGGACTTCCGCGCGGCCGCGCGCGAGTTCCTCGCCGGCTGATTCGCCCTGCGTCGAGACCGGGGCCTTCGTCCGAGACCGTGCGGCGTGCGCGCGGGTTTCGGACACAGCCCCCGGTCTCGACGGCGCGGAGTCAGTCCGCCAGCACCGGATGCGCGTCGCCGAGGCGGTCGTGGCCGGGGCGCTCCGTTACGCGGGAGCGGAGGGTGTTCCCCGGAACGCCCGCGCGCAGCCGGCCGCGCTCGCGCAGGATCGGCATCACGAGGCGGCCGAAGTCCTCGAGATCGGCCGGCTCGAACACCGGCTCGAGGAGGAATCCGTCGAGATCGGTCTCGGCGGCCAGGCGCTCGATGCCGTCGGCGACCTGCGCCGGGTCTCCGACGAGCCGGAAGCCGCGCGTGCCGCGGCCGCGCAGCTGGTCGAGGATCTCCCGCACCGTGGGGGCGTTCTCGCCGAGGAAGCGCTCGATGTTGCTCGTGCCCATCTGCCCGACCGGGCCGCCCTGCCCGAGCACCTGGTGCAGCGTCTTGTCGGGGTCGAGGGCGAGCAGGTCGATGCCGGTGTTGCCGGCGTAGAGGGATGCGACGATCTCATCCGTCTGCATCGCGTCGAACTCCGCCTCATAGCGTTGCGCATCGGCCTCGGTCTCGCCGACGAAGACGGTGAGCCCGGCCATGAGCTTCACGGCCTGCGGGTCGCGTCCGCGGTCGGCGGCGAGCCGGCGGATGTCGGCGACGGCGGCGGCCGTGCGCGCGGGCGTCGTGGCCTGCACGAACACGCACTCGGCGTTGCGCGCGGCGAAGGCGCGTCCGGCGGGGGAGGTGCCGGCCTGGAACAGCACCGGCGTGCGCTGCGGCGACGGCGGGGCCCCGAAGTAGCCGCGCGAGCGGTAGTGCTCGCCCTCGAAGACGACCGGATGCACGCTCTCGCGCCGCGCATAGACACCGGCGTCGCGGTCCACGATGCGGGCGTCGTCATCCCACCCCTGCTCCCACAGCCGTGCGGCGAGTTCCACGTACTCGGCGGCCATCGCGTAGCGCGTGTCGTGCGGCACGATCTCGTCCTGTCCGAACACGTCGGCGACGGCGTTCTGCGAGGCGCCGGTGACGATGTTCCAGCCGACGCGACCGCCGGTGAGGTGATCGAGGGTCGCGAAGCGGCGCGCGAGCTGAGCCGGATGCTCGAGGCCGGTCGACATGGTCACGACGAACCCGAGCGTTTCGGTGTGCTGGGCGAGAAGCGGAAGCAGGTAGTCGGGGTCGATCGCGGAGAAGTTGATGCCCTTGGTCGCCGCGATCTCGGGCAGGTCGCCGTCCACGAGCGGGTAGCCGTAGCCGCCGGCGAAGAAGAGGAAGTCGAAGCCGGCGTCTTCGAGCACGCGCGCGATGTGGATCCAGTGCTGCGGGTCGAGGAAGTCGGCGCTGCGGCTGCGCGGATGCGCCCAGCTGAACGTGCCGCCCACCTGCGGGGCGGTCACTTCGAACACGCCGAAGTGGAGGGTCTTCGCGTCGGTCACGACAGCGCCCCCTGCCGTCGATGCGCCGCCCCTGGATGGGTGTCGGCCAGGCGCGGCCCGGCTCCGAGCAGCCGCTCTCGCAGGGTCACCTTGGGGTTCTCAGCGGCGACGAGTCCGCGCGTGCGCAGTTCGGGCATGACGAGGTCGAGGAAGGAGTCGAAGGTGCCGGTGTGGTCGGGTTGCACGAGGAATCCGTCGGCGCCGGTCTCCGCGATGGCGCGCTCGGCCGCATCGACGACCTCGGCGGGGGTGCCGACGAACGGCGTGCCCATGACGGAGTTGCGCTGGAACTCCTCCAGGATCTCGCGCACCGTCGGCGCATCCGGACCGGTGAACCGCTCGATGTTCGTGCGTCCGGTCTGCGAGCTCGACACCGCAGCGGGGTCGAGCGGCCGGTCGGGGTCCATGCCGGACAGATCCAGCCCGGTGTAGAACGCGTACGCGGCCGCGGCGTCGTCGAGCGAGCGCGCCTCGGTGACCCGTCGCTGGATATCGCGCGCGCCCTCCGCGGTCTCGGCGACGATGAACGTGCCCGCGATGAGGCACGTGACCGACTCCGGGTCGCGCCCGTAGCCCTCGGCGCGGCGGCGGATGTCGGTGATCTGGGAAGCCATCGCCGGGATCTCGGCGGCGAGGAACACCGCCTCGGCGTAGCGGGCGGCGAGGTCGCGTCCGGGCGAGGATGTGCCCGCCTGGAACAGCAGCGGTGTGCGCTGCGGTCCGGGCGGCACCGTCAGCAGGCCCTTGGCGTCGAAGTGCGGCCCGTGGTGCTCGATCTCGCGCACCTTGTCGGGGTCGGCGAAGACGCCGCGCTCGCGGTCGAGGGCGAGGCCGTCGTCATCCCACGACCCCTCCCACAGTTTCAGCGACAGGTCGACGTGGTCGGCCGCGATCTCGTAGCGCTTGTCGTGGTCGGTCAGCGGGATGCCGAACAGGCGCGCGGACGCGTTCTGACCGGCGCCGGTGACGATGTTCCAGCCGATGCGTCCGCGCGTGAGGTGGTCGAGCGTCGCGAGCTTGCGGGCGACCATTGGAGGCTTCTCGACCATGGTCGAGAGGGTGACGGCGAGACCCAGGCGGTCGGTCACGGCGGCGAGGGCGGGGAGGATCGCCATCGGATCGGCTTTCGGGAACTGGATGGCGCCGCGGATCGCGGCCGGCGGCACGGCATCGTCGACGATCGGGTATCCGTAGTCGTCGGCGAGGAACAGGAAGTCCACGCCGGCTTGTTCGCAGCGCCGTGCCATCGTGACCCAGTACTCCAGGTCGAGGTAGTCCGTCGACCGGTTCTCGGGCAGCTTCCACATGCCCATCGGGCCTGCGCTCTGGAACATGCCGAGCTTCCACGGTGCCGCCATCCGACTCTCCTCCGACCTGAGTGAACTGAACGGTTCACACTGTAGGCGGCGATTGTTTCGGCGAGGTCACCGGCGGGTCAGAAGCGCGTGCACCGTGGCGTGGTTCGCCGCGCGAAGCTCGTCGGGATCGACGCCGGTGAGGGTGAGGAACTGCAGGCCGCGCCAGAGGCCGACCAGCTGCGTCGCCGCGACGCGGGCGTCGTCGGCGCCGAAACCGTCGCGCCGCAGCACCTCGGCGGTCGCGTCGATCCACTCGTGCGCGATGCGGTCGGTGAAGGCGTCCCAGCCGTCGCGGTCGCGCATCGCGGTGCCGAACTGCTGGAAGAACAGGCGCAGGAACGGGTGGTTCTCGGGCGCGGAGAGGTCTTCCCACACCGCCAGCAGGCGCTGTTCGATCGGACCGTCGCCGGCGAGGCGGGCGAACATGTCGCGCAGGCGGGGAAAGCGCTCGAACGCCGCCTGCGCGGCCTCATCCAGCAGCCCCTGCTTGGAGCCGAAGTAGTACAGCACCATGCGGTTGTTCGACCCGATACCGCGCGCGATCGCGCTGAGGCTCATGTCGATCACGCCCTCGCGCAGGATGAGGTCGGTCGCGAGCCCGAGCAGGCGCGCGCGCTCCGGGCTGTCGCCGGCGTCGTTCACGCGAGCCAGGCGTCGATGGCGGACCTCGCGCGCGCCTTCGTCTCGTCATCGGCGAGGGTGGTCTCGATCGAGGTCCACGCGCACGCGGCGAGCTGCTCGTCGGTCATCCCGAGTTCCCGCCGGCACAGCTCGTACTCGTCGAGGATGTCGGGCCCGAACAGGATCGGGTCGTCGGCGTTGATCGAGCAGCGCACACCCGCATCCAGCAAACCCACGAGCGGATGCGCGGTCATGTCGTCGACGATTTCGAGCAACAGGTTCGAGGTGGGGCACACATCCAGCGGGATGCCGCGATCGGCCAGTTCCGCCACGAGCGCCGGGTCTTCCGCCGCGCGGACGCCGTGGAGGATGCGGTCGGCCTGCAGGGCATCCAGGGCGTCGCGGATCGACTCCGGGCCCACGAGTTCGCCGGCGTGCGGCGTGGACTGGAGCCCGGCGGCCTTGGCGAGGGCGAACGGCTCGGCGAAGTCGCCGGCGGGGTAGCCGCGCTCCTCGTTGGCGAGCCCGAGGGAGACCACGCCGTCGCCGGCGCGCGCGGCGGCCGCACGAGCGATCACCATGGCTTCATCGAGATCGCGCATCCGGTCGATGGTCGGCATGAGTCCGAAGGCGACGCCGTGTGCCGCCGACGCGGCGCGGGCCAGCGCGATGAGTTCGTTCAGCGCCGCCTCGACGGTGCCGTAGCGTTCGGCGTAGAACTGCGGGCTCACGGCGAGTTCGAGGTAGGCGACGCCCTGCGCCGCCTGATCGGCGAAGATCTCATCGGTCAGGATGCCCAGATGGTCGGGGTGGTCGAGCGAGGCCAGGAGGCTGCGATACGTCGCGCTGAATTGGGTGAAGCCGGCGAAGCCGGTCGTCGGCGTCACCTCGATGCCGAGCTTCTGCGACAGTCGCGTGAGCGTCGCCGGGCGCATCGCCGCCTCCATGTGGAGGTGGAGGTGTCCCTTGGGGAGAGCGCGCAGGTCGCGCGCGGCGGGGGCGGGAGTGGTCACGGGATGCTCCTGGGATCGGCGGAGTGAATCGAACGGTTCACACCCTACGGCCGCGATGTTTCCGCGACGTGTCGCGGCCGTGCCCGCACGCGACGAGGGCGCCCCGACTGCGGTCGGAGCGCCCTCTCTGGTCGCTGAGCGGATGAGGTCACCCAGCGAGCTGTTCGAGCTCCCGCAGGTGGCGGTAGGCGCCCTTGAAATAGAGGAGGGGCTCGGTGTCGCGCTCGTGCCATTCGGCCGGGCTCATCTCGACGACCCTGCCGATCACGATGAGGTGGTCGCCCGCCTCGTGCTCGGCCCAGATCTCGCAGTCGACCCACATGAGGGTGTCGGCGATGACCGGGTTGCCGGATGCCGCCGGGCTCCAGTCGATGCCGGCCCACTTGTCGGTGCCCTTGCGGGCGAACTGGTTCGAGACGGCGTGCTGATCATGGGCGAGCACGTTGACGGCGAACTTGCCGTCTGCGGCGATCCGCGGATACGTGGTCGACGTCTTCATGACGCTGAACGACACCAGCGGCGGGTCGACGGACACCGAGTAGAACGACTGGCAGGTGAAGCCGATGGGCGCGCCGTCTTCGATGCCGGAGACGATGGTGATGCCCGAGGCGTAGTGGCCGAGCGTGTCGCGGAAGCGGCGCGCGTCGATGGCCGTGGGCGGGGTGGGGTGAGACATGAATCCTCCTTCGGCCGTCGTTCAGGCGGTCACGGGCGCGTCGGCCGTCGCGGCGGCGACGGTGGCCAGGCGGTTGAGATTGCTGCGGTACTCGGCGGCGGCGTTGGCGACGACCTCGTCGAGCTTGTCCATCTGGCTGAGGGCCAGGTAGAAGCCGCGTCCGGGAACGGTCGCGCCGAGCTCCACCAGGAGCGGTGAGAGCGTGAAGGTCGGGCCCATGGCGTGGGTGAAGTCGGCGCCGGTGTGGACCGGGATCGCGGTGACGCCGGCGAGGCCGTTCGCGGGGTATCGATCGAGGAAGGCCTTGAGAAGGCCCGTGTAGGTCGCCTTGTACGTCGGCGACGCGAACACCACCAGATCGCTCTCGGCGACCTGCGTGTTCAGGGCGGACATCTTCTCCGACGGCCACGCGAAGATCTCATCCACGTGGTCGGCGAGGTCGATGACCTCGAGTTCGTACGAGCCGGGGCTCAGCAGGTGGGAGACCAGAAGCTCGGCCACCTTGCGGGTGCGGGATGCCGGCTTGGGGTTGCCGACGACGACCATCACTTTCAACGACATATGTTGCTCACATCCGTACCGGTTGAGGGGGAACGGAGAGTGCCGTGACTCCACGTAGCGCAGGGGCTGTGGAGCGCACGAGACCTCCACACGCATCCAGGTTCTTTTGGCCCGGAGCGCCCGCAACGGCTTACGCTGCGAGACCGATTCTGCCACCGTCGTGTTTCCGAAGTGTGTCGAAGGTCGTCACACACTCCGGCGCGCTGCAGTGTGCTCGTGCCCGAGGAGAACCTCGTCAGCGGCCGCGAGGGGCTCGCCCACTCAGACTCCACGTCGGTGACGACCTCCAGCGTCTCGAGCGAGACGGCCGCGGCGGCGAAGTCGTCTTCTTCGCGGAGGAACGACACCACCTCGCCCTCCGCCCTGCCGACGTCGACGGCGGCGCGTGGAGATGTGCACGCCGTCGGTCGGCGATCGTGTCGAAGCAGTGGCGGCTGCCGAGCACCTTGCCGCGCACGAGCTCAGCGAGCTCGCTCAGCGTCGTGGGCTCGGCGATGCGCGTCGAGCCGTAGGTAGCGCTGCGCCCCCGTTGCGCTGGTCGGTCATCGAGCCGACCCGTCGCGGTCGAACGGCGACGGCCCGAGCTCCTCGAGCAGCTGCGCCATGCGCGCGTACGCGGTGTTGCGGTACGTCACGAGCTCGGCGATCTTCTCGGGGTCGATGTCGCGGAATCCGCCGCCCGTCTTCGTGCCCAGGCGCCCCGCGTTGACGTGCTCCTCGAGGATCGCGGGCGTCGCGAAGCGCTCCGGGAAGTCGCCCTGCAGCGACCCGTAGCAGAACGCGTACACGTCGAGCCCGGCCATGTCGGCGACCGCGAACGGCCCGAAGAACGGCAGCCGGAACCCGAAGGTCGAGCGCACGATCGCGTCGATGTCCGCGGGCGAGGCCACGCCCTCGTCGACCAGCTGCGTCGCCTCGTGGAACAGCGCGTACTGCAGGCGGTTCAGCACGAAGCCCGTGGCATCCTTCACGCGCGCGGCGATCTTGCCGCCGCTCGTGATGAGCGTCTCGGCCGCGACGATGGCCGCGTCGGTCGTGCCGGCGTGGGGGATGATCTCGACGCCGGGGATGAACGGCGCGGGGTTGGAGAAGTGCACGCCCAGGAAGCGCTCGGGCGCCGTGACGGCCTCGGCCAGGCGCGTGATCGAGATCGTCGAGGTGTTGCTGCCGATGACGGCCGTCGCGGTGGCGGCTGAGATGCGCGCGAGCGTCTCGGTCTTCAACTCGATGCGCTCGGGCACCGCCTCCTCGACGAACTCGGCGTCGGCGACGGCCTCTTCGAGGCTGGATGCCGCGCGCACGCGCTCGGCGACGGCCTGCGCGCTGCCGGGGGCGATGAGCCCCTCGCGCTCGAAGTCCTGCGCCTCCTGTCGGATGCGTTCGAGGTTGGCGGCGGCGATCTCGGCCGTCGCGTCGCTGATGACGACGTCGTGGCCGGCGATCGCCAGCACCTGGGCGATGCCGCCCCCCATGTATCCGCTGCCGACGATGGCTACCCGCGTCATGCGCGCTCTCCCGTTTCTGCGGCGCCGTCGGCCCCGCCCTCGTACGCCTCGATGGCCGCCACCTTCTCCGCCGAGGCGGAGGTGGGGTCGAAGCGGTAGTCGAGCCACTCGCCGACGAGGCGCTTGGCCAGTTCCAGCCCGATGACGCGCTCGCCGAGGGCGAGCACCTGCGCGTTGTTGCTCAGCACGCTGCGTTCCACCGAGTAGCTGTCGTGCGCCGTGACGGCGCGCACGCCGGCGACCTTGTTCGCCGAGATCGCCACGCCTAGTCCCGTGCCGCACACGAGCAGCGCGCGGTCGGCCGTGCCGGCGGCCACCCGGCGGGCCGCCTCGACGGCCACGTGCGGGTAGGCGGTCGTGCCGCCGTCGTCGACGCCCACGTCGGTGACGCTCTCGACCCGCGGGTCGTTCTCCAGCAGCGTCCGCAGGGCGGTCTTGTAGGTGTATCCCGCGTCGTCGCTTCCCACGACGATGCGCCAGCGCTCGCTCATTCGGTGTCCTTCCGATAGGTGTCGGCGACCGTGGTCGCCAGGAGGGCCAACGACGTCGCTCCCGCGTCGGGGTGGCCGATGCTGCGCTCGGCCAGGGGACGCGCGCGTCCGATGGCCGGCCGCAGCCGTGAGGTGTCGCGCGCCGCGTCGGTCGCGGCATCCGCCGCCGCCGTCAGGGCGTCGCCCAGGTCGTCGCCGCGCTCGACGCGCTCGCGGAGCACGTCGACGTAGGGCACGAGGGCGTCGACCATGGTCTTGTCGCCCACCGTCGCCTTGCCCCGGCCCATGACGGTCTCGCGCATCGCGTCGGCGGCGTCGACGGCCGCGGCGCGCAGGTCTGCGTCGGCCGCGTCGAGCGTGCGACCGACGGCGCGCAGGGCTGCGCCCCACAGGGCCCCCGACGTGCCGCCCGCCTTCTCGCTCCACGCGTCGCCAGCCGCGGCCAGCGCGCCCGCGAGGCCCAGCTCGGGATCGGCGGCCGCGTAGGCGGCGTCGATCCCCGTGCGCATGCCGACGCCGTGGTCGCCGTCGCCGGCGATCGCGTCGATGCGGCCGAGCTCCTCCTCGTGGGCGTGCAGCGCGTCGCGCGCCGCCTCGAGGTAGCGCCGCGCGACCCGTGCGGCCGCCTGCGACGACTCGGATGCCGCGGGCCCGACCGGCGCGGCATCCTGCAGCGCGTCGTCGTCACCGTCGTCGGCCACGGTCGTCGCCGACGCGTCGACGGCCCCCTTGCGGTAGGCGGGGGTCGCCGCGGGGGCGGCCCACAACTCGGCGAGCTCGTCGTCGAGCCAGAAGAAGGTGACGGATGCCCCGGCCATGTCGAGGCTCGTCACGAGCTCGCCGACCTCGGGCTGCACGATCGTGAGGCCCGCCTCGTCGGCGAGCGCCGCGACATCCCCGAACAGCACGAACAGCTCTTCGTACTTGACGGTGCCGAGGCCGTTGACGATGACGGCGACGCGGCCGTCGCGGTCGTCGGGCGCGTCGGCGAGCAGGGCGTCGACGAGGGTGCGCGCGAGCTCGCGCGAGGGCACCATCGCGGTGTCGCGGATTCCGGGCTCGCCGTGGATGCCCAGCCCGATCGACATCATGCCCTTCGGCACGGTGAACAGCGGCTCCCCGGCGCCGGGGAAGGTGCACCCATCGAAGGCGACGCCCAGCGTGCGCGTGCGGTGGTTGGCGAGGCGAGCCAGGCGCTCCACCTTGTCGAGGCTGTCGCCGCGCTCGGCCGCCGCGCCCGCGATCTTGAAGACCACGAAGTCACCGGCGATGCCTCGGCGGCGCTCGATCTGGTCGATCGGGGCGCTCGCGATGTCGTCGGTGCACAGCACCGTGCGCACGTCGATGCCCTCCTCGCGCAGGCGCTCCTGCGCCTCGCCGAAGTGGAGCACGTCGCCGGCGTAGTTGCCGAAGCTGTAGAGCACGCCGCCGCCTCGCTGCGCCGCGCGGGCGACGCGGTAGGCCTGGCCGGCCGAGGGCGAGGTGAAGATGTTGCCGCACACGGCGCCGGCCGCGAGGCCCGGGCCGACGACGCCGGCGAAGGCGGGGTAATGCCCCGACCCGCCGCCCACGACGACGGCGACCGAGCCGTCGGAGATCGGTGCGCGGCGCACGACGCCGCCGTCGACGGCGCGGATGGTCTGCTCGTTGGCGCGCACGAAGCCCGCGAGGGCCTCGGAGACGAAGTCGTGCGGGTCGTTGGCGATGCGGGTCATCGTTCGCCCCCCTCCGTCAGCGGCGCGGGCTGGCGCACGCGGCTGGCCGCCGGCTCGTATTCGCGCTTGGGCAGCACGTGCCGGCGCAGGTAGTCGCGGTTGTCGGCGCACACCGTGAGCCCGTCGCCGCCGTAGTTCTCCACGCAGATGACGCCCTGGAACCCCTGCTCGATCGCGTAGCGGAAGGCCCGGCGGTAGTCGATGAGGCCGTGCGCCATGGGCGAGGGCATCGCGACGTAGCGGCCCGCCGCGACATTCTCGTCGCGCGAGTAGCCCTTGACGTGCCAGAAGTTGGCGTACGGGAGGGTCTTCTCGACCAGCTCCTGCCACGGCTCGATCGGGCGGTGCAGGCGCACGAGGTTGCCGATGTCGGGGTTCAGGCCCACGTTGTCCATGTCGATCGCCTCCACGAGGCGCACGGAGGAGTCGGCCGTGCCGAGGAACGTGTCCTCGTACATCTCCAGCGACATGATGATGCCGAGGTCGCGGGCGTGCGCACCCAGCTCCCGCAGGCGCGTCACGGCGAGGTCCCAGTCCTCCGGGTCGTCGCGGTGGCCCTCGACGGTCCAGAACCACAGCTGCTCCTGCTGCGCCGGCGTGAGCGCCTGGTGCAGGCCGAACGACACCGTGCCGATGCCGAGCGCCGCCGCGGCCTCGAGCGTGCGGTGGCTGTACGTGAGGTTTTCCGCGCCCGAGGCCTTGTCGATGACGCTGCGGCGGATCGCCGAGATCGAGGTCGGGATGACGCCGGCCTGCTTCGCGGCCCCGGCGAACGCCTCGAGGCGCTCGGGGGACAGGTCGCCCAGGCGCAGCCACGAGTCGGTCACGTCGATGCGGTCGAAGCCCGCGTCGGCGACCTCCTCGAGCACGCCGCCCCACACCGCGGCATCCGCGTCGGTGACGCTCGTGCCGTCGGACAGCGTCCCCGGGAAGGGGAGGGCGGCGGCCGCGATGGGCCAGTTGTCTGCGGTGTATCCGCTCATCGTGTGCTCCTTGCGGTCTCGCGGACGGGCGTGGTGAGCACGGGCTCGCCGACGACGCGCGGAGGCCCGTCGATGCGGAAGGTCGCCGGCTCGCTCAGATGCGTCAGCGACAGCCCGGCGGCCAGCTCGATCGTGCCGGGCTCGACGATGCGCGTGCGCTCGAGCCCGTGGAAAGAGAAGCGATCGGCGTGCAGATCGAAGGCGAGCGTGACCGATTCGCCGACCGCGGCATCCACCCGTGCGTAGCCGACGAGCTGGCGCACCGGGCGGGTGACCTGCGCGACGGGGCCGGAGCTGTAGAGCTGCACGACGGTCGCGCCGTCGCGCTCGCCCGTGTTCGTCACGACGACGGTGGCCGTCACCGTGCCGTCGGGCGCGAGGCGGTCGGCGTCGAGCGTCACGGGCGACAGTGCGAACGAGGTGTACGACAGGCCGTGTCCGAAGGGGAAGGCCGGCGCGATCGAGAGGTTGCTGATGCGGTCGCCGTCCTGGCCGAGCGGAGGCGCGAGGTAGGTGTGCGGCAGGGCGTCGCCGGTGTGCGGGACCTGCACGGGCAGGTGCCCCGACGGGTTGACCTCGCCGGTCAGCACTGCCGCCAGCGCCTCCGCGCCCTCGACGCCGGGAAGGAACGACATGAGCGTCGCGGCCGCGCGTTCGGCGTGCCGGCCGAGCGCGTAGGGCCGGCCCGAGACGACGAGCAGGATGACCGGGGTGCCGGTGTCGAAGAGCGCCGAGAGCAGGCGGGCCTGCTCGCCGGGCAGATCGAGCGACGGGGCATCCGACCCCTCGCCGGAGGTGCCGGCGCCGAACATGCCCGCGCGGTCGCCGACGACGGCGATCACGAGGTCGCTCTCGCGGGCCGCGGCGACGGCGCGCTCGAACTCGGCCTCGTCGGCGGCGGTCGCGAGCGGGACACCCCGCTCGACTCGGATGTCGGAGCCCGGCAGCGCCGTGCGCAGCGCGTCGGGAAGCGTGACGCAGGGCAGCCCGAGGCCGAGCTGCGGGTGACGCGGCAGCACGTGAATGGGGTACGAGTAGGCGCCCATCAACGCGCCCGGATCTTCGACGCAGGCGCCGACGACGGCGATGCGTCCCGGCGCCTGCGTGAGCGGAAGGGCCCCCGCGCGGTTCTCGAGCAGCACGATCGACTGCGCAGCGATGCGGCGGGCGATGTCGCGGTTGCGGGGGCTGTCGAGGTCGACCGTGCGCGGCGACGACGGCGCCCATTCGGCGTCGAGCAGGCCCAGCTGCGCCTTCTGGAGGAGCACGCGGCGCAGCGCCGTGTCGATGTCGGCCTGGGTGCGGGCCGGGTCGGGATCCTCGACGTCGAGCGCGCCGTACGCGGCGGTGTCGGGGAGTTCGACGTCGAGCCCCGCGTGGATGGCGAGGCGTCCGGCGTCCGGCATCGTCTCGGCGACGCCGTGCTTGGACTTGAGGAACGCGATGGCCCAGTAGTCGGAGACCACGGTGCCCTCGAAGCCCCACTCGCCGCGCAGCACGTCGGTGAGCAGCCAGCGGTCGGCGGCCGCGGGAACGCGGTCGAGCTCGGTGTACGAATTCATGACGCTGCCCACGCGGCCCACGCGCACGGCCATCTCGAACGGCGGCAGCACGAGGTCGCGGAACTCGCGCTCGCCCATCGAGACCGGAGCGTGGTTGCGGCCGCCCCGCGACGTGGCGTGCCCGGCGAAGTGCTTGAGCGTCGCGATGACCCCGGCATCCTGCAGGCCCTCGACGTAGGCGGTCGCGAGCGTGCCGACGACGTACGGGTCTTCGCCGAGGGTCTCCTCGACGCGGCCCCAGCGGTAGTCGGTCACGACGTCGAGCACGGGGGAGAGCCCCTGGTGCACCCCGACGGCCGCCATGTCGGAGCCGATCGCACGCGCCATCTCGCCGACGAGCGCGGGGTTCCAGGTGGCCGCCCACGCCATCGACGTGGGGTACACCGTCGCCCCGAGCGTCGTGAAGCCGGTGAGGCACTCCTCATGGACGAGGGCCGGGATGCCGAGGCGGGTGCTCTGCCGCAGGTGCTCCTGGCCCGCGGCGACCTTGCGCATCCCGTCCTCGGACGAGACGGGGGTCGTGCCGAAGACGCGGGTCAGGTGGCCGATGCCGTTCGCGACGGCCTGCTCGAACGCCGGCCGTCCCCGGGACAGCACGTCCTGCATGGGCGCGATGATCTGCGTCGAGTCGCGCCGATCGTCCCAGTAGCTGCCCAGCTGAGCGGCCTTCTCGGCCGGCGTCATCGCCGCGATGAGGGCGTCGACGCGCTCCTCGATCGGGCGGCCGGCGTCCTGCCAGACGGCCGGAGCGGTCTTCTCCTGGGTCGAGTCCATCGGCGATGTCGTCCTCTCTCGCGCACGTGATCGACGCGGGGAGGGAGTCGCCGTCGACCGGGGGTGGGGGTGATCCGTCCTACTTCTCGAAGCCTGCGCCGAACCTCCGCGCGGACTTCTCGATATGCCTTCTCATAGCGTAGGCGGCGGCATCGGGGTCCCGAGCCGAGATGGCCTCGAGGATCTGCTGGTGCTCGTCGAGCGCCTCGGCGGTGATCGCGGAGGTGCTGCGCAGGCGGAAGAGGTGCACGTGCGGGTGCAGGCGCGCGAGCGAGTCGCGCATGTAGCCGTTCTGGCTGCCGGCCGCGATCGCGTCGTGCAGCTGTGCGTCGATCTCGGAGAACCGGGCGTACGAGGCGACGTCCGAGACGCGCTGAGCGTGCAGGGCGCGCATGTCCTCCTGGAGGGCGAGCAGGTCGGCCACATCGTCAGGCGTCATGCGCTCGGCCGAGCGGCGGGCGGCCGCCGGCTCGAGGAGGAGGCGGATCTCGACCATATCCTCGAACTGCGCGCGGTCGATCTTCGGGGCCACACGGTACCCCGCGAGGTGGTTGCGCACGACGATGCCCTCGGCGTCGAGGCGGTGCAGCGCCTCTCGGATCGGCGTCTGCGAGACCCCGAAGTCGCGCGCGAGGGTGTCGATCGTGAGCCGGTCGCCCGGGTCGAGGTCGGAGGTGAGGATGCGGGAGAGGATCGCGCCGTAGATCTCGGCGCCGAGCGGCGTTCGCGCGGAACCGTCGCGTGATCGCAGTGCTGCGACCTTCTCTCCGCCGTCCGTGCGCGATTCCGTGGCCATGGTTCTCCCTTACCGAACGGCGATCGTATCCGATCTGATCACCGCTTCCTTCTAGTCTGCCGTAGATCGAGGTGCGACGCCACTGCGGGTCTCATCCTTGCCCAGGGCCCGTGAATACGTGGGGAAGAGGCGGGCAACAGGGGTGCGGGATCGCGGCTCGCTGTGGACGTTCTCGCAATGTCGGTTGACAGTTCGTGCCGCCGTCATTACGTTGATGCGAGAAGATCGTATCGGATATGCTGCCAACGGAGGATGAGCGATGTACGCGATGCTGCGATCGCCCGAACAGATCGTTTTCGGGCGCGGTCAACGCCACCGCATTCCCCACCTCGTTGCGCAGCGGGGTACCCGCGCCTTCATCGTCGTGGACCCGTTCCTGGCCGACGCCCCCGACATCGCCGCCCTGCGCGACGCGATGACGGACCTCGGCATCCAGTCGGTGCTCTTCAGCGACGTCGTGCCCGAGCTGCCGGTGCATGCCATCTCCGCCGCCGCGAGCGCCGCGTCGGAGTTCGGCGCCGACGTCTTCGTCGCCGTCGGCGGCGGCAGCAGCATCGACACCGCCAAGATGGCGGTCGTCCTCGCCGCGCACGGCGGGGAGGTGTCCGACTACTACGGCGAGGGCAAGGTGCCCGGCCCCGTGCCGCCGATCATCGCCGCCCCCACGACGGCCGGCACGGGTTCCGAGGTGACGCCCGTCGCCGTCATCACGGATCCGGTGCGCGAATCGAAGGTCGGCGTCTCGAGCCCGTACCTCATCCCCACCGTCGCCGTGCTCGACCCAGAGCTCACCCTCAGCTGCCCTCCCGCGGTCACGGCCGCCTCGGGCGCCGACGCGCTGTGCCACGCGATCGAGGCGTACACCGCCGTCAAGGGCGATCCCGCCAGCACCGCCTCGCCCCGCGTCTTCATGGGCTCGACCGCCCTCACCGACCTGCTCGGCCTCGAGGCGGTGCGCCGCCTCGCTGCGGGACTCGTGCGGGCCTACCGCACGCCCGACGATCTCGAGGCGCGGTCGCTGACGCTCTACGGTGCGCTGCTGGCGGGGCTGGCTTTCGGCACCGCCGGCACCGCTGCCGCCCACGCCCTGCAATACCCCGTCGGCGCCGTGACGCACACCTCGCACGGCATCGGCGTCGGATTGCTGCTTCCCTACGTCATGGCCGTCAACGCGCCCGCGCGCCAGGCCGAGCTCGCCGAGGTCGCGCTCGCCCTCGGCGCCGAGCCCGCCTCCGAGGCGGAGCTCGCCGAGCAGGCGCCGCTGCTCGTGCGCACGCTGATGACCGACATCGGCATTCCCGCCTCGCTCGCCGAGCTCGACTTCCCTCGCGACCGCCTGCCCTGGGCGGCGGAGGAAAGCCTGAAGGCCCGCCGCCTCGCCGACAACAACCCCGTGCCGCTCACCGCCGAGACGGCCCTGCGCATCCTCGAGGCCGCCTACGAGGGCTCCCTCACGTCACCGCCGTCCGCCACGGGAGGAAACCGATGACCACCCTTCTCTTGCCGAGCGCCACCGACGTGGCATCCGCCTCGCGCTTCGCCGTGATCAACCCCGCCGACGGGTCGGTCATCACCGAGATCGCCGATGCCGGGGTCGACGACGCCGACCGCGCCGTCGCTCTCGCACAGGTCGCCGCCGCCGACTGGGCGGCCCGCTCGTCGCGCGAGCGCAGCGGCATCCTGCTGCGCGCGTTCGACCGCATGATCGAGCGGCAGGACGAGCTCGCCGCCCTCATCTCGACCGAGAACGGCAAGGCCCGCGCCGACGCGCTCGCCGAGGTGGCCTACGCCGCCGAGTACTTCCGCTGGTACGCCGAGGAGGCCGTGCGGGTGCGCGGCGAGCAGTTCGACAACCCCGCGGGCACGAGCAAGGTGCTCGTCTCCCACGAGCCCGTGGGCATCTGCGTGCTCGTCACGCCCTGGAACTTCCCCGCCGCGATGGCCACGCGCAAGATCGGCCCCGCCCTGGCGGTCGGTTGCACGGCCATCCTGAAGCCGGCCGCCGAGACGCCCCTGACGGCGCTCGCGATAGCCGACATCCTCACCGAGGCGGGCCTGCCCGAGGGCGTGCTGACCGTGCTGCCCACGACGTCGGCGGGGACGGTCGTGGACCGGCTCCTCGCGCACGACGATGTAAGGCTGATCTCGTTCACGGGGTCGACCGAGGTCGGTCGCCACCTGCTCGAGCGCGCCGCACAGCGGGTGCTGCGCACCGCCATGGAGCTGGGCGGCAACGCCCCCTTCCTCGTGCTCGAGGACGCAGACCTCGATGCCGCCGTGGAGGGTGCCATGCTTGCCAAGATGCGCAACGGTGGACAGGCGTGCACGGCGGCGAACCGCCTCTTCGTTCACGAGCGCCTGCACGACCGTTTCGCCGAGGCGCTCGCCTCGCGGATGGGCGCCCTGAGCATGGGAGATGCCGCGGACCCCGCCATCGAGGTGGGCCCGCTCGTCAACGCCAAGAGCCGCGTGAAGGTGCAGGAGCTCGTCGACGACGCGATCGCTCGCGGCGCCCGCGTGCTCGTGGGCGGCGCCGTCCCGAAGGGCCCCGGCTACTTCTACCCGCCAACCGTGCTCGTCGACGTCCCCGCCGACGCCCGCATCCTGCACGAGGAGGTGTTCGGGCCGGTCGCGCCGATCGTGCGCTTCTCGGACGAGGACGCTGCGATCGCAACGGCCAACGACACCATCCACGGCCTGGTCGCCTACCTCTACACCGAGGACCTGCGCCGAGGGCTCGCGGTGTCGGCCCGGCTGCAGGCCGGCATGGTCGCCCTC
Source organism: Microbacterium sp. MTN4-26 (assembly GCF_042846595.1). NCBI lineage: Bacteria > Bacillati > Actinomycetota > Actinomycetes > Micrococcales > Microbacteriaceae > Microbacterium > Microbacterium sp. MTN4-26. Next base: position 183,426 of record NZ_BTGO01000006.1, read on the forward strand.
AACCGTGGCCTGGTCTCCGACCCCGCCGCGCCGTTCGGCGGTGTGAAGCAGAGCGGACTGGGGCGCGAAGGCTCGACCGAGGGCCTCCACGAGTACCTCGAGACCAAATACGTCGCGACCAACTGGTAACGGCCGCGCGAAGACCACCACGAAAGGAAGGCAGTAGCGCCCATGGACTACCCCGAGATCGAAAAACTGTACGAGGGACTGCGCGTCTCGGACGTGCGCGACGGCATGGACTGGATCGGCCTCTTCAGCAAGGGCAGCGTGTCGCGCGACATCCGCCCCCTGTTCGACGGTGCACGACTGATCGGACCGGCGCTCACGGTGCGCCTCGTCGCCACGCACGAGCAAGCGCCGCCCATCAGCGCCGACGAGTACACCGAGTGGGCGCGCAACTACTGGTACAAGGAAAAGCACATCGAGCCGTACGTGTCCGACATCGTCAAGGGTGATGTCATCGTCATCGAGGCGCCGTACCTCGGGGTCGGCCAGCTCGGTTCGTGGAACACGCTGAACTTCTACCTCAACGGCGCCCAGGGCGTCGTCAGCTCGGGAGGCGTCCGCGACACCGACGAGTGCCGGCTGCAGGGCGTGCCGATCTTCACCCAGTTCATCGGGCAGTCGATGACGCAGGGGCGGATCGAGTACCTCGAGCACAACACCCCCATCACCATCGGCGGACAGCGCGTCAACCCGCGCGACCTCGTCGTCGGTGACGGAGACGGCGTCATCATCGTCCCCGAGCAGCACATCGAAGAGGTCGCCAAGTACGCCCGCCAGGAGGCGGACAATGACAAGCGCGGCCGTCGCAAGATGTACGAGCAGCTGGGCTGGGCGCCCGACCACACGGTCGAAATCGACTGACGCGCGCACGTTCGGCGCGGATTCAAAGGAGAAGCCATGCAAGTCGGATTCATCGGGCTGGGTGACATCGGGATGCCGATGGCCCTGAGCCTCGTCGACAGCGAGTTCGACGTCGTCGGGTGGGACCTGGCGGAGGAGAAGCTCGCACGCCTGACCGAAGCGGGAGGGACCGCCGCCACGGGCGTCGACGACTTCGCGGACTGCGAGGTCGTGTGTCTGGCCGTGCCGGACGATTCCATCGTCGAGAGCGTCCTGGTCGAACAGGGCCTTCTCGACGCGCTCTCCACCGGATCCGTGCTGGTGCACAGCACCGTGCTGCCCGACACGATCGAGCGGCTGGTCTCCGACGCTGACGGGGAGGTCCAGATCCTGGACGCCCCCGTCAGCGGAGGTGCCGCGCGCGCCCGTGACGGGTCGCTCACGATCATGCTGGGCGGCGAGCCCTCGGACGCGGCCCAGAAGGTGCTGGACGCCCTCGGCACGACCGTCCGGTGCGGTCGCCCCGGCGCCGGCGCCGCGGTCAAGCTCGCCAACCAGCTGTCGATGCTGGCGTCGCTGCAGGCGCTGTACGAGGGCCTGGAGCTGACCTCGGCCTACGACGTCGACACCTCGCTCGTGCTCGACACGCTCTCGTCCTCCACGGGCGACACGTGGGTCGCGCGCAACTGGGGCTTCTTCGACGACCTGGCCCTGGCGTACGACAAAGCCGGCGTCGAGGTGAAGTTCCGGCCCTGGAGCAAGGACCTCTTCGACGTGGTCTCCGCCGTGCGGCAGGCCGGGACGAGTGCCCCCATGGCGGCGCTGCTGTCGCAGATCCTCGCCGAGCGGGTCGAGCGCCACGCACACGAGTCGGGGTCGGGCTCGTGAGTCAGACGATGGTCAGCGACCAGCTGCCCGAGAACACGACGTTCGACGCCGACACGCTCACCCCCGACCCGGAGCGCCGGAAGGTGATGAAGCGCAACCGCCGCCGCAACACGCTCTCGGCGTACGGGTTCCTCGCGCCGTGGCTCATCGGCATGGCGGTCATCACCCTCGGGCCGATGATCGCGTCGCTGTACCTCTCGTTCACGCGGTACGACCTCATCGGGACCCCCGAGTGGATCGGATTAGACAACTACACCCGCATGTTCGAGTCGGACCCGCGGTACATGAAGTCGGTCGGCGTGACGGTGATGTACACGATGCTCGGGGTGCCCGGCATCCTCATCTTCTCGCTCCTGCTCGCCCTGTTCCTCAACCGGGGTATGCGGTTCCTCTCGACCTACCGGACGCTGTTCTACATCCCGTCCCTCCTCGGCAGCAGCGTCGCCATCGCGGTGCTGTGGCTGCAGGTGTTCGGCTCCAACGGAATCTTCAACGAGTTCCTGGGTCTGTTCGGCATCGACGGCCAGAGCTGGATCGGCAACCCGAACACGGCCCTGTACACCGTCGTCGCGCTCGCCGTCTGGACCTTCGGCAGCACGATGGTGATCTTCCTCGCCGGTCTGCGGCAGGTGCCGCTGTCGTACTACGAGGCGGCCCAGATCGACGGGGCCAACAAATGGCAGCAGTTCTGGTCGATCACGTTTCCGCACCTCACGCCGGTGATCTTCTTCAACGGCCTGCTCACGCTCGTGAACTCGCTGCAGTCGTTCACCCCGGCGTACGTCATCAGCGGCGGCACCGGTCAGCCGGCCGACTCGCTGCTCCTCTACACCGTGTACCTGTACCAGAAGGGGTTCGTGGACTTCCAGATGGGGTATGCATCCGCAATGGCGTGGGCGCTGCTGATCGCTCTCGGGCTGCTCACCGCCGGCATCTTCTGGAGTTCCCGCTACTGGGTTTTCTACGGGGAGGACTCATGACCGACACCTACACGATCACGACGGCGAACTCGCGTCGCCGGTCGCGGCTGCTGCCCTCGCGTCCGACCAAGAGCCGCGTGCTCGCCACGTGGGCACGCCATGCCATCACCATCGCGGTGCTGGTCATCATGCTCTACCCGGTCATCTGGATGGTCGACGCGTCGTTCCGCCCCAACGCCGAGATCGGCAACGACCTCATCCCGTTCACGGGCACGTTCACGCTCGACAACTACATCACCGGCTTCACGGCCTCGACGACGCTCAACTTCGGCGTGTTCTTCACGAACTCCTTCATCATCGCCGTGCTGGCCGTCGTCGGGAACCTGTTCGCGGCGACCCTCACGGGCTACGCCTTCGCCCGCCTGGAGTTCCCCTTCAAGCGGACGATGTTCGCGCTGCTCATGGTGACGCTGCTCCTGCCCTACCAGGTGACGATCGTGCCGCAGTACATCCTCTTCAACGAGCTCGGGTGGCTGAACACGTACCTGCCCCTGGTGGTGCCGAAGTTCCTCGCGACGGATGCGTTCTTCATCTTCCTGACCGTGCAGTTCATCCGCGGCCTGCCGCGCGACCTGGACGAGGCGGCGCGCCTGGACGGATGCGGCAACTTCGGCATCTTCCGGCGCATCATCCTCCCCCTGCTCGGCCCGGCGATCGCGACGACGGCGATGTTCACCTTCATCGCCACGTGGAACGACTTCCTCGGCCCGCGCCTCTACCTCTCCGACACCTCGCGGTACACCGTTCCGCAGGGCCTGGTGCAGTTCGTCGACTCGACGGGCGAATCCTCCCTCGGCGCACTCTTCGCGATGGCCACCCTCTCCATCGCCCCCCTGATCGGGTTCTTCCTCGCGTCGCAGCGGCTGCTCACCCAGGGCATCGCCACGACCGGCATGAAGTGACCTCGACCCCATAGAGAAGGAAACACAGCATGAAAACACAGCATCGTGTCCTCAGCGTCGGCGCCGTCGCGGTCGCCGCGGCCCTCCCCCTGACCGCCTGCGGCGGAGGCGAGACGCCCCCGACCGCCCAGGACGGCGAAGTCGCCGGCGAGATCCAGTACTCGTGGTGGGGCGGGCCCGCCCGCAACGACAAGACCCAGGCCGTGATCGACCTCTACGAAGAGGCGACCCCCGGCGTGACGGTCAACGGCACCACGGCCGAGTTCGCGGCCTACTTCGAAAGCGCCAGCGTGCAGGCCGCCGGCGGCAACCTGCCCTGCGTGCCGCAGATGCAGAACCGCGTCATGGCCGACTACGCCGACCGCGGCGCCCTCCTGCCCCTCGACGGCCTCGTCGAGGAGGGGGCCATCGACGTCTCGAACATCCCCGAGAGCGTGCTCGACAGCGCCCGCGGCGCCGACGGCAACCTCTACATGATCCCCTACGGCGCGGCCTTCGGATCGCTGCTGGTCAACGTCACGGACGTCGAGGAGCTCGGCCTGCCGCTGCCCCCCGAGGGCTACGACTGGGAGTGGCTGGACGAGTGGCTGACCGACATCAGCGAGGCCACCGGCACGCCCGCCACCGGCATCGTCGGCAACCAGCAGGACGTGCTCGAGGCGTGGCTGCGCAGCCACGGCGCCGACTACTACGAGGACGGCCAGGTCGGCTTCACCGCCGACGACGTCGCGGCGTTCTGGGACTACGCGGCCGACCTCCAGGAGCGCGGCGTGTCGATCTCGGCCGAGCGCGCCTCGGAGACGAGCGGTCTGCCGCTCGAGCAGAACGAGTTCAGCCAGGGCACGCAGGCCACCGTCTTCTGGCCGGCCAACGGCCTGGGCACGGCGCAGGCGACCATCGACCAGGCGGCCCCCGGTCACGAGCTGGCGGCCTACCCGCTGCCCAGCGGCCCCTCCGGCAACGGCAGCGCCTTCTGGCTGTCGGGCCTGGCGATCTCGGAGAACTGCGACAACGTCGCCACGGCGGCCGACTTCATCGACTTCTTCGTGAACGACCCCGAGGCGGCGCTCGTCTACGCGTCGGACAACGGCGCCAACACGCAGACCGAGAACCTGCAGGCGCTGCTGGATGACCCGGCCACGTCGGAGGCGAAGAAGTCGGAGCTTGCGCTCTACCAGACCCTCGCCGACGAGGGTGTCGCGCCCGCCGTCTACGGCAAGGGCTATGCGAGCCTGTTCCAGCAGGCGGTGACGCGCTACTACCAGCAGATCTCCTTCGGCGATCTGACGGTGGACGAAGCCGCGGAGCAGTTCACCAACGAGGCCGAAGGCGCCATCGGCTGATGCCGCGGGGGACGGGTTCACCCCGTCCCCCCGCCCATCCCTTCGCCGCCCCCACCCCTGAGAGAAGAAATGCACCCTGTCGCTCTGCACGGAATGAAGGTCGTCGACCTGACCCAGGTCATGGCCGGTCCGTTCTGCACCATGCTCCTCGCCGACTTCGGCGCCGACGTGATCAAGGTCGAGCCGCCCGGCGGCGGGGACCAGACCCGCCACTCCTGGGGGCGCTCCGGCAAGGGCGACGACGGCCCCGCGTTCTTCGCGCTGAACCGCAACAAGCGATCGGTCGTGCTCGACCTGCGCACCGAGGACGGGCTGGCCTCGTTCTGGGAGCTCATCTCCGACGCCGACGTGCTCGTGGAGAACTACCGTCCGGGCGTCGCCGCCCGGCTCGGCATCGACTACGAGGCCGTCTCCGCCGTCAACCCCGGCATCATCTACGCGAGCATCTCGGGGTTCGGCCAGACCGGCCCGTACGCCAACCGGCCCGGCTACGACCTGATCGCCCAGGGCATGTCCGGCGTCATGGGCGTCACCGGCCACCCGGACGCGCCGCCCGCGAAGGCGGGGGTGCCCGTCGCCGACCTCGGGTCGGGCCTGTTCTGCGCGTACGGCATCGCCGCCGCCTACGTGCACAAGCTGCAGACGGGGGAGGGGCAGCGCATCGAGACGTCGCTCTTCGAGGCGGCGCTCGGCCTGACGGTCTGGGAGGCGACGGAGTACTGGGCCAGCGGCGAGGTGCCCGCCCGCACGGGGTCGTCGCACCGCATGTCGGCGCCCTACCAGGCGTTCCGCACCCGCGACGGCTGGATGACGATCGGCGCCAACAACCAGCGCCTGTGGGGCTTCCTCTGCGCCGCGCTCGGCGCGCCCGAGCTCGAGAACGACGAGCGCTTCGCGACCAACCCCGACCGCATGCGGCGCAAGCCCGAGCTGGCCGGCGTGATCGAGGAGATCCTCGCCGACAACGACACCGAGTACTGGGTCGAGCGCCTCCTCGCCGGCGGGGTGCCCTGCGGGCCGATCCTCGCGTACGACGAGGTGCTGCGCGACCCGCACACCCAGTACCGGGAGATGGTGCAGACGATCCCGCACCCCGTCGAGGGGTCGGTGCAGACACTCGGATTCCCCATCAAGATGAGCCGCACGCCCGCCGAGGCCCGCCGGCATCCTCCCCTGCTCGGTGAGCACCAGGAGGAGATCTTCGGCCCGAGCGCCTCATGAGCGGCACCGTCTCCGCCGAGACGCAGGACGGGGTCGTCACGATCACCCTGTCGTACCCCGAACGACGCAACGCGATCACGCGCGAGATGTACGTGCGCCTCGAGGAGGCGCTCGCCGCCGTCGCGGCGGAACCCGAGGCGCGCGCCGTCGTGCTGCGGGGCGCCGGCGGGGCGTTCGCCGGAGGCACCGACATCCGGTGGCTCGAGGAGATCGGCGGCGGCGAGGAGGGCGTGGCCTACGAGGCCCGCATGCGCGAGGTGCAGCGCGGTCTCATCGTTCTCGACGTGCCCGTCATCTCGGTCGTCGACGGGGCCTGCGTCGGCGGCGGGATCGTGCTCGCAGCGCTCAGCGACCTCGTCCTGTGCACGCCGGGCTCCCGCTTCGGGTCGCCCATCGCGCGGACGATCGGCAACACCCTGTCCCCGACATCCATCCACCGGCTCGCGACGACCTTCGGCCGTCGCAACACGGCCGAGATGCTGTTCACCGCACGGCTCTTCGGGGCGGACGAGGCGCGGGAGGCCGGCTTCGTCAACGCGGTGCTCGAGCCGGACGCCCTCGAGGAGCGGCTGGCGGAGATGCTCGCCTCGATCCGGGCGTGCGCGCCCCTGACCCTCGGCTCGTTCCGCCGGCTGTGGCGGCGCATCGATGCCTCCCTCGCCGACGTCGAGCACGACGACGTCTACGCCGACATCTACGGCAGCGCCGACTTCGCCGAGGGCGTGCAGGCGTTCCTCGGCAAACGAACCCCGCGATTCGAAGGACGATGATGCTCACGGTCGATTCCCACCACCACCTCTGGCCGATCGACGTGATCGACCGCCAGCCGTGGCGACCCACCGACGACGCCGTGCTGCGCCGCGCGTTCGAGCTGGCGGAGTTCGAGGCGGAGCTCGACGCATCCGCCATCGACGGCAGCATCGTCATGCAGTCGGTCGACGCCGCCGACGAGAACCCGCGCCTGGCCGCGTACGCCGCCGCGAGCGACCGCATCCTGGGGTGGGTCGGATATGCCGACCTGCCGAGCCCCGACGCCGAGCGGGAGATCGACTCCCTCCTCGCCCTCCGCGAGAGCCCCGGCGGGGACAAGCTCGTGGGCGTGCGCTGCCTCGTCGGGAGCGACCCGATGCGCTGGACCGGCGAGCGCGCCGGGCTCGCGGCCCTCCGCGCCGCCGCCGACGCCTCGCTCACGTGGGACGTCGTGCCGATCACCGACGAGCAGGTGGATGCCGTGTGCGTCGCCGCCGAGCAGCTCCCCGAGCTGCGGATCGTCGTCGATCACCTCGCCTCCCCGCCCGTCCACGACCCGGCGGCGCACGACGCGTGGCTCGGGCGCCTCGACTGCCTGGCCGCCTACCCGCAGGTCGCGATCAAGCTCTCCGTGGGCGTGGCCGTGCTGCAGCGCTGGTCGTCCTGGGACGAGGACGCCCTGCGCCCGTTCATCGAGGACGCCCTCACGCGGTTCGGCCCCGAGCGGTGCATGCTCGCGACCAACTGGCCCGTCGTGCTGCTGCGCGCCTCGCACGCCGAGGCGTGGCAGGGGGCGCGGTCGGCGCTCGGGGCTATCGACGACGACGCCCGCGCGCTCGTGGACGGCGGCACCGCCCTGCGCTGGTACGGGATCGCCTCGTGACCGGCTCGCGGCTGCGGCTCGGGCTCGTCGGCACCGGATGGGTCGCCGGCCAGCACGTCGCCGGGGCGCGGGGGATCGGGGCCGACGCCGTGGAGATCGCGGCCGCGTGCGACCCGCGCCGCGGCATCCTCGACCAGTTCTGCGACCAGCACGGCATCGCGCACCGCTTCGACACGGCCGACGAGATGATCGCGTCGGGGACCGTCGACGCCCTCGTGCTGCTGACACCGCCGGCCGTGCGCTGGGAGGTGATCGGCCCGGCGCTCGAGCGCGGGCTGCACCTGCTCATCGAGAAGCCGTTCGCCCAGTCGGGCGCGGATGCCGTGATGTACGCCGACGCGGCGGAGCAGGCGGGCGTCGTGATGGCCGTGAGCCAGAACTTCCGCTGGTTCCCCGAGTACACCTGGCTGGCTGCGCGCCTGGACCGCCCCGACGTGGGCCGGGCCGACTTCCTCGAGGCGCGCACCTTCCAGGACCGCCCGCAGGCGCCCGGCGTCTGGCGTGCCGAGGAGTCCCGGCTCGAGATGGCGATCTTCAGCGTGCACCTCATCGACCGGATGCAGTGGCTCGCGCCGACGGCGCCCCTCACGGTGCGGGCGCTCACGCGCCGCCGCCGGGGCAGCGAGGTGCGCGGGGAGCAGTTCAGCTCGCTGCTCGTGGAGTTCGCCGACGGCGTCGTGGGGTCGATGACCTCGTCCTGGGCGAGCCGGGCGATGCCGAGCAACACCTTCCGGGTCGACACCGACACCGGCTCCGCGATGGTCGAGAGGGCGCTGCCGATGTCGGGCGACGCCGTCGGCAGCGCCGCCTTCGGCGGGGAGCCGGAGCGCGCGGAGTTCTCCGAGACCGCCGCCGGCGAGCACGCGGCGCTGTCGTACGGATCGAGCGCCCGGGAGTTCGCGCTCGCCATCGCGGAGGGCCGCCGGCCGGTGCACAGCGCCCGCGACAACCTGCGCACCATGGGGATCATGGAGGCGGCCTACCGGTCCGCCGCGCGCGGCGGCGGCGTCGTGACGATCGAGGAGGCCCTGTACGGGCATCCCGGGCATGGCTGACGGGTCGGCGGCGCCCATCGGCGTCGGCCTCATCGGTCTCGGCAACAGCGGCCGGCACTACCACCTGCCGCGGATCGTGGCGGATGATCGCTTCGACCTGCGCGCGGTCGCGACCTCGAACGGCGGTCCGGACGCGGAGCTCTCCGTGCCGTGGCACCGGGGGTGGGAGCCCCTCCTGAGCGACCCCGGCATCGAGCTGGTCGTCATCGCGACGCCTCACGGCCTGCACCACCGCATCGCGGCGGCGTTCCTGGACCGCGGCATCCACGTGCTCGTCGAGAAGCCCATGACGGTGACCACCGTCGAGGCCGACGACCTGCGACGACGCGCGGCGGCCACGGGAGCTGTGCTCGCGGTGCACCATCAGCGCCGGTGGGAGGAGGACTTCGTCGCGCTGCGCGAGCTCGTGCAGCGAGGCGATCTGGGCGAGCCGTGGCGGATCGTTGCGTCGCGCGGACACCAGGGTGACTACGTGTCCACGACGACCCACCGTCCCCACGCGGGCGAGCGCGTACTGCCGTGGGCGCGCTCACGCCGGGACGGCGGGGGCGTCATGCGCGTCATCGGCCCGCATCCCATCGACCACGTGCTGCAGCTGGCGCAGACGCACGCACGTCGCGTCTCCGCGCGCCTGTCGATCGGCGCAGGCGAAGACGTCGAGCGGTGGGCGGGGATCGAGATCGACTTCGGATCTGCCCTGTCCGGCCGGGTCGAGACCTTCCGCTGGCAGGGCCCCCCGGGTCCGCGCTTCGCCGTGTGGGGTGAGGCCGGCGCCGCCGTCGCCACGGACGGCAGCCGCCTCGTCATCCGGCTGCACACGGGCGCCTCGCACGAGGTCGTGGGCCTGACGCCGCCCGGCGTCCTCGGCGCGGAGGTGTACGACGACGTGTTCGCCGCGCTGCGCACCGGGGGCGCGCTGCGGGCATCGGCCGAGCAGGCGCGCGCCGTCGTCGCCGTGATCGAGGCCGCCGAGCGCTCCTCCGACGCCGCCGGCGCGTGGGTTCCGCTCGCACACGAAAGCGGCTCCGAGACCCGTTGAGGTCCCGCAGCCGCTTTCGTCTCCGCGAGGGGTGTCAGCCGAGGGTGCCCTCGGCCTCCGCGATGAACGCGTCCGCGGCATCCTCCACCGACATGTCACCGAAGGCCACTCCCTGGTAGTAGCGGGTCAGGGCGTCGAGGAAGACGCTCTGGTACCCCTTGCCGTAGACGACCGGCGCGATGTCGGCCTCGGCCAGGTATGCGTACATCTCCAGTTCGGTCTTGCGCGTGTCGGAGATGTCGGGGCTGTCGAGCAGGGCCTCGAGGTTCGCCGTGTTCGTGTTCGCACCGTTGTCCGAGGCGTAGACGAGCGCGCCCTCTTCATCGTTGACGAAGAAGTCGATGAACGACGCCGCCGTCGCGACGTTGTCGCAGTCCTTCGAGATCGCCAGGCCTGACAGCCACAGCGCGTTGCCGGGGCCTGCCGCGCCGCTGGGCATGACGACCGCGGTCAGCTGCGTTCCCGGCGCGACGCCCTCGATCGTGGCCTGGGCGCTCGAGAGTCCGTTCGCCGGCCAGAAGAAGGATGGCTGCTGACCCTGGCTGAAGGGCTGCTGCTCCAGCGGAACACCCATCAGCTCGGAGCCGCGCTCGGCGCTGATGGTCACACCGGCCTCGCGCAGGGCCTCGCTGTAGTTCCAGAACTCCACGAGGGTGTCCTTGTCGAAGCCGAGCGCGCCCTCCTCGTTGTAGAGGTTGTCGCCCTGGCTGCGCACCCACGCCTCGAGCTGGTCGTCGTTGCCGCCGAAGATGTCGATCGCGGGGGTTTCGGACGCCTCGGTGAGGCTCGTGAGCCAGGTGGCGAGCTCATCCCAGTCGTAGCCGTCCTCGGGCACGCTCTCGCCCCACTCCTCGACCTGCGTCTGGTTGACCAGCAGCGCCCCGAATGCGGCGCCGTAGGGGATCATGTACAGGTTGCCGTCCTTGCCGCGGCCGCTGTCGAGCACGCCCTCGGGGATGTTCGAGACGTCGATGATGCCGCTCTCCACGAGGTCATCCAGGGGGCGGAGCGCTCCGCGGTCAGCGAAGTCGGCCATGACGCGGTTCTGCATCTGCGGCACGCACGGCAGATTGCCGCCCGCCGCCTGGACGCTGGCGTTCTCCCAGTAGGCGTTGTACTCCGACGTCGTGCCCTTGACGGTGACCTCGGGGTTCGCCGCCGTGTACAGGTCGATGACCGCCTGGGTCTTCTCGTTGCGTCCCGTGCCGCCCCACCAGGCGTACTGGATCTCACCCTCGACTGCACCGAGGTCGGGCGCCGGCTCGCCGCCGCCGCCCCCTCCGTCGCCGTCCGGTCCCGCGCACCCGCCGAGGGCGAGTGCCCCGACGACGGTCATTCCCACAGCCCACATCTTCGTGTTCTTCATGGTCTTCGCTTTCTGGTCAGCCGTGCGTGTGATCAGGCGATCTGCACGGTGTCGTCGAGAGCCCAGCCGAGCTGCTCGTACATCTTCCGCCGCCCGCGCTTGTCGTTGTCGGCCTCCTGGCGGGCGTACTTCGCGACCTCCTCGAGGTGCTGCTCGGGGACGATGATCACGCCGTCCCCGTCGCCCACCACGAGGTCGCCCGGGTTCACGCGCTGTCCGCCGATCGTCACGGGGACGCCGTGCTCGAGGTACTCGATGCGGCCCTGCGTCATGGTCTGGCTGATGTGCTGCGCGAAGACGGGGAACTTCTGCAGGCGGCACTCGTCGGTGTCGCGCACGCCGCCGCTGGAGACCACGCCCTGCGCGCCGAACGTGAGGTACGCGATGGTGTTGTTCGACCCCAGCTGCCCCACACCCAGATCGGGTGCCTCGATGACGACGACGTCACCGCGGGAGATGTCCTGCTTGTAGGGCGAGATGTGGCGCGAGCCGTACCAGTACTGGTGCGCCCAGTCGGTGTACTCGTCCGGGGTCATGGGCGGCGCCTGCTCGTGGGACGCCACGAGGCGCACGGTCAGGGCCGGGCCCGCGATGCGCGCACCGTCGAAGAGCGGGCGGATCGACGGAGAGACCGAGCCCTTGCTGAACAGGCCGATCCAGTCCATCCCGTCGCGCACGTCCGAGACCCGCAGCCCGGCATACAGCTTCTCGATGTCCCCGTAATCCATCATCGCACTCCCACTTCTTCGTTGGAATTTAGATCCGATCGGATTTACCGGACGATACTGCGGGAGAGCTGGTCTCGTCAATGGGAAATTCGCGGTTGTGCCAGGATCGCCTCCTCGCTTCGGGGTAAATTCCGATCTGATCCAAACCATTCTGAGAACTTCTGGTGCTGGCAACGCGCGTCCGGACATTGGGCGTAGGCGGTCAGTGCGCGGATTCGATAGGATGTGACCCGGTTCAGCCCCTCGTTCGGAGCGTTGACCCGACGTGCTTCCAGGGTCGTTCGGGGGAATCCGGGTGAGCGCGAAGATGTCGGTCTGGCGATGTCGAGGTGATCCCGAGAGTCTTGACCAGCTTGTCCATCCGGCGCACGACGTCGTCCGTCCCGGCGGACAGCAGCGCGTTGATAGTGGTCTGCAGCACCCGCCTCATGATTTCCGGCGACAGGTCGACGAGGGCTTTGGCGAGCAGGCGGGACCGGAGTGCAGAGTAAGCCGCTGCGGGCCCTCTCGGAACACGAGCTGCGCTCCGGCCGGAGACCACCCCGGCAGGCGCCGAGACCCTCAGGAGCGGTGGGTGCGGTAGTACTCCAGCAGGGCGCGGGTGGATGCATCCTGCGCGGCGATGGCGTCCTCGTCGCCCTCGATCGCCGGAGCGATCTGCAGCGCGAGCTGCTTGCCGAGCTCGACCCCCCACTGGTCGAAGGAGTTGATGCCCCAGATCACGCCCTGCGTGAACGTGATGTGCTCGTACAGAGCGACCAGCTCGCCGAGCACGCGCGGGGTGAGCGCCGGCGCGAAGATCGACGTGGTCGGCCGGTTGCCGGCGAAGGTGCGGGCGGCCACGAGCGCACCCGTCGTGCCCTCGGCCTCGACTTCCTCGGCGTTCTTGCCGAACGCGAGCGCCTTGGTCTGCGCGAGGAAGTTCGACAGGAACAGTCCGTGAACGTCGCGGCCGTCGTCCTGAAGCGGGTATGCGGGGTTCGCGAAGGCGATGAAGTCAGCCGGGATGAGGCGGGTGCCCTGGTGGATGAGCTGGTAGAACGCGTGCTGTCCGTTGGTGCCCGGTTCGCCCCAGAACACCTCGCCGGTGTCGGTGGTGACGGGCGTGCCGTCCCAGCGCACGGACTTTCCGTTGGATTCCATGGTGAGCTGCTGCAGGTACGCGGCGAAGCGGCTGAGCTGCTGGGCATAGGGGAGTACGGCGTGCGACTGGGCGCCGAGGAAGTTGACGTACCAGACGTTCAGGAGCCCCATGAGCACCGGCACGTTCTCGGCGAGGGGCGTCGAGCCGACGTGCTCGTCGACGGCGTGGAAGCCCGCGAGCAGCTCGCGGAAGACCTCCGGGCCGAACTCGATCATGAGCGACAGGCCGATGGCCGAGTCGACCGAGTAGCGGCCGCCGACCCAGTCCCAGAACCCGAAGGCGTTGTCGGTGTCGATGCCGAAGTCGGCGACCTTGGGCAGGGCGGTCGAGACCGCGACGAAGTGGTGGGCCACTGCGTCGGTCTTCGCCGCATCCGACCCGTCGATGGCGCCGGCTGCCTCGAGCCCCGCCCACAGCCAATCTCGCGCGAGCCGGGCGTTGGTGAGGGTCTCGAGCGTGGTGAAGGTCTTCGAGGCGACGATGAAGAGGGTCGTCTCGGGGTCGAGCCCCTTGGTCTTCTGGGCCATGTCGGTCGGATCGATGTTCGACACGAACCGAGCCTGGATGCCGGCATCGGCATATGGCTCCAGCGCGGCCGAGATCATCACCGGGCCGAGATCCGAGCCGCCGATGCCGATGTTGACGATATGGGTGACCTTCTTGCCGGTCACGCCCTTCCATTCCCCGCTGCGTACGCGGTCGGCGAAGGCCGCCATGCGCGAGAGCACCTCCTGCACGTCGTCGTCGACGTTCTGTCCGTCGACGACGAGCGCGGGCTCGGCGTCGGCCGGGCGACGGAGGGCGGTGTGCAGCACCGCTCGATCCTCTGTCGTATTGATGTGCTCGCCGGCGCGCATCGCGGCGTAGCGCTCGGCGACACCGGTCTGTTCGGCGAGCTTCACGAGCGAGGCGAGGATCTCGTCGGTGACGAGGTTCTTCGACAGGTCGACGTGCAGGTCGGCGAGCGGGAAGCTGAGCTTTCCGACACGGTCATCGTCGGCGGCGAACCAGCCGCGCAGATCGGGGTCGAACGAAGCGCGGTGGGCGTCGAGCTCAGCCCACGCGGAGGTGCCGGTCGGATCGATGGGAGCAGTCACGCCCCTACCGTAGCGCGGCGGCTCGGTCGTGGTCGGCCGAACGTCCCCGGTTCGCAACTCCTCGAGAATCGGGCGGGAAGCGCCACAGCCGCGCCGCACGGCGCTTCGGCTGCCCACTTTGAGGAGTTGCGAACACGCGCATCCGGCATGGCGTCGCTCGCCTCCGCGGCGTCACGCGCCGAAGGACTGCGTGCCGACGACGGAGAGCAGGCGGATCTTCTCGCCGTCGTCGCCGCCGGGTTCCGGGGTGAGCACCAGCAGGGCCTGCGAACGGTCCTCGGTGAACAGCACCTGACAGTCGACCTCGATGGCGCCGACCTCCGGGTGCAGCACCGTCTTGTGATCGGCGAAGCGCCGCGCCACCACCTGCTGCTCCCACAGGTCGCGGAACTCCGCGCTGCGCGAGGTGAGCTCCGCCGCGAGTTCCCCCGCTCGGGAGCGGACGCCCATCTCGCCCACGGCGGCACGCAGGCCTGACACGAGTGCGCGGCTCTGCTGCGGGTGGTAGCTCTCGGGGTAGTGCGCGCGAGCATCCCCGGGTCCGGCGAACCACCGATACGCCTCGTACCGGTTCCACCCGGTCTCGGCCACGTGATCGCCGAAGAGCGCCACAGCCAGCGCATTCTGCTCGAGCGTCTCGCCGAGGGTCGAGATGATGAGCGCCGGGGTGTCCTCGAGTCGGTCGAACACGCGCCGGAGCGCGGGGGAGACATAGGCGGATGCGGTGCGCCGGTCGGGCGCGGCATGCCCGGCCACGCGGAACAGGTAGTCGCGCTCATCGGCGGTCAGACGCAGCGCGCGGGCGAGGGCGGCGAGCATCTGCGTGCTCGGCTGCGGACCGCGCCGCTGCTCGAGCCGCGTGTAGTAATCGGTCGACATCGTGGCCAGCTGCGCGACCTCCTCGCGACGCAGCCCCGGGGCGCGCCGCCGCGCGCCGGCACCCAACCCGACATCGGCCGGCTGCAGCGTCTCCCGGTGCCGGCGCAGGAACTCCGCGAGCGCATCCCGATCCATGTCCCCATCCTTCCTCGCGCCACCGGCTCCATCCAGGGATCGTCGATCCCCCGATGAGCGCTCTCTGGTCGGCCCCGACCGGCCGGCGAAGACTCGTCCCATGCGAATGAGCGGAAACACCATCTTCATCCCCGGCGCGACGAGCGGCATCGGGCTGGCCCTCGCCGAACGATTCCACGCGGCCGGCAACACCGTGATCGTCGGCGGTCGCCGCCGGCACCTGCTCGACGAGATCGCCGCCGCCCACCCCGGCATCGACGCCGTCGAAATCGACACGGCCGACGCCGCCTCCATCGCGGCAGCGTGCGCGGATGTCATCGCGCGGCATCCCGACCTCGACGTCGTGATCGCGATGGCCGGCATCATGCGCGCCGAGGACTGGACCCACCCAGACGGCTTCGTCTCCTCGGCCGAGCAGATCGTCACCACGAACGTGCTCGGCCCCATCCGGCTGATCGGCGCCCTCATCGAGCACCTGCGTGCCCAGCCGGATGCGACGATCATGACCGTCTCGTCGGGCCTCGCCTTCGCGCCGCTGCGCGCGACGCCGAGCTACAACGCCTCGAAGGCGGCCATCCACATGCTGAGCGAGTCGCTGCGCCTGCAGCTTGCGGGCACATCGGTGCGCATCGTCGAGCTCGAACCGCCGGCGGTCGCCACCGACCTCATGCCCGGTCAGCGGCAGAGCCCGATCGCGATGCCCCTGGCGGAGTTCGTCGACGAGGTCATGTCGATCCTCGAGGCGGAGCCGGATGTCA
Source organism: Microbacterium sp. MTN4-26 (assembly GCF_042846595.1). Lineage (NCBI taxonomy): Bacteria > Bacillati > Actinomycetota > Actinomycetes > Micrococcales > Microbacteriaceae > Microbacterium > Microbacterium sp. MTN4-26. The sequence goes on from NZ_BTGO01000006.1 coordinate 199,440, forward strand.
CCGAGGTGCAGGTCGAGCGCGTGAAACACCTGCGATACGGCGAGCAGCGCGGCGACTACGCCGACGTGGTGGCGACGCTGAACGCCACAGATCCGCACGCCTGACCCGCGCAGCCCGCTGCGCAGCTGTTCCGCGCGGTTCGCAACTCCTCAAGAATCGGGCCGGAAGCGCCACAGCCGCGCCGCGCGGCCGTTCGGCTGCCCACTGTTGAGGAGTTGCGAACGCGCGCACGGGGCAACCCGCGCGGCACCCGCGCCGGCGCGCGCCGCGCGCACCGGGCCACCCGCCCCGGACTTCCGCACCAGGCCACCCGCCCCGGACTTCCGCCCCCGGCACCCGCAGCCGCTCCCGGCCACCCCTCTCGCGACGCGCGGGCTCAGCCGCAGCCGCAGCTGCCGCCGAGCTGGAGGGCGACGGCGACGGTCACCGTGCGGGGCGCGATCGAGCCGTCGCCCGGGTCGGTGAGCAGCAGATGGGCGGCGAGGCGGCCCATGAGCTCCATCGGCTGCCGCACCGTGGTGAGCGTGGGGGTGGATGTGCGCGTGGCCTGGATGCCGTCGAACCCGGCGATCAGCACGTCGCGCGGCGCCTCGACACCCCGCTCGCGCAGCGCATCGATGACCGCCAGCGCGGTCTGGTCGGTCGCGCAGACGAGCGCGTCCGGAAGCGACCCGGCATCGGCCCGCTCGAGCAGGGCGGTGAAGACGGGGTCGACGCCGACGTCCACCGGGTCGACCAGTTCGCCGGTCGCCCCCGCGTGAGAAACCACGGCTTCGTCGAAGGCGTCGCGGCGCTGGCGGGGATCCCAGCCGTCGGCCGCGCCCACCCACCCGAGGCTGCGCGCGCCGTGCACGGTGACGAGGTGGTCGACGAGCGAACGGATGCCGCCGACGTTGTCGGCGAGCACGTGGTGCCCCGGCCCGCCGTCACTGGAGACCATCACCACCGGCACCGAGGAGCTCAGCGCGGCCGTCGGAGCCAGGCCGACGTGGCCGGGGAGGATGGCGAGCCCGTCGACCTGACCGGCGGTCTCGGCGATCTCGTTCGGCCCGGTGCCGCCGCGTCGCAGCAGCACCCCGGTGGTGTTGCGGCGGCATTCCAGCACGAACCCGCGCTGCACCTCGTCCACGTAGAGCGGGAAGACCTTCGGCTCGCTGGCGCGCGCGTCCTCGGCGGCATCCCACTCCAGAACGGGTGCGCCGAGGTCGAGCGTCGACAGATCGACGAGACCCTCGTCGGCGGCCGGCGTTCCGGGTGCGACGTCGAGCAGCAGGTCGAACAGGTGCAGCCCGAGCACCCCGGTGCGGCCCCGGGCGAGGTTGCGCGCCGAGCCGCTCGGCACGTACCCGATCTCGCGCGCCGCCTGCAGCACGACCTCGCGCGTCTCAGCACGCACCTTGTCGGGGCGGCGGAACGCGAACGACACGGTCGCGATCGACACGCCGGCCCGCTCCGCGACGTCGTAGACGGTCGGTCGGCTCGTGGGCATGTGCTCCTCGCTCTCCTGGGAGATCCTACTGACGCGCCGCCACCGGCTCCGAGGCCGCCGCCACCGGGGCCGGCGCCACCGGACGCAGGCCGAAACCGCGCGGGAAGACGGGGTCGGCGGTGCCGTCGGGAACATCCGTCGCCGACGCGCGCACCGCATCCATCGACCGGGGAATCTCCACCGGCAGCACGCCGCGCGGCGGGATGCGGCCCGACAGGGCCGCGAGGACGGCCTCGTCCGAGCTGCCGTAGTCGGCGACGAGGGCGGATGCGACCGGCAGCAGCGGGGTGAGCACGGCCGGGCGATCGAGGTTCACGACGATCACGAGCGGCACCTGATCGGCGATGCGCGCGAGACGCACGGCGAGTCCGGGCGGGAACTCCAGCGACCCCTGGTGGAACCACTTCTCCAGGAAAAGGTCGTCGCGCGGGTCGAAGGGCGCCCCGATCCGCACGATCGCGACATCCGCCTCCTCGGGCCGCGCGGCGCGCTCGCCGTACGCGGCGAGGGCATGATCGGCGAGGCCCTCGGCGTAGATCCGCGCGCCGGGTGCGGCGAACAGCGGCAGCGTCTCCTCCCGGTCGACGAGCACCGTGACCGACTCCGCCTGAGCCCGTGTGCCGGCTTCGCGGAAGGCGGCGTTTCCGACGATGCGCTCCGCGGCGTCTTCGTCGACGTAGGGGTCGTCGAACAGGCCGAGCTGGAACTTCACCAGCAGGATGCGCCGCACCGACGCATCCAGGCGCTCCTCGGCGACGGCTCCCGAGCGCACGAGGTCCAGCAGCAGGTCCACGCACTCCTCGCCGCCGAACTGGTCGACGCCGGCTTCGAGCAGCATGCGCATGCGCCCCGTCGCGTCGAGGTGCTCCACACCCCATGCGCGGGCGGGGAGCACCTGGTCGCCGACGTGGTTGTCGTTGACGAGCTCCCAGTCGGTGACCACGACGCCGTCGTAGCCGAGCTCCTCGCGCAGCAGGTCGGTGACGATCTGCCGGTTGTAGGCGAACCCGACCTCGTCGATCGCCCGCCCGTCGCGCTCGAGGCCGACCGGCATGCCGTAGTACGGCATCATGCCGGCCGTGCCGCGGCGGATCGCCTCGCGGAACGGCGCGAGGTGGTACTCGAACATCCCGCCCGGGTAGTCCTGCTCGCGGCCGTACGGGAAGTGCGCGTCCTCGCCGTCGCGCTGGGGTCCGCCGCCGGGGAAGTGCTTCGTCGTGCACGCGACCGACTCCGGCCCGAGCGCGTCGCCCTGGAAGCCCTCGAGATACGCGGCCGTGATCTGCGACACGCGCTCGGCGTCGTAGCCGAACGTCTGCGCCTGGCGTCCCCAGCGGGGCTCGGTCGGCAGGTCGATCTGCGGGTGCAGCGCCGCGCGGATGCCGACGGCGCAGTACTCCCGCCGGGCGATGTCGGCGAAGGTGCGGATGACCTCGAGGTCGTCGAGGGCAGCGAGGCCCATCGGCTCCGGCCACTGCGAGAAGGGCCCGGCCGAGAAGGCGACCCCGGTGTTCTCGACGAACGCGTGGCGCGGGTCGGTGCTGATCGTCACGGGGATGCCGTGCGGCGTCTGCTCGGCCAGCCGCTGCAGGTTGTTGCTCCAGCGGGCGCCGGCCCGTGCGGTCGGGATGTGGTGCACGTTGAAGTGGCTCATCCCCTTGCCGAGGATCACCGTCGAGGTCGGCGACTTCGAGATCGCTCCGGGGGTCTCGAGCAGATCGCCGTCGTCGCCGAGCTCGATGACCGTCTGGAACATCAGGCCCGCCTTCTCCTCGAGCGACAGGCGCGCGAGGAGGTCGGCGGTGCGTTCTTCCGGCGTGAGGCGAGGGTCCTCGTAGGGATCCATCACGCCGTTGCCGTTGAGGTCGCGGAAGGGTGTGCCATCGGGTGCGGTCGAGAGGGTGGGCTGCATCGGAAGGGCTCCAGAGGGGGTCTCGGGTCGGAAACAGGGATGCGCGGCGCGGCCGGGCCGGTCACTTCAGGCCCGTGGTCGCGACGCCGCGGATGAACCAGCGCTGCAGGAACACGAACAGCACGATGATCGGGGTGATCACCAGCACGGACCCTGCCAGCAGCAGCCCGTAGTTCGTGGCGTTCTGCCCGGTCGAGTACAGCGACAGGGCCACCGGGAGGGTGTACATCTCCTCGGTCTGGGCGGCCACGAGCGGCCACAGGAAGTTGTTCCACGACGACAGGAACGTGAGGATGCCGAGGGTCGCCAGCGGCGGACCGCACAGCGGCATGACGATCCGCGTGAAGATGCGCCACTCGCCGGCCCCGTCCAGGCGTGCCGCCTCCAGCAGCGGCTCGGGGATGCCGAGCATGAACTGGCGCATGAGGAACACGCCCACCGGGGCGGTGACGAACGGGAGGATCAGCGCCGGGTAGGTGTTCACGAGTCCGAGAGAGGAGACCATCACGAACAGCGGCACGAAGGTCACCACGCCCGGCACCATGAGGGTCACCATCACCAGCAGGAACAGCAGCCGCTTGCCGGGGAACTCCATCTTCGCGAGCGCGTATCCGACCATCGAGCAGAACACGAGGTTGCCGAGCACGGTGAACACCGCCACGATCGCGCTGTTGGCGAAGAACTGCCAGAAATCCAGCGGCCCGAACCAGGCCGCGAAGTTCTCCAGCGTCGGGTTCTGCGGCAGCCATGTCGGCGGCCGCTGCAGGATCTCGCCCTGTGTCTTGAGGGACCCGAGCAGCATCCACACGAACGGGATGAGCCACAGCACCAGCCCCACGGTGAGCACCGTGTAGGTGAGGGCGCGGGGTCCGAAGCCGCGGCGCCTGCGCCGGCGGGGCGGGGTGGGGGATGCGGCCGCGGCGGCATCCACGGGACGGTCGAGGACGGTCGTCGTCATCGGTTCAGTCCTTCGATCGGAGCAGGCGGAACTGCAGCAGGCTCAGCAGGGCGATCGCGAGGAAGAGCACGTAGCTGGCCGCCGAGGCGAGGCCGTACTCGCCGAATCCGAACTGCTGGTAGGTGTAGTAGGCGACCGAGAGGGTCGAGTCGAGGGGGCCGCCGCGGGTCATCACGAACGCCTCCTCGAAGAACTGCAGGTAGCCGACCGAGATGAGCACGGCACCCAGCAGCAGGGTGGGGCGCAGCAGCGGCAGGGTCACCGACACGAGGCGTCGCCACGCGGATGCGCCGTCCATCGTCGCCGCCTCGTTGACGTCTTCGGGCACGGCCTGCAGGCCCGCGAGGAAGATGATCATGAGGGTGCCGACGTTGCGCCACACCGCCATGACGATGAGCGAGGGCAGGGCCCACGTGGTGTCGTTCAGCCAGTTGGGGCCCTCGATGCCCACGAGTGCGAGGGCGGAGTTGAGCAGTCCGTCGGGCAGCAGGATGTAGCGCCAGACCACGGCGACGGCGACGATGCTCGTGACGACCGGGGCGTAGTAGCCGACGCGGAAGAACGACACGATCTTGCCGCGACCGCTGTTGAGCGCGAGCGCCAGGGCGAGGGCGACGACCATCGTCAGCGGGATGCCGACGAGCACGAACACCGCCGTCACCCGCATCGAGGTGAGGAACCGCGGATCCTGGAAGAGGGTGAGGTACTGCTCGAACCACACGACGTTCACCGCGAACGGGCTCTGGATGTCGCGTGAGGTGAAGTCGGTGAACGACATCGCGAACGACCCGATGATCGGGAAGAGCATGAACACCGCGAAGACGGCGACGAAGGGGAGTGCGAAGCCCCATGCGATGAGGGCCTGACGCTTGCGCTGCCGATCGTGCAGCCCGCCCTTGCGGGTTCCCGGGCTCCCGGAGCCCGTGCGGGCCCCGGGAGCGACGAGTGTCGAGGTCGACATGGGTCAGGTCACTCCAGGCCGATGGCGTCGGCGTCTGCCTGAAGGGTGGCGAGCACGCCGGCGATGTCGCCGTCGCCGCGGCGGAGCTGTTCGAGGGCCTGGTCGCCCTTCGCGGCCACCTGCACCCAGCTGGTGGTCACCGGCGGGGCCTTGGCGGTCTCGAGCTGCGTGCCGAAGGTCTCGAGGCTGGCGTCGTCGGCGAGCGCCGGGTCGTCCCAGGCCGACTGCGCGGCGGGGAGGTCACCGGTGGCCTCGTAGAACGCGACCTGCGTCTCGGGCTGGCTCAGCCAGTCGACGAGCTTCCATGCCGACTCGGCGTTGTCGCTGCCGTCGAAGACGACGAGGTTCGCGCCGCCACTGAACGACACCGACTCCTCGTCGGCCGGCAGCACCGCGGTGGCGTACTGGTCGGCGAACTCCTCACCGGCGGCCAGCTCCAGCGAGCCGCGCAGGAAGGGACCCTCCACGACCATCGGGGAGACGCCGGAGACGAACTCCGACTCCGTCGCGCCCGAGGAGAAGTCGGCGTTCGGGTCGGCGAGTCCCTCGTCGAAGAAGCTCTGGTAGTACTCCAGCCCCTCCGCCATCTCGGGGGTGTCGAGGGTCCACGACTCTCCGTCGGTGAGCTCCGCGCCGGCCGACCACGGCATCCACATCGACCCCTGGAACGAGTCCGCGCCAGCGGGCAGGCGGATGCCCCACTCGCTGCCGGCCTCGGTCTGCAGGTCGGTGGCCATCTGCTTCAGCTCGTCCCACGTGGTCGGAGCTTCGTCCCATCCGGCCTCGGCGGCGAGGTCGGTGCGGTAGTAGAGCACACGCGTGTCGACGTACCACGGCACGCCGGCGGCGCGCTCGTCGAACTCGGTGGTGCTGACGGCGCCGGGGAAGAAGTCGGCGGTGTCGATCGCGTCGGGGACGGTGGCGAACGCGTCGCCGAAGTCGGCCATCCACGTCGAGCCCATCATGGCGACATCCGGTGTCGTGCCGCCCGCGATGGCGGTCTGGAACTTGTTGTGGGCGGCATCCCAGGGAATCGCGGTGACCTCGACCGTCGCGTCGGGGTTCGCCTCTTCGAACGCCGCGACGAAGTCGGGAAGCGCCTCGCCCTCGGCGCCCATCGCCCATACGGTGATGGTGCCTTCGGCGGGGCTGTCGTCGAGGGTGACGGCCTCGGACGGGCCGGAGGCGCCCTCGTCCGCGCGTCCGCACGCGGTGAGGGTGAGGGATGCGGCGGTGAGCACCGCGACACCCCCGAGAGCGGTCTTGAGCTTCACGTGTTCCTCCTTGAATCGCGGCTGATCCGGCTGTGGATCTATGCGCATAGATTGCGATGGCTCCCAGGAGTCTAAGCGCATAGATTGCGATCTACAACCCTCATGCGAATAGGGCGAGGTTTATAACTCCTCAACAACCGACGTGAATGCGCGTTTTGGGCGCCCTCAGGTCGATACCCGGTCCGGAGAGGAGGTTATGAACGCGCGCGGTGTGGGTGCGACGCGTTGGGTGCCCGCCTAAGAGCGGAAGTAGCGGCTGGCGGAGCTGGTGTAGAGCAGCAGCAGTCCGATCAGCGGAAGCACCGATCCGAAGATTCCCGCGAACAGCCCCTCGCCGGTGAAGATGCCGATGATCTCGAGGGCGATGTTGATGACGAAGACGACGGTGGCGATGATGCGGGCCGTGTTGTTGCCGCGCCACAGGCCGACACCGACGGCGAGGGTGACGACGCCGACGACGAGGCTGATCCAGGCGAGCAGCGCCGAGGGGGTGATGAGCAGTCCGCCGAGGATGCCGAAGATCGCCCCGATGATCTGGAAGAACCCGACGAGCCAGGCGACGATCGCGACGAGGGTGACTCCGAGAGGACGGTTCATGCCTCACACGCTAGCGGGGCCGTGTCGGGTTCGCACGTGCGGGCTCTGCGGCATCTCATAGGAATCTCCCCGGGTGAATCACGGGTCGATGAGGCAGGGTGGAGGGGTCGGCTCGCCGGCCGGCATCCCCCCCTCGCTGGAAGGTTCCGCATGTCCGACGACGTCCGACACGATGCATTCGACGAGCTTCTGTCTTCGCAGAACGAGCAGGGCGGCGGCTCGGGTGAGGGCGGCAACGCGTTCACCGTCGCCTTCCGCGGGTACGAACGCCGCGAGGTCGACGACGCCATCGGGGAGTTGACGGCGCGCGTGCAGCGCTATCAGAACGAGCTCGCCGCCACCGAGCAGTCGCGTCGCGACTCGCTCGACGAGATGCGTGCGGAGCAGCAGGCCGAGATCGAGAAGCTCGTCTCGGACAACGCCGGGGCCCTCGACAAGCTGCGTTCGGAGCAGCAGGAGGCGCACGCTCAGCTCGAAGCCGACCTCGCCGCGGCGACCGCCCAGCTGGGCGAGGCCGAGACGAAGGTGACGGCGCTCACCGCGGAGCTTGCGGGCACCCCCGTCGAAGAGGGTGTTGCCAACGACCGCGAGCAGTTCGAGGCCGTGCTGCGGGTGGCAGAGGAGCAGGCGAGCCTGCTGATCCGCAACGCCGCGTCGCAGGCCGAGCGCCTGCTCGAAGCCGCACGCGAGCAGGCTGAGGGTGTGCGATCCGAGGCGAAGACCGACGCGGCGACGATCGTCGAGAAGGCGCAGCACGACTCCGACCAGAACCGGCTGCGCATCGACACGGAGTACACGGCGCACGAGGCGCGTCTCGAGCGCGAGGCCGCGCACGCGACCGAGAAGGTGCAGCAGGCGGAGCGCGAGGCGGAGGCGATCCGGTCCGAGGCTGAGAAGGGTGCGGCGGCGCTGCGGGCGATGGTGACCCGCGAGACGACCGACATGCGCACCGAGGCCGAGGCGGCCGTGCGGGAGATGAACGCGCGGGTGCTGGAGTTCGAGGAGACTCTCACGCGGCGGCAGGACGATGCCCAGCAGGAGTTCCTCGTGCTGCACAACCAAGCGGTCTCCCACGCCGAGCGGATCACGTCCGATGCGAACGCGCAGGTGGCGGCATCCCTCGAGCACGCGCAGCGCATCTCGAACAAGGCCGAGGACTACGAGCGCCTCATGCGCGCGCAGGCGCAGCAGATCGACGCCGACGCGCGGGTGAAGGCGCAGCAGACCATCGACCGGGCGCGCGAGAAGGCGCAGAAGATCGTCGACACCGTCACCGGACACAGCAACGACGTATTGCGCGACGCCGAAGACCGTGCCCGGCAGCTGCGCTGGCAGCAGCAGCAGATGACGAGCTTCATGGCCGAGGTGCGCGAGCTCATCCGCCCCGACGGCCTCAAGGTCGCGGATCCGGCCCCGTCCGGGGATTCGGGAGACGCCGAGGCGTCGCGGAGCGTCGAGCGGTCGGGCACCGTCGAGGCATCGGAGGCGTCTGACGAGCCCGCGGATGACGATCCCGCCGCCGGCGACGAGGGGCCCGGTTCCGGCGAGTCGAAGACGAAGGGCGCTGCTTCCGGCGCGTCGAGGTGACGTGAGGGCGGAGTCGCGCGGCTGACGTGCCCCAACTCAGGCTGAGAAGGTCTTACCGGCTCGCATTCGGCCCCGGCAGGCCGTCGCACCCTGAGTAAGGGCACGCGGGTGGTGGTTGCCCACGCCCAACCTGGGCGTCGTGCCGGTGGCAATGTCGATGCCGCCGGTGCTTTGGGTCGGGTGCCGGCTCACCCGCGGATCCGGCCCTAACTCAGGCTCAGCGAGTGCCTGAGGTTTCCCAGATGGCGCTTTACGTCGTCGGAGCCTGAGTTGGGGCACATGGACAGGGGAAACGGCTCCGTCCGCCCGGGGGTCGGCGGCGGGCGCCGGCGGCGAAGGCCGTCGTCCGCGGGCGTCGCGTCAGGGGCGGCCCATGCCGTGGTATTCGAAGCCGGCCCCTCGCCAGGCGGTGGCGTCGAGGCAGTTGCGGCCGTCGATGACGACCTTGCCGGTGACGAGGGTGGCGGCGTGGGCGGGGTCGAGGTCGCGGCGCCATTCGTCCCATTCGGTGACGACGATGACGGCGTCGGCGCCGGTGAGGGCCTGGTCGCGGTCTTCGACGTAGTCGAGTTGGGGGTGGATGCGGCGGGCGTTCTCGATCGCGGCGGGGTCGGTGACGGTGACCTTCGCGCCGAGGCCGTGCAGGCGCACGGCGACGTCGAGGGCGGGGGAGTCGCGGATGTCGTCGGAGTGGGGTTTGAACGCGGCGCCGAGGACGGTGACGTTCTTGTTGTAGACGGTGCCGCCGAGGGCGGTGACGGTGAGGTCGACGGCGCGGTCGCGGCGGCGGAGGTTGATCGCGTCGACCTCGCGGAGGAACGCGACCGATTCGCCCTTGCCGAGTTCTTCGGCGCGGGCGCTGAATGCACGGATGTCCTTCGGGAGGCAGCCGCCGCCGAAGCCGATGCCGGCGCCGAGGAACTTGCGGCCGATGCGGGCGTCGTGGCCGATCGCGTCGGCGAGGGTGGTGACGTCGGCGCCGGTGACTTCGGCGATCTCGGCCATCGCGTTGATGAAGCTGATCTTCGTGGCCAGGAACGCGTTGGCGGAGACCTTCACGAGCTCCGCGGTGGCGTAGTCGGTGACGATGAACGGCGTGTTCTTGGCGATGGCGGTGTGGTACACCTCGCGGAGCACATCGGCGCAGCGTTCTCCCTCGGGGGTGGGATGACCGTTCTCGGACGGAACGCCGGCGACGAGCCGGTCGGGGTCGACGGTGTCCTGCACGGCCCAGCCTTCGCGGAGGAACTCGGGATTCCACACCAGCGTCGCACCGGTCTCGGCGACACGGCCGGCGAGGTTCGCGGCGGTGCCGACCGGCACGGTCGACTTCCCCGCGACGAGGTCGCCCTCGGACAGGTAGGGGAGCAGGCCGTCGACGGCCGCGTTGACGTAGGTGAGGTCGGCGGCGTATCCGCCGGCCTGCTGCGGCGTGCCGACACCGATGAAGTGCACCTTCGCGCCCTGCGCGGCGGCCATGTCGGTCGTGAACGACAGGCGTCCGGACGAGATGCCCTCGGTGAGGATCTCCTGCAGGCCCGGCTCGAAGAACGGCGCGTCACCCTTCGACAGCGACGCGATCTTCCGCTCATCGACATCGATCCCGACCACCTCGTGACCGATCGAGGCCATCGCCGCCGCGTGCACCGCACCCAAGTACCCGCACCCGATCACCGAAAGACGCATGAAACCCCCATGAGAGAAGACAGACACTCTGTCTTACCAGACAGACGTTTCCACTCTGTCACGGCGCTCGCACGGCGCGGAGCACCACATCCTCCACGTGGTGGCCGCTGGCGGCTCCGGCCGGTCGCGGCCGCGTCTCGCGCACCTCGATGCGCCAGCCGCCGTCGGCCGCGAGTGCAGCGGCGATCTCGTCGACGCCGACGTACGCCGCCGGATCGAAGATGCGCGTGTGCGCCGCCGGATCGCTCTGCTCGAGCGCCCACGACGGCTCGTGCGCGACGACCAGCAGCGTTCCTCCCGGTGCGACGGCACCGAGCAGCGCCTGCAGGCCGCGGCCCTCGGGTGTGCGGGCGAAGGATCCGTACTGCAGCGAGACGAGGTCGTACTCCTCCGCGCCGTAGGGGTGGATGCTGTTCGCATCCGCGTGCACGGTGCGCACGTCGAGCCCGCGGCGCGCGGCTTCCTCCTCGACCCGCCCGAGGGCGCGGGAGGAGACGTCGGATGCGGTCACGTGCCATCCCCGCTCGGCGAGCCACAGCGCATCCGCTCCTTCGCCGGTGCCGACGTCGAGCGCTCGACCGGGGACGAGGTCGGATGCGTCGGCGACCAGCGTGCCGTTGGGGTTGCCGCTCCAGACGCGCTCGCCGCCGTAGCGATCGTCCCATTCGACCTCCACGCCGGAGGGGCGGGCGCCCGAGGCCAGATCGTCGCCGGCGAGGCTGAAGGCGATCTGCGCGCCGACGAGGCTGCCGTTCGCCGCGGCGGGCAGCACCTGCAGGCTCGGGTCGGCGACGTTGCCCGCGGCGAAGACGCCGTCGACGGCGGTGCGGCCGGTGACATCCACCGCGAGCGTCTCGCCGAGACCGCTGGGGTGGGGTGTCGCCTGCAGACCGAGGCCGGTGAGCATGCCGGTCCGTGCATGAAAGCGCGATCCCACGAGCACGGCGTCGGCGGCGAGCATCCGGCCGTCGACGAGCTCTATCCCGAGGGCGCCGTCGGCCTCGGCGACGCGCGACACCGCGGTCTCGACGACGGGCACGCCCGAGGCGGCGAGGGTCTGCAGGGCGTCGCGATCGATGCCGGTGCCGTCGTGCACGACGACCGTGAGCCGGTCGGTGAGGTGCCGCATGAGCGGAGTCGGATGCAGCCCCAGCGGTGTCGTCACGATCTGCACCACCCGGCGGTCGCGCACCTCCCAGCCGTGGCAGAAGGGGCAGTGGATGACCTCGCGGCCCCACCGCTCTCGCAGCCCGTCGATCTCGGGCAGCTCGTCGGTCAGGCCGGATGCGACGAGCACCCGTCGCGCCAGCAGCGCGCTGCCGCCGGAGAGCTCGAGGCGGAAGAGGTCGCCGTCGCGCCGCACATCGAGCACGCGCCCGGACAGAACTTCGCCGCCGTACGAGCGGACTTCCTCGCGGCCGATCGCGCGCAGCTCGGCCGGCGGTGCGCCCTCGCGCCCGAGGTAGCTGTGCATGTGCGCGGCGGGGGCGTTGCGTGCCGTGTCGTCGTCGACGACGATGACCGACCGGCGCTGGCGGGCGAGCTGCAGCGCGCCGGCGAGGCCGGCGGCGGACCCGCCGATCACGGCGACGTCGCAGCGACGCGTCATCGCGGGCGGGGTGTGTGCGGCGGCGTTGTGCTGATCGTGGTGGTGGCCCATGTCGACAGCGTAAGCTCGTCTGGCGTATTCAGGATGTCGGCTTGCACAATTCGCAAGGCCGGTGCATGCTCATTCCATGGTGACCGCAGACGTCGAGAAGCTCGCCCGCGCCCGCCTGCGCAGCATCCGCACCACCCTCGGCTATTCGCTCGATGAGATCGCCGCGCGGAGCAATCTCAGCGCGTCGACGATCAGTCGCATCGAGACCGGCAAGCGCGCGCTGAGCCTGGACGTGCTGGTGCCGCTCGCCGGCGCGCTGCAGGTGAGCCTGGATGCCCTCTTCCACGCCGACGACGATGACGACGTCGTCATCCGTCCCACCCAGCATCGTGCGGGCAATCGCACCACGTGGGCGCTGAACCGCGTCGACGGGCGCACCCTGGCGATGAAGATGCGGCTGGAACCCGAAGCCGCGCTGCCCGCACCCCGCGTGCATCCGGGATGCGACTGGTTCCTCGTGCTCGAAGGTCGCGTGCTGCTGCAGCTGGGCGAGCGGCGGATCGAGGTCGGTGCGGGGGAGGCGGCGGAGTTCTCGACGATGACGCCTCACGCGATGACCGCGATCGACGCGCCCGCCGAGCTCGTCATGGTGTTCGACCGCGAGGGTCAGCGCGCGCACCTGCACCGCTGAATTCGTGTCGGGCCGCGTCACAATCCCGCACGGCGGCCCGCGGTTCGGGCACAGTAGGGATGCCGCCCGATTGGGCGGATCCGCATCCGATCTCTTGGGGGATATCCGTGACCAACGTTCCCGCCTCGCCGTCGCTGTCGCAGCCGCTCTACGGTGCGTCGTTCGGGCAGGCCTTCACCCGCTTCTGGAAGAAGTACGCGACCTTCAGCGGCCGCGCGAGCCGCAGCGAGTTCTGGTGGTGGTACCTCGCGAACATCATCATCGTGACGGTGCTCTACATCATCACCGCGATCGGCGGCTTCGCCGGGGCGAGCATCGACTCGGCCACCGGTGCGTCGGCGCCCGGCCCGCTGTTCGGTGTGGGGATCGCACTGCTGGTCATCTGGTGGCTCGCGATCATCGTGCCGACCCTGGCGCTCTCGTGGCGCCGTCTGCACGACACGAATCGTTCGGGCCTGTTCTGGTTCCTCGGGTTCATTCCGGTCGTCGGCGGCATCATCCTGCTGGTGCTGTTCGTGCTCGACAGCGACCCGGCCGGAGCGCGCTTCGACGCCTGATCCTCGCCCAGCCGCAATGCGGGCCCGTCACCCCGGTGGGTGGCGGGCCCGCATTGCGTTCTGCAGCGGGCACCCGGGTGCGGTCAGTCCTCGCCGCGGTCGTCGACCGTGGCCTCTTCGGCGGCATCCATCGCGGCTTCGCCCTCTTCCGGCGACTCCGAGCCGGCGCCGCGGGTGCCCTCGTTCGGACCGGGCGCGGCGCTGTCGTCGTGGCGGTTCGTCGATTCTTCTGTCGTCATCGTGACTGTTCCCCTTTCGTCCTCGTCTACTCAAGAGGCTGCGCGGCCGAGCGTGCAGGGGGTTGCGGATGTCGGGGAGACGTGGTGGGTCGTTCGGCCGGCGCGAGCCCTAGGCTGGGCGCCGTGACCGACATCCTGGGAGAACAGTTCGTGCTCGACGACGGCGCGGTGCGCGTCGAGGTGAGTGCGCTCGCCGCCGTGCTGCGGGAGGTGCGGGTGCGCGGCATCCGGATCACCGAGACCGTCGACCCGAGCGGACTGCCGCCGAAGGGGTGTGGCATCGTGCTGTCGCCGTGGCCGAATCGCGTTGCGGATGCGCGCTGGCAGCTGAACGGCGCGACGCAGCAGCTCGACGTGACGGATGTCGCGCGCGGCGGTGCCATCCACGGTCTGCTGCGCAACACGGCCTACACGCTGCGTGAGCGCACGGATCGGTCGCTCACGCTCGCCGCGATGATCCATCCGCAGCACGGCTGGCCGTTGCTGCTCGAGTCGTGGGTGACATACGCGCTGGACGGCGACGGTGTGGCCGTGACGCACGGCGTGCGCAATCACGCGGATGCGCCGGCCCCGTGGGCCGTCGGCGCGCATCCCTACTTCCGCGTCGGCGAGGTGTCGACGGATGAGCTGACGCTGCGGGTCGACGCCGGTGTTCGTCTCGAGCTCGACGAGCGCCTCAATCCGGTCGCGGAGCGGGATGTGACCGCGGGCGAATTCGATCTGCGCGGTGGGCGTTCGCTCCACGGTGCCGATCTGAACGTCGCCTACGGGCGACTCGCGAATCGCGACACCCGGGGGACGATCGCGCGGCTGGAAGCGCCGGACGGTGCGGCGACGGAGGTGTGGGCCGATCCGGAGTTCGGGTGGTTGCAGGTGTTCACGCCCGCCGATTTCCCCGGCGCCGACGGTGTCGGTCGCGCGGTGGCGCTCGAGCCGATGTCCGCGCCGCCGAATGCCCTGAACTCCGGCATCGATCTGATCTGGCTCGCCCCCGGCGAGACTCGCGAACTCACCTGGGGCGCCCGCCACCTCCCCGCCTGACCCGCCCCGCCCGCCGCCTCTCCCGGCCGTTGAGCACCCGCGCCCACCGGTCGTTGAGCGAGCGAAG